>DASSAK010000043.1:0-11065 GCA_035685445.1 Nitrosopumilaceae archaeon
AAGGGTGGCGCTAAAAGGCGTCGACGACGACGATAAGCTACCCTTAATTCTCTTTTTTAGAAAAAAATTTAAAATGCGTTGTGGAATTTTGTTTTACCATTTTCAAAATATTATGTTTCTAAACTCGAGTTTAGAAACATAATAAATCTTCACTCTTGATTCATTGGCAATTCAGGTAAAACAAAAACTTTTTCAGGTTTTATTTTGAAAACAATTCTTTTTTCATTTTTTTGTTTAAATGGATAATTTTCTATTCCCATGTATTTTTTTGTCAGTTTGTTAATATGTGTATAATCATAATCTGGAATTATTTCTATAACTTTTCCTCTAACGGTTGTCATATCTAGTGGGTTATCATGTGAAACAACCGACACTGCAACTCTAGGATCATTTAGAACATTTTTGTGTTTTATTCTACCTTCTGCAGTATTTATCATGATGTAACCATCTTCATAATCTCCCCACACTGGAGATAGTTGAGGAGAACCATCTTTCATCAAAGTAGCGATAAAAACTAAATTTTTATCCTTGAACAAATTTTCTGCTTTAGAATCCAATCTAAACCTCGTTTCGCCAAATTGTTGGCAATTCTTCTATTTTTGTTATGATCTCTAAAGCCTTTTCATTGTTTTTTTCTTGCATTGCTACAGAAAAGTCATATCCAAGTTTTATTGCTTCAGGAGATAGATCCTTTATCGAGTTAAGAACGCGTCCTTCTAGTCTAATTCGCTCTCCAATTGCACAATTCTTCCAATTATCTGACAAATCCTGATGTTTTTGTTCAAGTTTCTCTTGAGCAAGCAACCTCCAATGAACTAACTCAAATTTTTTTAAAATTTGCTCTGTTTTTTGAGAATAAAAAACACGAACCATAGATAGGTTAAGATTTGGAGAATTTAGGATTTTCTAAAACATTTGTCATTGCACGATTTACAATTTCCATTAGAAGGTATTGTGAATATCCATCAGGATCCGAATTTTTTTTCTTTTTGGTTTTTGACTTTGTTTTTGGACCAATCGTTTTGAGTAATTTTTCCATTTTTGTAGATGTGTTTTTTATAACAGTAGAATATTTGGAATCAAAATCATCAGGAACCTCAAACCCTAGAAGTTTTGTGGATGTGCTATAATATTTTGTGATCGCCCCACGTGTTTCTTCAATTTTTACAATTTCTATTAAACCGGTTTCCTTGAGAATTTCTAGGTGATGCCTAATTGTAGTCAAGGCTTTTTTGTATCCAGTTTTTCTAAGATCTTTTGCAATTTGTTCTGCACTTAATGATTTTTTGTAAAGAATTTTTATGATTTTTGCCCTTGCAGGTTCTTCAATCGCACGGGCTTGGTTTGAATTCATTGTGAGAATTCGATTAACGTGAATTTGTTTTTCAACTAGTGTAGACATGTACGTACGCTCTGATTTTGATCTAAAAGATCGTTATATCATATTTTTTTGTCCAATAGCATTAATTTTTTTCCGTTACAAAAATTTTCATGAACGCTACAATAAATTTAGTTGTGGTACCATAAATCTTGATGCAGTATCATGAAAATTGGAATGGTTTGAAAATTTCAGAAAATTTTAAAATTTGGCAGGTTTTAATCAAGGATGAGATATTTTTGAAAATTCTCATTATTTGAAATAATAAAATTCGAGCTAAAGAGTTTTTCCAGTCATCCTTTCATAGGCAAACACATACCTATCGGTCATTTTCTGAATTAACTCACTTGGAATTGTGGGGGCAATTGGTTCTTCACCTCGTGCTCTTGCGTCATCAAATTGCTTTTGGTAACCATGTTCTGTAAGCCAATCACGTAACAATTGTTTATCGTATGCTTCTTGTGTTTTACCTACACGATACGAGTCTTTAGGCCATAAACGATATTCATCAGGACCAATTGAATCACCTAAAATAATTTGGTTATTTAATTTTCCAAATTCAAGTTTAAGATCTGCAAGAATAAAATCTGCCTTTTCTGCAAGTTCTGCCATCTGTTTGTAAATATCAATAGAAGTTTTTGAAAGATAATCATATTCTTGTTCTGTTACAAGTTCTTTTTTTATTGCCAATTGTTTTGTAATTGGAATATCGTGTTCTTCTTTTGTAGTTGGATCAAATATTGGTTCAGGTAGTTTTGATGCTAATTGAGTGCTGCTTCCTTCTGGAAGATTGATTTCTTTATTCTTCCATCGATTAAACAAGCTGCCATAAAGATAACCCCTTACTACACATTCAATTGGCAACATTTTCATTTTTTTAACTATAATTTCAGTATCTGATTTTCTTTTCACAAAATGGTTTTGAACAGGTAGTTCATTAAACCAAAATTCTGCAAATTTACAAAGAACTTCTCCTTTTTTTGGAATTGTGTCTTTGAATTTAACATCATAAGCAGAAACTCTGTCACTGAATTTGAAAAGAATTGTGCCGTCCTCTAGATCAAAAATGTCTTTTACCTTACCAGAACCTAATGATTTCAATTACAAATCTTTAATTTAAGAGAATTTAAGCGCTAGGACATCTAGGAACCCATCATTCCAACCATTTTTGGTGGAGAACGATATGCCTTATTTACAAAAATATCTGGATCCGCGGAGACCTGAACGAATTCCATTTTATTATCAGACGGTGGAGATAGGATTACTTTTTCACCGGGATCAAGAGTGCCAAGTTCAGTGACATCGCCTTCACCAAAATTTACCTTAACATTAGTTAGTGGTTGTGAGCCAGTGTTTTGAATCGTCACCCTCCCCATTACAAAGAGATTTTGTTCATCAATGAGTGGATCAACATAGATGTCATAATCTTGTGTAGCTATTGTAATTTTAGAGATATCAAGCCCGATTATAACCCCCATAACTGCCAACCCTCCAACTATGCCTGCAATTAGGATGGTGTAATTTTTCACTAATCATAAAAATACGGTCTGCCAGTTAAGTTTTCTTAAACTTAGAATTGGTCTCAATTTCATATCGTAATGGTGCAGGTAATTCTTGATACGATTTGTTCACTAGAATCTTAATTTGATCATCAGGAACTTGGACAGACCTAAGTAAATTTCCTCGTTGATGGGCAAATGATTTTTTCCAAAACCCTGCACCATCAAATGTTCCTATCTTTTTTGATGTTTTCATTGTACGTTTTATCCTATACACCATTAATCTTGTTCAGGTATTACTGAAAGAGTAGTAGTAGATAGTACATATTTGATTTTTCTAATCTGTCTTGTTACAACATCCTCAATTTCTTTTTCCGATGGCGCTTCAATTTTTACAAAAATATCATAAACTCCAAAAGTCCCTTTGGCTTCTTTAACTAAATCAAGTTCTAACAACTCTTTCATCACATCCATTTCATGAGCAATTTGACTTTTTACCAAAACATATGCGGTTGCCATTATCACTCACCTTTCATTTCTTGTCTTGTCTTAAATTCAGGTTTAATTCCAAGGTTATCATAATTTCCTGTAGAGCAGGTAAAACACAAAGAATTTTTTGGAATTCCAACTGCATTTGCAAGGTTTTCTGCATCATTATATCCTAAAAAATCTGCCCCAATGTCAGAACGAACTTTTTCAGTAATTTCTTCTTCGTTTAATTCATTACCATTAACAAAGGTGGCCAACTCATCTTGCGATGGAAAATCAATTCCCGCATAACAAGGAAATCGAATTGGCGGATATGTAATCAACATACTAATTTTTTTTGCTCCAGCCCGTCGTAGTGCCTTGATAATTGCTTTTGAGCTAGTTCCTCTAACTAAACTATCATCAACTACAACGACATGTTTTCCATCAATAATTTCTTTAATTGGGATAATCCATCTGTTGATTTCAACTCTGTCACTTTGATGAGGTTCAATAAAACTTCTAAGTGGGCCTTTTCTACTGTATCTATCTTTTAACAAACCTTCATCAAAAGGAACACCAAGTTCTTGTGCGTATCCTAATGCAGCAGGTCTTGCAGAGTCAGGAACTGGAATAACTAAATCAGCGTCATTAATTGGAAATTTTTTTGCCATAAATTTTCCAATGTTTTTTCTTGCCATGTAGATGTTTGAGCCTTCCATATTGCTTGTAGGGTGAGCAAAATAGGTAAATTCAAAAGAACAGTGTGCGCGCTCTGGTTTATCTGAAAACATTTCAGTTTCTAACCCATCTTTGCTGAGTTTAATTAGCTCACCTGGTTTTACATCTCGTTTTAAGGTTGCACCAACAGCTGAAAGAGCAGATGATTCAGATGCAACAATATATGAATTGTTGTCGGGTTTATGTCCAAGAACCATAGGACGAAATCCTTTAGGATCACGTGCCGCATAAACTGAATTATCATCTGAAAGAAAAGTGAAACAGTATGACCCAATCATTTCATTTTTTAAAATAGAAAGTGCCTTTCCTAGATGTCCTTTTTCTGAAATTAACGAGACTAATCTTTCAGCTGCAACTAGAGTGTCACTAGCATTTTGAGGCGTAAATGAACAACCACCAACCATATTAGACAACTCTTGAACATTTGCAATGGTTCCATTATGAGCTATACACAGATCTTTAACTTTGAGAGGTTGAGCGTTATCTAAGTTGCTTTTTCCAATAGTAGAATACCTTACATGTCCAATAACTGCTGAAGAGTTGTATTCATCTGAAATTTTTTTAAATTCTGATGATGATCCAGAAACTAGTCCTAATTTTTTCAAAGGAGGTTTGTTTGGAACTGCAATGCCCCAAGCTTCTTGTCCCCTATGTTGTAGTGCCCTAAGTGCATCAATTGCCATAGGAATAACATTAGAACCATCAAGGCTGAAAATACCAACAACTCCACAATTTTCTTTAACCATGTACTACCAACTCCCCCAATGAATTCATCCAAGATTTCTGTGCTTTATCAACGCTTAGTTTTATCACATTACTAGAGTTTTTTTGAAATATGATTTGATCGCTTGAAAATTTTCCTATCACACTATATGATATAGCTTTTCTTTCCAAAAAACTTTGAATTTTTTTGATGTTTTTTTGTTCTATAACAAGAAGGTATCTAGAATGACTTTCTGAAAAAAGAATTTTATCATCAGATAATTTTTCACCAGGAATTTTGTCTAAAGACACCTTGCAGCCAATCCTATTCTGTATTGCCAATTCTGATATTGCTACAGCTAACCCACCTTTAGAACAATCGTGGGCTACTTTAACTAGGTTTTTTTTAATTAATTCATGAACAGCATCCATGTGCTTTTTTGAAGTCATAAAATCAACAACTGGGCATTTTCCTCCAATAAAATTATGAATATATTCAAAATATTCAGAACCGCCTAATTCATTTTTTGTATCACCAATCATTACAAGTAAATCCTTTTGTGAAATTGGTTTGGGGCGTAGTGGTGCTTCATCGATTAATCCTAAAACACCAATTAATGGAGTTGGTTTTATTGGTCCGTGGGGAGTTTCATTGTAAAAACTGACTTTTCCGCCAACACATGGAATATTGAAAAACTTTGCAAAGTCAGCTAATCCTTTTAATGACTCCAAAAATGTCCAAAATATTTCCGGATCTTCAGGATTTCCAAATTGAAGATGATCAACCATTCCAATTGGTTTTGCCCCAGTGCAAACAACATTTCTACATGCTTCTTCAAAGCAGCCAATTGAGCCCTCTCTCGGATCAAGATAACATTGTTTTGGATTTCCATCAATTTTAACAGCTAGGAATTTTCCATTATCTAAACGCAGCACCGATGAGTCATGACCTGGTTTAACAACAGTTCTAATTCCTACCTCATGGTCATATTGATTATACACCCAATGTTTGCTAGCAATATTTGGAGAAGATAATAATTTCAAAAGAGTTTTTGTTAGATGGGTAATTTTAAAGTTTTTTTCAGGTTGAATAGATTTCAAGTATTTTGGTTTTGACGAGGGCCTATCTAACAAAGGTGCATTTGCCACAATACTTGTAGGCAAATTTGCAAAAGTTTTTTGTCCCTTTGTGACCTTCATCATTTTTTTCTTTGTAACGTGTCCCAAAACTGAACATTTAATTCTGAATTTTTTGCAAATATCTTCTAATTTTCTTAATTTTTTCTTATCTGTAATTATTAACATTCGTTCTTGAGATTCAGAAACCATTATTTCATCTATATTCATATTTGGTTCTCGTGTGTGAACTTTGCTTACGTCTAATTCAATCCCTATAGAAAGGGAATCGGCAATTTCAGAAATTGCACAAGATAAACCACCACCTCCTAAATCTTTCATAGCTTTAATCAGCTTGAGATTTCTTGCTTCAAGAATTGCTTCAATGATTAATTTTTCAATAAAAGGATCAGGAATTTGAACCGCTGACCTATCATCTGATTCTAATGAATCAGATGCAAATTGAGAGCCTCCCATTCCATCTCTTCCAGTTGAACCTCCAATTAGAACTACTAAATCGCCCTTCTCAGCATGATTTTTTATCAATCTGTCTTTTTTTCCAAAACCAATTGCTGCAACATCAACAAGAGCATAATTTGTATAACAATCATCAAACTCAACTTCGCCTCCAATTGTTGGAATTCCTAAACAATTTCCATAATCTGCAATTCCAATTACGGCATTTTTGAATAACCATCTAGCATGAGAATCTTTTTCAATATTTCCAAAACGTAACCCGTCTAAAATTGCAATTGGACGAGTTCCGGCTGAAAGTATATCACGAATTACACCTCCAACTCCCGTTGCAGCTCCGCCGTAAGGTTCTACCGCTGAAGGGTGATTGTGACTTTCAATATGAACAGTTACAACATAGCCATTACCCACGTCTAAAACACCAGAATCGAATCCTTTTTCAGAAATTACTAGCGGTCCATTCATTGGAAGCATTTTAAGATGTTTTTTTGATGATTTGTATGAACAATGTTCTGACCATTCAGCTGCAACAATTTGAAGTTCGGTTGGTGTTGGTTTTCTGCCAATTTTTGACTTGAGATGAGTTAGTTCTTGTGTTTCTAAACTCAATTTTTTACACCAACAGCCTTTAAGAGAGATTCAAAAATTAATGACGATGGCTTATTGTCGATAGGATTTATTTCAGATTCGGTTGCTCGTTCTGGATGAGGCATCATGCCAACAACATTGCCAGATTCGTTGCACACTCCAGCTATCCTGCAAGTTGAACCGTTTACAATCTCTTCGTATCTAAAAACAATTTGATTATTTTTTTTAAGTTTATTCAATGTCTTTTTATCAGCATAGTATCTTCCTTCACCATTTGCAATAGGTATTGGAATTTTTTGATGTATTTTTAATTTATTTGTAAATGGAGTTTTGTTATTTTCTACAATCAAATTTGTCCATTTGCACATGAAACTTAATGAATCATTTTTTAGTAAAACGCCTGGAAGTAAGCCTGCTTCTACCAAAATTTGAAAGCCATTACATACCCCTAAGATTGGAATTCCTTTGCTTGCAAGTTTTTTCACATCATTAATTATCGGGCTGTGCGCTGCAATAATTCCAGCTCTAAGGCGGTCGCCATAAGAAAATCCTCCTGGCAAGACTATGGCATCAATTTCTTTTGGAAGGCTTTTTTCGTGCCAGAAATATTGTGCGTTAATTTGGAAAACATCGTTTAAGACGTGAAACATGTCCCGATCACAATTGCTGCCGGGAAAAACTACAACGCCGACTTTCACATTTATCTTAGATTTATGCTGTATTTAATTGAAATCTAGCCAAAAAATTTTATCTTAAAAGAACATGCGTTGACCATGGGTCAAATTCGTGACATTATGGAAAAAAACGTCATTACTATTGAATATGACAAAATGGTGTTGGATGCAGCATGTTTAATGAAAGAAAACAAAATTAGCTTCTTAGTAGTTTTAAAAAATAATGAACCGGCAGGAATCATTACAGAAAGAGACCTCGTTAGAAAAATTGTAGCCAAAGACAAAGTAGCATCAAAGATCCCGCTATCAGAAATAATGTCTTACAAATTTAGATCAGTTACTCCATCTACAGAGATTGAAGACGCAGTACAAAAAATGCTTAACCATAAAATTCGAAGACTTTTGGTGGTTGAAGAGGGAAAGCTCGTAGGAGTGATTACACAAACAGATTTGACATCATTTCTGAGAAGTAAACTTTTGATTGAAGGGACAGTAGAAAATTTAGACGAAAACGACTAATTTTCAAAAACTTGAATTGTGACTTTGCTCACCATAGGATTATAGATTCGTAATTCATCACAAAGGTTTTGAATTTTTTTCTTAGCCTCAATTTTGTTTTTTTCTTTTATATCAAATTTGAGCATTTTTGCTGAACGAATTTTTGATACGGATGAAAAATTCCCTTTTAAAACCAAATCGTTTAGAATTGTATCGCCTTCAGGATCACTAATGCCCGGTTTATTTTCAATTGTCACATGTACTCTGAATAAAGGCACAGTCATTCTGAGAATAAAGTCATAATTAATCTATCTTCTAATTTGATAGATTAAGATAGCCGATTTAGTTGTGATGGTAGGTAGACAACAATACATTCTCAACCAAATCGGTTATCTTTTTTCTATTTCAAATTAAGTATAAAAGCACGAAATGCACGATTAGTTTACAGCTATGGTTTGAATTTTTTTAATCCATCTTCAACGACGCGATTTAGAACATAGGAAAAACTTACAGATTTTGTTGAGCCGCGAAGTAATTTAGCTTGAATTGTTCTAAGTTTTTCGACGTTTGAATTATCTAGGACCACAGTAACCCTGATACCCATACTTTAGGATCGTCATAATAATATTAAAACAGGATCTCAGATTTTCATAAAAAATGACCGGTTTGGAATTTATAACAGTTAATTTGTCAAAAACTGAAGTGAGCAAGCAAAGATATTGGAAATTAACTGCCGATGAAATGGAGACGTTAAATTACGATGAATCAAAATTATTGAATTGGGAAATAAAAGGAATTAGAGAGCCAGAAGAAAATGCAGTTTTTATTGGTATTTTTCTTTATAGAAAAGGAACGCCGTTTGATTACACACCAATTAAAGGAATAGTGTATTATCACAACAATTTACCACGAACTGAATTACCAGATATTACTAAATTTTTAAAAGACAGGTTTGGCGGGAAAGAAAAAGAAAAAGGAGATAGAATTTTTCTAGAAGGTTCAAACGAAATTTATTCAGCAAAAGACATTGCAGCATTAGCAAAAGAATTTGACTTGAATTTCAACACAAAATCTGTAATATCATTAGAATTTGAAAATTTGACAGAAGATGAGAAAAAGGAATCCGGTCTCCCAGATGCAAAACTTTTACCAATACCAAGCAAATAACCAGAGTTTCTGTAGTTTTCTATTTAAAATCAGATTTGTAGTACATGATACAAACTAGTTTTAAAATCAGTTTTCAACGAAATTAACATGTTTATGCCCCTAAATGTTGATATGGAAAAAGTGTATGAGTTTATGCAACCAATAGGAGATGCTTTGAATATCGCATATGATTATGCTGTAGAATTCACTGATGGAATGATTGAATCACTTTCAAACGTCATAGCCGTTTTTGGATAGTTTTTTTAAATTTAGATATTTTATACTTGACTTTTTCAGATAACAAATTATACTTTAATTAGGTAAATGAATCCATGTCAGAAATTCAAGAAATCAACAAGCATTTAGAAGAATTAAGAAAAAGAGTTCTACGCATTGTAATTATTGTTGTTGCAATTACCGCCTTTCTTTTAACATTTCATGCGGAATCAATCGAGGTTGTAGGAATAATAGTTTTTTACCCAACTCCTGAACCATTTGACAATATCGCAGCTCAAATTACTGATTATCTTAGAATAAACTTAGTTCCTAAAGAAGTACAGCTTATTCAAACTGCTCCGGGACAAGCATTTTTTGCCCAAGTATACATTGCTGCACTTGTTGGCATTGTAGTTACAATGCCTGCAATAATTAAGGAGGCAGTCGCATTTCTTAAACCAGCACTAAAAGAAAATGAAATACATGTAGGAAGATCTATATCACTTCCATCCATAGGATTGTTTGCCTCTGGTTGTTTATTCTCATATTTTCTTGTGATACCTTATGTTCTTGAATTCTTGTATAGATATGGAGCTTCTGCAGGACTGGTAACATTTCTGAACGTAATGGATTTTGTAACATTTGTTTTACAGTTTTTGTTAGCGTTTGGAATTTCATTTCAACTTCCATTGATAATGTATGCCATAACGGCTTCTGGTATGATTGATGCAGAATTTTGGAAAAAAAATATTCGTTATGCAGTAATAATTATTGTAGTGTTTGGAGCCGTAATAACTCCTGATGGTAGTGGTGTTACAATGTGGTTTATTGCTGGTCCAATGATTTCGTTATACTTTGCAGGCATGGTTTTCATAGAACGAAAAGAGCGTAAGGTTAGAACACTTAAATCTTAAATTTAGGAGAGTTATGTATGGTACTTGAATCAATAAGCTTACAATTTCCCGGCGGAATGGAATGGGTTTGGATTGCAATAATTATTGGAGTCCTATTATTTGGTGCTAAAAAAATTCCTGAACTTGCAAAAACCTTTGGAAAAGCCAAAGGAGAATACGAGAAAGGTAGAATTGAAGGAGATAAAGAATTAGAAGAGTTTAAAGAAAAACGAAAATCTGATTCTGACTAGCGTTCTGCGATTTTAGAAAATTCATCCATTATCTTTTCAAAACCCCTCATAATCTTACCCTTTGCAAAAAAACCAACAATTTTCGATGTTCCTTTTAGTTTAATGTCTGCATCTACAGTAATTTTTGTACCTGCATCAACACTTTCATATTTTTCAACAATGTGGCTTCCTTTAGCATCTCCACCGATTACATAGACCTCATGAGTTTCAGGATATTGAATTACATGTTTTGTCATCATTACTAATTCTTTACCCGATATCTTCACATGTTCTTCAACAACTGCGACATTATCTCGAGTTGATCTAACTCTAATTGATGTGAAGTACTCAGGTAAAGTTTTTTCAAAGGATTCATAATTTGCCGCAATATCAAATACTTTGTTTCTTTCTGCTTTTACAATTTTTTCAAAATGAATCTTTG
>DASSAK010000044.1:0-3474 GCA_035685445.1 Nitrosopumilaceae archaeon
TCTGTAAAATGCCCAGATATCTATTGAGGGGATTAATGCAAAGATTGTTTGTCTTTTAATGCTGACAGGTTTTAGCTTTACCATACCCTAACAAAGTACGATTCCTAGAGTTTTATCAGTATGTAATTGTCACAAAATAATGTGACAATTGGATCTGATTAAATAATAAAAACGCCTAACTTTGTTGTTGGGTAGATGGGAAACACCATATCTAAAAGCTAGGATGGGCTTTGCTGGAAATTATACCAAGGACACACCACTTGCTAGAAAAGAATCTGAGAAAAAGTTTGACAACTATAGAGACAGTTTTGTTTTCATAAATATGCAGACTGTATATGGCACACTGGCTGCTGATGCAGTCCTTTCTCACATAGCCACGACACTTGGAAAAGCCAGATCAGACATCGTACTAAACTATGCAACCTTTTGCAAATATGTAAAAGAAGTTTATGGAGATGCAGAGGGAAGAAAGTTTCTTTCAAAAATTCCATCCACACTCTAAAGATTAGTAAAATCCATTTCTTCTAATCGTTTTATCTGGAATTTCAAATTATACTAATGCACTAATTATGCAGGAACTTGGATTCTCCAAAGATTCTCAAAATGTATGCGCAAAAATTCTCTTATCTTCATGTTCTGCTTTGGATCTATTGGAGCGCCATTTGCGATAATGCTGAGATACTTTAAATCTGAATGAATAGCCGATATGCTTTTTTGTATAGACCTTGAATCATTATTTTTTTGATTGTTGATTTTTTTCTCTTCTCGCAGTATATTGTTTTGTAGTGATTTTATTTCCTGTTGTAGTTCTTTATCCATGGCGTTCATGGCACAGACAATGGAGGCAATTCACATTCGCACTCTTTGCGTTTTCCGCAATACGGACAGTTACAATCACAGCTCAGCAACGGCATTTTGCATTTTGGACATTGGGTATATTCAGCAAAATCATCTCTCATGATTCCACCCCATCACATCTAGTTTGTTAAAATAATATTTCAAGTAGATGTCTGAAATTCTTTACAAATTTTTACATTTTGTCGTGATAATTGTAATTTTTAATACATCTCAAATCACAAAATCCTTTCTAGTTTTTTTAGATTAACTTCATACTTTTTGATCACATTTAATTACAGAATGAAATTCACAACATGCAATGACAAAGGGCATATGGGCAGTACTAGTAGCAATAGCTTTTGTTGCTGGTACTATAACAACCGGAACTATGGCGTATGCTGCAAGCAACGCACAAGGACAACCATTTGAGGAATTAGACACTAGAATTACCGATCTAGAAGAAGTTACCGCACCAACAAACTCTTTCTTTGATGTATTCTTTGACGTGTATACTGTTGATAGCTTCCTTAAACTCTTTCAAGACAAAAACGGAGAATACATAGTTGACTCTTTCTTTGATGTCTTTACTGAAATTTCAGTACATAATCAAGATGTTGAAGAACTAAAAGACCAGGATCAACTAACAATTGAAAACATTGGTTCATCTGGACAAGATGGAGTTCAAATTCCATTACCAAAAGGAAGTCTTCAGAGTCAAATTGATGACATTGACACCAGAGTTTCAGATCTTGAAGAAGTTCGGCCACCAACTAGGGTTGGCGCCACTGATGCGTTCATAAAGTTTGATGGCATTGATGGTGAGGCACAAGACGACAAACACAAAGATTGGATTAATCTACTATCATTTAGTCAGGGAATTTCTACTCCTACTGATCCCTCAACAGGACAAAGGGTCGGGAAACCAATCATTACGTTAGGCGTTTCAGTACAACTAGACAAGGCCAGTCCAAAGATTGCTGAAGCAGCAGTAAACGGAAAACATTTCAAGCAAGTAGACATTCATCTTACTAAAACCACTGATCAAGGACGCGTTACATACTATGCGTATGAGCTAAAAAACGTATTTGTTACAAGCTATAACGTTGCTGGTTCTGGCCAAGCAGAAGAGATTCCAACTGCAAGCATCTCCCTAAACTTTGAAGAGATCAAAGTTACCTACACCCCGGTTGAAAAGGATGGTAGTACCGGAGGAGACGTAGAATACTCTTGGAATGTTGTAGAAGGAAAACAACCCTAATCTCTTTTTTCTTTTTCTGATTAACTTTACACTATTTGATAATATTTTATCTGTATTCACTCAGCTCTTTTTTTGATAATGTTTTGATCATTCTTAGCGGATTTACCAAATCATCAATCACCTCATAAAGTACGCCTTCGCCATTTTCTAATTCCACAACCAGCTTGTCGCCAAGCTTTGCGACAAGCAAACTGTGTTTTTTTGAAGCTTGTAGCTGCTGCATTCCCTCAGGCAATATCTCAAACATTTTGAGTAGCTTTTTGTCTTTTCTTAGAGGCGACATCATTACGTATCCTTTTTTTCTAATCATCTCAAGTGCTTGCTGTGTTGCAGGTATTGGTTCTCCAAGATACATTGCGCACTCTGTATCAGAAAATGGTCTTATGCGTAACAGCTTTAACAAATTCATCCACAAGGGAGACTCGGGATTCCAGAATGTGTTAATTCCCTCCCTTGTTATCTTAAATGAGCCATTTTTTGTTTTTGATAAAAGTTTTCGTTCTTGGAGTGTGGTGAATTTTTCAGCAAGCTCCCATATGCTTGGTGTGAAAACATCCTGCTTTGAAATGCTTTCAGGGGTGATTCCGTCTTTTGCGTTTTTGGCCTGGTATAAAACTTCTAAATCAATGTAATCAAACTCTGACAATTATTCTCACCATACAATTACATCATTCATCCTAATCAAGATGTTTTCTAGGATTCAGGTATTGCACTAGATTGCTTTGCATTTTTTAATGCGCAAAAACCCAGTCTGTCTTGTGTGTAACAAGCTTGCAATTAATACCAAATTAGTCGTTATGATATGGTATGAGCCGAGTCGCATTTGAAAGAAATAGTGTTGTTGAGAAGCTTGTTGACATCATGATAACAAAACCAACCATTGGTTTGCTGTGCGTTGGAATCTTTGCAGCATTCATATTCTTGGGATAAGCTTTTTTTTGATTAATTTTATACTAGAAAAAAATGGTACATTCCTAAAACAGGAATGAACCAAGGGCAATGATTGCAGCTATGCCAATTCCTGAAAATATCAGGTTCATAGCAAGCACCTTGCGAAACTTTGCATCAACGACAATGTCGCGGATGCTTGTAACTTTTTGATATGTTTCTTGTTGCATGTTTGTATTGTGGTGATTTGTATTGAATAACTCTGGTCATAATCCATTATGACTGGTCAGCATTGTTGATTACTTTCTCATTTGGGTGGCAGTTTTTGTGAAAGGATTTACAGGTTTGTGATCAGATTATAGAACTTGTTCTGATTTTCCAAAATATGCTTTGACATGTGGTCTGAAAAGATAGTACAAAATTATTGCTTCAATTACAATTCCAACAACGTTTAGAGATGCCAAGTCAAAAATTAAACCAATTATAGTAAG
>DASSAK010000045.1:0-3728 GCA_035685445.1 Nitrosopumilaceae archaeon
TTCTTGACATTAACCAAGGTGGAAACGGTACCAAAGTAAAAATTTACAATTCTTTTTATCCACAAGCAGGTTCTGCCCCCGTTTTTAATGGAACGTTGCTAGAGGATATGAAAATTGGACGGGACAACCGTGATTACATCCGCTCACAAAGTGGAATTTATCATCTTGGAATAATGTATCAAGGCTCACTCTCAGGAGCCAATGCTAGAATTCAGGTTGTACCTGTATTGGTTGTAGATTCTACTGAAAAAGGAGTCTATGATACAATAATTCCAGACTTGTCAACCTCTTGGGAAGATTACACAAGATTTGATTTGCCAAGAGGTGAGCGTCCAAATTATGACTTTGATTTTACAGATGAAACTCCAATTAAAATTGGTGATGGAAATGAATTTCTTGTTTATGACTTTGATGATGACGGAAAACTTGATTATAGTGCAGGAACCGTAGGTGCCAGAGTTTTAGATGTTCATGGAATTATTCATGATTCAAAATCTAAAATCGATGATACTCTAAAAGCTATTAATGGAACTTTGTTGCCTCCGATGGATAAGAACGGCATATTTTTTGGTGTAATGACTGATTTTTTAGGACATGGCACATCAAGTTCTGCATCGATTGTCTCTAAAGGAATCCAGGAATATGACATTTACAATAACACAAAAAAATTTACAATAAAAGGAGTTGCACCTGATGCAAAAATTATTCCAGTAAAGGCATTATGGTTTGGAGATACTGTTTATTCATGGTTGTGGTTATCTGGTTTTGATAACAAAGAAAATGAATGGAAGTTTTCAGGAAGTCCACGCATAGATATAATTTCAAACAGTTGGGGCGTTTCAAATTTCCCCTTATTTGAGACGCCACCTGGTGTAGACATCTTATCTTTAATTGTAAATGTTCTTTCCACACCAAAATCTATTGATGCTAATTATCCTGGAGTTACAATTGTGACTAGTGCTGGAAATTCTGGTCATGGGTATGGAACCATGGGATTACCAAACGCAGCACCTTTTACAATTTCAGTTGGAGCTACAACAAACAATGTGTTTGTTGGTTATTCGCCCTTTAAGGATCAACCAAGATTTGGAAACACTACTGAACACAAAAACCATGTTGTTGATTTTTCAAGTAGAGGTCCTGGAATAATAGGAGATCCAAAACCTGACCTAATGAGCATAGGAGCATATAGTTTTACACCTGCATCAGTGACAAAGCTCAAAAAGGATTCCACTAAAGAACCATTTTCATTATTTGGAGGAACAAGTATGGCAGCACCGCTTGTTGCAGGTAGTGCGGCACTAGTTATGCAAAGTATGAAAGAAAAATCTCAAGAGCTAGATCCATATCGAATAAAAAATATTCTCATGTCAACTGCAACTGATCTTCAAAATGATCCATTCACTCAAGGATCAGGACTAGTAAATGTGAATGATGCTGTACGATTTGTTGAAGGCGAGAAGGGAATGTTTATCGTACATAATGATGCTACTTATTCTAACATCAAGAAAATTTTAGACGGGCCATATGAAAAACTAAATTCTACAGCTTTTGGATTTAAAAAATTTCAACTACCTGACAGAAAACTTTCCAATACGAATTGGTTTGCTGGCCAGCTATCAAATGGTGAACGAAGTACTGCTACCTTTACAATAGAAAATCCATCATCAGAACCACTAGAAATAACAATCAAACCTCAAAAACTAGAACTAGTTCAAAAAACTGAATTCAATGGAATGACTGAGGTACAACAAAAGGATCCAATTTTAAATGAAACAGGAACATATGCACCAAACTACATCAGACTTTCTGATGTAAAGGAACACAAAACACTTGAATCTCTTTTTGATGAATCAAACCCAATTCCACCAGATGCCTCATTAATGGTACTAAATGTTAATTTTCCATTTGATACGTTTCTTAACAAGACTGATGATGTTTTTGCAAATGATTTGAAAATTTCTTCTCTTTATCTTTATGATTGGCAGGACAAAAATGAGGATAATGATATTTCAAGTGATGAGCTTTCTCTGATAAATCGTGGTGGTTCTTGGGGAACAGTTCAAGAAGTTAGAGTAACTGAACCAAATGAAAAATTTGAAAATGTTCCACTAATAGGAGTTTATCCAGTGCCAATTAGATTTTCTTATTGGACTGGTGAAACAAAATTAAATTCAACTTCAATGGATTATACTTTATCAGCAAGCTATTATGACAAAGAAAAATGGGATGTAATATGGCTAGATAAAGAACACATCACTGTTCCACCAAATGGGTATTCAGAAATTAAAGCAACAATTGTTGCTCCAATAAATTACCAATCTGGTACCTATCAAGGATTCTTAACATTTGAAGGGCAACAACATACAGCTAACGTTCCAGTTTCCTTTGTTGTTAAGAAAAAAATTGATGAAAAAGATACAGTTGTTTTGATAAATGGAAAACAAAGTGAAGATATTCTTTTTGGAAATGGATATGTGAAAGGAGCATTTGATATGGTTAATAGATACATGGCTGGTGATTGGAGACAATATTATTTTGATATTGACGATCCAACAATCAATACAGGATTAATTGATGTTTCATGGAAAAACAAGGATTCTCACTTGTCTGTTTTTGTAATGGATCCAAACGGAAAAATTGTTCAAACAAATGTTCCTTCGGGCGTATTTGGACACTTTATGGGGTGGCCGTCATTAGATTGGCTTGGCACTTCACCGTTTAGCCAGGGAGGGGGATTTTTTCCTGTAAAAAATAAAAATGCAACATCGACAGTTTTGAATGTTCCAATTAATCAAACTGGAACATATAGTATGCTGCTTCATTCAGGATTATTTGGTGGAAATTCCACGACTGAGCCAATTACAATTGCAGCAAAATTTACAACAATTTCTCATGATGATAAAAAACCTGAAATAATTTTTAACATTCCAAAACTTGTTAATCAAAAAAACATTGAACCTCCAGAAATAAAAGATGAGAATCTTGATGCTGTAAAATTTTTTATTGATGATAAAGAGATTAATTTTAATGCAACAGAAAAAATTAATCTAGAATCACTCTCAGATGGTTTTCACGAAATCAAAATTACGGCAATAGATTTTTCAGGAAACAATTCAACAAAAATTTTTCTCTTTAATTTTGATACCTCTCCACCTCAAATAATTATAAACTCGCCAATTGAAAACATGAAAGTTTCTGATGTTCTCCCAATCAACTTTACGGTAAATGACATAAATTTGCCTGAAAATGAATTTGTTTCAGTTCTTCTCCCAACAGGTGAAATAATAAATGATCAAACAAAATTTGAATTTGATACATCCACCTTAGGTGATGGAAATTATGAAATCAAAATCACATCAAGTGATGATGTTAAAAATATCGCAACAAAAACAATTCAATTTACAGTTGATCATTCCATTATTGAAAAGGAGCCAACTAACATAACAATGGATTCAAGTTTTTATCTTGTTATTGGGATAGGAATTGGAATTGCGATCGGAGCTAGTTTAATACCACTAGCTATTAGAAAAAAGAAAATTTCTCAAAACTAATGAAACAAAGTTTATAAGCAATTTGGCAAGTACGGAGCTTGACATGTCAGAGCAGGATAACGGCTCTAGTGGGCTTTCTAGAAGAGATTTTCTAAAATTGATGGGGGCTGCAGGCACAGCTTTGGCATTTGCTCCGTTTGTGCCTTGGGGAAATTTTATGCCAAACCCATCTTC
>DASSAK010000046.1:0-2758 GCA_035685445.1 Nitrosopumilaceae archaeon
CCAATTGCAAAAATAGAATCATTAGAGAAACCAGATTCTTTTAACAATTTAATTACTTGATCAAAATAACGACCATCCTTAAGAAATACCATAGTATCAGAATTTTTTGCAATTTCTTTTACTTGTGATAGATCATAGCATGATGGAATAACTGAAACTTTTTCAGCTCCTTCAGCAAGACTAATTCCAACTTTAGAAGCAAAAGTAAACATTGAAACTATTCCTGGAATTACAGTGACTTTGATTTCTGGATATTTCCTTGCGATTTCTCTGTGCAAGTATATCCAAGTGCTATACAGATATGGATCTCCAACTGTAATGTATACTACATTTTTTCCAGATAGAACACCTTCAGCTAATATTTTTGAATTTTTTTTCCATGTTGTTTCAAGAGTATCTTGATCTTTTGTCATCGGAAAGATAAGATTAACAATTTCTTGATTTTTTGTTTTATCAAGAATTGGAGAAATTACATTAAGTGCAATACTTGGTTTTCCTTCTTTTGAGGTTGGACACATTATAATGTCAGCATTGTGAATTGCTTTAACAGCTTTAACGGTCAATAGATCGGGATCCCCAGGACCACAACCAACTGCTATTAATTCAGGCATGAAAAACCTGTTTCTTTCCTAAATTAAAAGATAGATACTATTTTGTCATAGAGATTATTGTTACTGGATTTCTTGCAAGCATCATTGTTCCAGTTGTAGTTTTTCGGCTTTTTGAAATAGTAACTTGAGTTATATCCACTGAAGAAAAATCTAGTTTCTTTATTAGTTGCAACACGGCAAACAAAGTTTCAATTAAGATAATTCCTACAACGATTCTGCTACCAGATTTTATCTTATCATAGCATAGTTCTAGAATTTCTTTGGTATCCATCCCTGTCCCTCCAATGAAAATTGCATCTGCTTGAGGTAGCGCTGAGATCTTTTCTTTTGCATTTCCTAAAATTGTTTCCACATTAGAAATTCCAAATTTTTTTAAATTTTTCTTTGTTAATTCAATTGCTTTTGGATCAAAATCAACTGCATATACCTTTCCTGTGGACTCAATCTGGTGTGCTGCTTCAACAGATATTGAACCACTGCCACATCCAATATCAAAGACAGTATAGCCAGGCTTTAATCGTGCCTTGCTAATTTGCACAACTCTAACTTCTTCTTTGGTTATTGGAACATCTTCAAGTCTTTCAAATTCCTCATCTGGAATTCCAGGCGTTTTAAAATCCCACATTATGTTCTCCCATTATGGAAATGGCATTAATGGAATGTTTTCATTGACATTTACATTAACAAGTGTGTATGATACAATCCACATAAACAAATACAGAAAGATATAACTTCCAAGTGCCTGTGTAACAATTTTTTTTCTGTCAGATTTGGGCAGTTTTAGATGCATGCCTTTGGCTATACCGATGGAAATTATGAAAATTATTATCATAAATCCAATTGATGCCCATCTTCTTTCTTCTCCTTCAAAAGGTTCAAAAATAAAAGTAGCAGCCGTTCCTGCTATAACAGCTAAGCCAATTCGAAGCCAAAAAAGCTTATCTAGTTTTCTTTTAGTTTCAGATTTTTCTTCTTCTGTTCTTGTATCTGCTGTTTTTGGAGCTTCATCCACTTTTTCTGTTGGAGGAATGTCTGGATTTTCTTTCTCAACATTGTCCTTTTTTTGTGAATCCTTGGGATCAGGTGTAGGAGGAGATTTCTTCTTTTTATGCTTAGCCAATGAAATTTCAAGGTTGGGTGTGAATAGCCGTGTTTAAAATCTTTGGGGACAAATGTTGCTTTCTAGCAGTAAGAGTATAATTTTAGGTGAATCATTCTTTGGTGTGACACTTTCTGGAATTGAATTAAGATATTTGGTGAATGAGATTTCAAAAAAAACTAGCGACTATTATGTCAGCAACATCTATGGAATCACAAAAAATGCATTGCTTTTCAAATTACATCACCCTGAAAACCCAGATGTAATGTTAATGGTCTCAACTACAGGAATATGGATAAGTTCTGTAAAAATAGATCAGATTGAGCCAAATAAAATTCTCAAGCGTTTAAGAAATGATCTTTTGAGATTAAAATTAACCAAAATTAAACAAATTGATGCTGAAAGGATTGTTTATCTAACTTTTTCAGGCTTTGATAAAGAGTATATTCTTGTTGGGGAATTTTTTGGAGATGGAAATATCATTTTATGCAACAATGAAATGAAGATTTTAGCTCTTTTACATTCAATTGATGTACGTCATAGACAACTACGTGTTGGATTACAATACATCCCTCCACCACAGAAAGGACAAAATGTTTTTGATATCTCAATGGAAAACTTTGAGGATATAAAAACATCTGATTTATCTGCAGCAAATTGGATTGGAAGAACATTCGGTATTCCAAAAAGATTTACAGAAGAAATTTTTCATAGGGCAAACGTTGATCCAAAAATAAAAGGAAATTCTCTTCAAAGTGGCGATATAAAAAAAATATTTGAATCAATGAGAAATTTAATTGATGATGTGGTAGCAGGAAATCACAATCCAATTATTATTAAAAATGATTCTTCACTAGGCATATCTCCAATAAAGCTTGATAATGTAAAAAATGCAATTACTGTTGAGAGTTTTATTGAAGGATTAGATACTGTTTTTTCACAGAGTATAGTTGATGCAGGAAAAAATATTCAATCAAGTGGAGTCGATAAAAAAATTCAAGATCTTCAAGCTAGGCTAGAGGAACAATCAAAGGCAATAAAAGAAGTT
>DASSAK010000047.1:0-23621 GCA_035685445.1 Nitrosopumilaceae archaeon
GGTATGTGGACCTTTTCAGGAAATGCATTAGCTGTTCATACAATGAATCCTGATCCATTTACTGTGAGTTATGCTGTGAGTTACACTGAAAGACTACTTGATAATGATCTAGTCCTAAGTGGCACTATGACATCATCACAAGATCCTGGCAAAGGACATGAATCACATCAACTTGCACTAATCCTGCCACCACGTGAAAAGGCTTACAACGGACACATGACATATTCAGCATCAGAAAATGTACAACTTGTTACTCTAGTCGGACCTCTAGAAAAGGGCCAAGTTAAGGGACAGGCAACATGGACGCCAGATGGAGAAACTTATTTTGGTTTGATGCTCTTTGATCCTAAAAAGTCATCAGGCTCTTGGCAGTTTTCAGGCAATGCAGTTGCGATTCATACAATGAACCCAGAACCATTTACTGTGAGCTATTCAGCAGTACTGCGAAACTAAATTCAAAACCTTTTTTTTATTTTGTTTTCTGTTCTTTGTGATATATTCGTACTACTTCTTGATGAATTTTTTGAGTTGGAATAAACAACCTGACACCATCTTCTGTCAAGGCCGTTATTTTAGTAAGATGTAGTTCTATGATAACGCCTTTGTTTTCATCCACCTCAATGATATCGCCAACCTCAATCTCAGGATTTAGGTAAATCCCAATTCCAGCTACCATATTTTTTAAATTATTTTGTAAGGCCCAAACAACTAGAGCAAATGCCACACCTAGTGTAGCTATAATTTCAGAAGCAATTGTTAGCAAATCAAAATTTATTGCAAGGTATGCACTTTCAACAACAACGATTCCAATTGTACTTAATCCTAGAATTTTTTGTGCCCCACCAAGTGATTTTAATTTAATATTGATTATGGTCCTAATTGTAAGAAATACGGCAGCCGAGATGATAATTGAAATTATCGCATATAATATGTCTTCAAAGGCCAACTTGTACCTATCCCAAAACGCTTAGCATAAAAAATCTTACTTGTAATTGATATGTTTTAAGAACATATTATTTTTAAAATTTTTTATTTTGATATTTCTGTTCTGTATAATCTAATGCACATTCCACAGAACAAAAGATGGATTCAGCAAAATCAAATTGTTTTCCACAATTTACGCAGTTCTTATTCATTTTTAATACACTTTTTGCAAGAATGAAAACCTTCCTTTAATGCTTGTTGCAGTGTATCAGGCTCAAAGTATTTTCTATCTTTTTTGCCAATATAGTAGATCCCACAAGAAGATGTCATATTTCCAAGATGATGAACCGTTTTCTTTTTTGCATCACCCAAGTATCCTGTCATTATAGTTTCACTCATTTTCATATCACACCCTATGCCATATACTATCGTTTTTTTCGCATTCTTCAGAACAATAGTCTACTTTCTTCTCTGATAGTTTTGCACCACAATACTGGCAAGTAGTCTTAGGTGATTCTTCCCACGGTGAAATTTCCATTTGTTTTTTCATTTTTTCGGTCTGGCATAAGCGGAGAAGTGAGAACACAATGTATATACTAAAATGCTCTTCTCCGCCTATATCCTACTACCTAATAAAATATTGAATTAAAAAACAAACCATTTCTTGGCTTCAGCCCGATATAATAAAACAAGTTGATTTTAGTTTAGACTAAATCAACTATCAGGCTGTTTATTAGTACTTTTTACAGATATTATTCCTGTGAAATACGTAGAATATACGAAAAAACCTAAGCCAATAAGTGAAACCGAATCAAATGGTATTTTAAATTGAGCGAAGATATTGAATCAAAATTTAATGAATTGTATGGAGAGTATTCTTCAACAGATGAAAAAATCCTTAGGCGTAAAGAATACGTCAAAAAAAATAACAAGCGAAGGACATAATCCATGAGATGTGCAAACTGTGGCAATCAAGCCAGTTGGAGAGATCCTAACTGTAAGAAATGTGACAAGCCATTACATCAAAAAACATGCAAAGGAAAATCAGATAGCTGTTCTTGCCATAAATTAAATGAACAAGTGTGGATGCAAAAGGCCCAGCAAAGTACTGCCTAATTATCGGAAAACACACTAAATACACATTAAAGGTAAGGTTGTAATTTCATCTCTTGAAGGTAGCACTAATTTACAATGAGAAAGAAATTGACCCCAATGATGTAATCAATATTTTTGGAATGCCTACAAAAGAACACTATAGCACAAAAGCTGTAGAAAGAGTTGCAAGGGCATTAGAAAAGGGCGGTCATAATGTCAAAGTAATCGAAGGGGATATTCACATTATAGATGAGTTGCGGGAGTTTATGCCCAAAGTCATCGCAGGGGATAAGCCTGGAATGGTTTTCAACATGGCATATGGAATTCAAGGTCAGAATAGGTATACACATGTTCCTGCAATGATGGAAATGTTAGGAATCCCATACATTGGTTCGGGTCCAGAAGCTCATGCTATTGTTCAAGACAAGGTGATGACCAAAGTTGTTTTACAGAAACACAAGATACCTACGCCTGGATTTTGGGTATTTCACACGCCTGATGATGAATTTGATGATTTGGTCTTTCCTGTAATTGTCAAACCAAAACTCGAATCCACCTCAATGGGAATGCAAGTAGTTGATAATTGGGATGATTTGCGTGCAGCTGTTAAAGATCAAATGGAAAAATATTCACAAGACATTCTTGTGGAGCAATTCATTCCAGGACGAGAATTTGCAGTGGGTTTACTTGGAAATGGTTCTTCGCTTGAAGTTTTACCTATTGTTGAAATCAATTTAGAAGGGGATCCAAATAAAATTCAAACAAAAGATGACAAAGTAAAAACTGGAGGCATTGACAAGATATGTCCTGCTCCTCTTTCAAAAGAAAAAACTGAAGAGCTAAAACACCTAGCAGTTGAAGCATTTAACAAACTTGGATTAAATGACTATACTCGTGTGGATGTGCGAATGGACAAGGATGAAAATTTTTACATTTTAGAATTAAATTCTATGGCAAGCCTAGGGATGGGTGGATCATTTTATTTTGCAGCAAAAACAGCAGGATACACATATGAATCTCTTGTAAACAAAATGCTTGATGTTGCAGCCATAAGATATTTTGGTTCTTCAACGCAACTAGAAGCTAAAGATGTTGAGATAGACATATCAAAGCCATTACGTGTACATACAAGAACATATCTTAGAAGTCATCTTCAAAGCTTAAAAGAAACGCTAGAAGACTATGTAAATTTGAATACTCATGTTTTCAATACTGATAACATTAATGAATTAGGAACCATGATTGCAAAACGGTTACGACATCTTGGTTTTTCAGAACAAATTCACAAACAGTTTGATATTGGAGATTTCCATTATTTTCAAAATCACAAAGAAGAAAAAAATGATGTGTTAATTGTTTCTCATCTAGATACTCATTACGGTCCACGTGATCTTGTAACATATCATGAAGATAGTGAAAGAATCTATGGTTCGGGGGTGGCAGAAAGCAAAGGTGGACTTGTTGTTATGCTTGGAGCACTTCATGCATTACGTTACGCAAAAAAATTAAAGAAGGTTAAATGTGGAATTTTTCTAACAACTGATGATAGTCTTGGGGGAAGACACAGTAAAAGACTAGTTGAAGAATATGCAAATAAATCAAAATACATCATGGGTTTAAAATCAGCCAGCATTGATGGTGGAATAATCACATCTTGTTATGGCAGATATGATTATGAGATTAGGTTTTCATCAAGTGGTAAAAGTACAGGAAATCTACATGGAATCATTCCAATTCTTGGAAAAAAAATTCTTGCAATTGAAAAGCTTTCAAAAAGTGAAGAGGATTTTCGTGTACGAACAACTTCGATCGTTTCAAAAGGAACGCATGGACACACACCAGATTATGCAACAATCACACTGGTTTCAAGCTTCAAATCAATACAACTTGGAAAAGAATTACATGCAAAAATAAGAGACATTATGAAAAAACGCGAAGAAGGAATGCCAAAACTTGATGTTGAAATTAACATTACAGCCTCGAGACAACCTGTTGAAGAATGGGAAGCTGATAAAAAATTCTATGAAGAAGCAGAAAAAATTGCTAATTTACTTGAAGTGAAAATAAAACCACACACACAACTCATGTCATCAGATATCAGTAACGTACCTCCTGAGCTTCCAGCTCTGGATGGATTTGGGCCAATTGGTCACAAATACCGTTCTTCATCAGAATTCATCATTCATGATAGCATAGTAGAAAGAGCAGTACTTTTGGCCTCATTAATCTATAATTGCTCTAAAGTCAATTAATATCTCGGTTTAATGAGGGGTAAATAATTGAAGGATAAAATTGGATTAATCATAAACAGATTAACAATTGGGTTTATCTTTGCTTCAATATATCAAATAGTAGTTGGAATTGCAACATCAATATTTTCATTACCTCTAACAGGAAACATTCAAGATTTAATTTCAGGAATTGAAAAAATTAATGATGAGCAAGGGCTTTTGTTTATTTTTTGGTGGATAATTTCTACGGTAATAATTACAGCTATTGTTCTAATTCTAGTCAAGTATAAAAAATACATTTCTCCTTACAAGAAAGAAAAAGATATTGATATTCCACCAAAAATTACTGCTGTAACAGCTATAGTAATTGGTTCAATAATTTCATTTTTATTTTTCCTTACTGATCTTATTATTGGTGTATTTGTATCACCGGGTTCTGCAACTGATGTTCAAGCTATCTATGAGGCAGCATTAAATGGAGACTTTATTCCACTTGGGCTAAGTATCTTATTTTCTATAATTGCAGGATTCATTGTTTTAGGTGTTGCAGCAAAAACATCCAAAGTAGAAACAATTGCAAAAGACATGGACATAAAAAAATTAAAACACATTGCAAAGTTGGTTGGAAAAAAGAATGAAGATGTAAAAACAACTTCAGATACAGCTGGACTTCAACCAGGGGCTTTAATTCATGTTGGACAGAAAAAAGTTGAAAAAATAACATTTGAGATCATAGAATACAATGAAGAAACATTTCAAGAAAAGAAAACAGATAATGTTGAAGATTGTTTTAACACAAAAGATTCTACTCTTTCATGGATAAATATATCAGGAATTCATGATGCAGAAATAATTAAAAAATTTGGTGAAAAATTTGGGTTACACGTTCTTGTTCAAGCAGACATTATGAATACAGAGCTAAGGCCAAAATTTGTTTTAGAAGATAACTATATTTTCTTAATAATGAAAATGCCGTTTTTTGATAAATCTGGAAAACTCCAAATTGAGCAATTTAGCCTCGTTATTGGGAAAAATTTTGTATTATCATTTCAAGAAACCGAAGGAGACATTTTTGATCAAATTAGAGACAGAATTAGAAATGCAGTAGGCACAATTAGGAAGCGAAAAAGCGATTATTTGGCATATGCACTTTGTGATGCAATTGTTGATAATTTTTTTGTTGTAATTGAGGAAGCTGGTGAATTAACAGAAAAATTAGAAGAAGAATTAATGAAAAACCCATCACCACAAACGCTTCAAACAATTCACTTGTTAAAACGAGAGATGATCATTCTAAGAAAATCAATATGGCCAATAAGAGAAGTCATTGATAATTTTGAACGAAGCCAAACTTCACTAATTGATGACTCTACAAAAAAATATTTGCGTGATGTTTACAGTCATACAATTCAGGTAATGGATACAATTGAGGGTCTGCGCGACATGGTTGGCGGAATGCTTGACACATATCTTTCAAGTGTAAGTAATAGAATGAATGAGGTTATGAAAACTCTTACTGTTATTGCAAGCATCTTTATTCCAATTACGTTTATTGCGGGAATCTATGGAACAAACTTTTCATATATTCCGGAGCTTAATTGGGAAGGAAGTTACTTTGTAATGCTTGCCGTTATGGCAATAATCGTAGCAGTTATGGTTTCATGGTTTAGAAAGAAACAGTGGGTATAGAATACTAATTTGGTAAATAAAATAGCTCAACGTGCATATGAAATTCTTGAAGGAACCACTACCGATAAGGCTTCACGTATATTTCAAATCTTTATTGTTTCTTTAATTTCTGCAAATGTTGTAATGGTTATTTTAGAGACAGAAGAAGCAATCACTAATCCATATGGTTATCTTTTTAATCCATTTGAAATATTCTCTGTCATAATTTTCACTATAGAATATGGAGCAAGAATAATTGTTTGTACATTAAACCCAAAATATTCGAATAAAAAATTTGCCAGATTACGATTTGTGGTTTCCCCTATGATGCTAGTTGATTTAGCAGCAATATTACCGTTCTTCTTACCATTTGTAGTTGCAGATATTCGCTTCGTTAGAATAATCAGACTCTTTAGATTGTTCAGATTATTCAAGCTTGCAAGATATTCTGAATCCATGAAAACTCTAGGAGATGTATTTAGATCAAAAGCAGGTGATCTTGCGGTAGCCTTTTTTGTTCTTTTCATAGTCTGGATTTTTGCCTCATCGCTGATGTATTTTGCAGAACATGATGCACAGCCAGAGGATTTTGGCAGTATTCCGTCATCAATGTGGTGGGGAATTATTACACTCACAACAATTGGATATGGTGATACCTATCCAGTCACGCCAGCTGGAAAAATAATAGGTACTGGAGTCGCAGTTTTGGGAATTGCCGTATATGCAATTCCTGCGGGTATTATGGCATCAGCATTTACCGAAGAGCTTCGAAAAAAAAGACAAAAGCCAAAAACCTGTCCACATTGTGGAAAAGAAATCAAATAGGTACGAATCATGGATATTGAAAAAATCGAAAATTCATTTAAAGAAACTAAAGACAAAAAATGCGCAGTTTCAAAAAAAGGAATGGTAGCGTCAGCATTTCCTGATGCCACACATGCTGGAGTTGAAATTCTCAAAAAAGGTGGAAATGCAATAGATGCGGCATGTGCAACAGCACTTGCGCTAGGAGTTTGTGAACCACAAGCATCAGGGATTGGAGGACAATCAATGGCGATGGTTTATTTTAACAAAAAATCAATTGCAATCGATGGTTCAAGCCGTGCTCCATCATTAGCACATTCTTCAGTTTTCCAAAAGAAAAGATATCGTGTTTTAGGATACAAATCAACTACAGTTCCAAGCACATTGGCGGTTCTTGGTCACCTTCATGAAAGATATGGTAGAATTGAATGGCACAAAGTTATCAGGCCTGCAATTAGAATATGTGAGCACGGATACAAAATAACTCAGTTACAACATGATTTACAAGTTAGAGAACTTGATAACTTTATGAAAATAAAATCAAAATCAGGTGCAAAATATTTTCTCAAAGATGGCGAAGTGCCATATGAAGTTGGCGATAGATTTATCCAAGAAGATTTAGCTGACACTTTACGTTATGTTTCTGCTCACGGATATAGAACATTCTATCATGGTCAAATTGCAAAAAAGATAGATAAAGATATGAGAAATAATCATGGTTTAATTCGTGAAGAAGATTTAGCATATATTCCAGAACCAATCGAAAGAGTACCAATCAGTAGAAGATACAGACGCGTACGTGTAACAACAATTCCGCCGCCAGCTGCTGGAAGAACAATGCTGTTAGTATTAATGATGTTAAATCACTTACCATCAAAGTTTCTACGAAGTGGTAAAAAAGAATCCTACCACTTTATTGCTGAAACTTTCAGAAAAGCATTTTTGCATAGAGTTCAAAGACCATTTAATCCACACACATATCTTCAGGCACAAGACAAACTACATTTACAACGCTCATTTGCAAAACAGATGGCTGAATCAATTCACAATGAAATGGATGCAACGCTTCCTATGCGAGATCCCGAATTTGGGGGGGATGACACCACACATCTTTCTGTAATGGATGATGAGGGCAATGCAGTAGGCATTACTCAATCAATTGAGCTTGCATATGGTGCAAAAGCTGCTGCTGATGGTTTAGGATTTTTGTACAATAACTACATGTCTGCTTTTGAATTTACTAATCCAAATCATCCATATTTTATTAGACCAAATGCAATTCCATGGACTTCTGTTTCACCAACTTTAGTATTTCATGATAAAAAGTTGTGGATGGTACTTGGTAGTCCAGGAAGCCAAAGAATATTTTCTGCAATAGGTCATTTTCTTTCAAGAATGGTTGATGGAAACTTGCCAATGAGTGAGGCAATTAAAAGGCCACGGTTTCATTGTACAATTGGAGGTACAGTAAGCATTGAAGAAGGCGGTTTTAGTGATGAATTGCTAGATTTTCTAACAGAACTTGGATATTCAATCTCAAAAAAGGAAAGATATTCATTTTATCATGGGGCGATACATGCAGTTTTAAAGAGACAGACAGGTTCTGGTTTTCAGGGAGTTGCAGAAGTAAGAAGGGATGGAACAGCTGAAGGGCCATGACATTTCCTGTGTTGATTTGTATTCCACATGGAGGAACAAAGATTCCGCCAGAGCTAAAACAAAGAATTAAGATTAAACCAAAAGATGTATTTGCAGACATTGATGCATATACAAAAGAAATCTATGACATTGGCCCTAGTGCAATGAAGATAATTTCAACGCCTTATGCCCGAACATTCGTTGATGTTAACAGAAATGAAAACGATCTTCCACCAGAACAACCAGATGGAATTGTAAAAAGCACAACATGTTACAAAAATTCAATCTATAAAAAATCTAAAGAGCCTGATTCAAAACTAATAACAAAATTAGTCAAAAAGTACTATGAACCATATCACACAGAAATTATTGGTGCCACAAAATTTCTTGATTTCAAACTAGCCTTAGATTGTCACTCCATGGCTTCTGTTGGCCCAGATATTTCTCCTGATGTAGGAAAAGAAAGACCATTGATTTGCCTTGGAAATTGTTTTGGAAAATCCTGTCCCATGGATACCACAGTAAAGCTGGCAGAATGCTTTATGCTAGCTTTTGGGCTTGAGGAAAAAAATATCAAAATCAACAAACCATTTTTTGGAAAATATACTACACAAAAATATGGCAACAAACCGGTTCCCTGGGTACATGTAGAGCTAAATAGAAAATTGTTTTTGGAGAAACCTTGGTTTGATTCAACAACTCAAAAAATTGATAAAAAAAGACTATTAAAGCTAAACTATATGTTTGAAATGGCGCTACGTCTTTTTTTTGCAAAATAAATTATTCTTTTAATTTACTTTCATTGAAAGCATTAGAACCATACCAACAGTATCTAAAGTAATCAATACACCATTCATGAAACATAGGATCACTACTATAGAACATCTCAGATAGATCGGATTCACCTTCTGTGTTGGGAAATAAAACACATGCTTCTTTTTCATTTAGTACAACAACTGTTTGAACCTCTTTTTTCATTTTTCGTTCAACAAGACCCTTCTCAATTAATTTATCAAATCCAAGTTTTTTGAGAAGTTCCTTTCTTCCTTTTGGAACAACAGCTGATTCAGAAAAAATATACATAAAATATACTCCCTTTTTGATTCTGTCGACAAGTGGTTCAATAAGATCCAAAGGAACTTCTGATAAAACTTCATAGATAAATTCATCAGCATTTTTGTAAATTGATTTCCATTTCTCAAGAACTTTAACAACTCCTTTTACGTATTCTCCTGATGCTAATTGTCCTGATCTCATCATAAACTTAGTTGGAATATCAACAAAAGTGTGGTCTTCAAAGTATTTTCTATTTTGAGAAAGAAACACCAAAGAAGGGACCTGTGTACAAATTGTTCTGCCAAAAGTAGTGAGAGAGTATTTTCCATCATTATCTTTTTCAATCAATCCAGTTTCTTCTAATCTAGTAAAATTACGATGTACCTCTTGTTTTGTTGCATCAAGCTCTTTTGCAACCTCAGTTGGCGTACATTTATGCGCTAATAATTTAAATAAAATGTGTAGTCGTTGTGAACTAGCTAATTCTAGGAAATTTTCTGCAGCGTTCTCATATAGATCAGGCATTGGTCACTCCACTACATGAATGAGTTCTTTAAGCTTTCTTCGTGTTTTAGGTGGTCTCTGTTTGTCTGGGTATCCTATACACAAAATAGATGACGGTTTCAAGTCAGTGCCCAAAATAGATTTGACCTTTTCTTCATCAATCATTCCAATCCAGATTGAGCTTAGACCCAATCCAGATGCTGCAAGTAATGAAAATGCAGCAGCAAGTGTAGCATCTTGGATTGCAAATTTTTCTAAAATTTCTGGAGGAAACTTCATCTGTACTCTTGATGGATCCATACAAAACACCAAAACAACTGGTGCATTCACATAAGGTTGATTGTTTGCAGCCTCCACAAGTGCTTCTTTGGTTTTTTTGTTTTTAATGTAAAATACCTTAAATCCTTGAAAGTTTCCAGCAGTTGGCGCAGTATCAGCTGCTGCTAAAATTTTATCAACCATCCAATCCTCTACCTTTGTTTTTGCAAATTTTCTTGTTGAGCGTCTTGTTGAAAAAATTCTAAAGAGATCTGACTGTGAAAGTTCTGTAGTTTTTCTAGTTTTTGATGTTAAAATTGCTTGAAGTAATGTCATGTCAGGTTTTTTTTCATCAGTTTTTTTTGGCTCCTCATCTTTTCTAATGGTAACAGATGGATAGAATTCTTTTGTGCTAATACGAATATACTGTGGTTCATGTGGAACTTTTGCATATTCTAAAACATTTTTTTGAAGATCTGTTGTTTTGGCCTCAAGTAAATCATGATCTTTGAGATTAAATTGTGTAACGTCAGAATTTATCATTATTTTGCTAACTTGATCTTCAAGCTCAACTTCTCCGGTGGAGTCTTGTTTTAAAATTTCAACGAGTTGTTCCAGTTCTCTTTTGTTTAGAATAACGGTATCCAAATCATCTTCATCAGCACCTTTCCAAACTAATCTACAACCATCCTTTGATGTATATGATGGTTCAACGTGTGAAAATTGCAACGATCTAATTGAATTAAAAACCTCATAAAAAAGGTAAGGTGGTTTACTGGACAATACCAGCAGTGACCACATATGCTCCAACGCCAGCTCCTATAGCAACGCCAAGACCCAAAAATAGAAGGTCAAAGGCAATCACCTTTCTGAAGGTGGCGTGAACCATTTTGTTCCATGTGCTAGTTGTTTTCATGGTTATACTACGAACTGGAAATTCATAGAATGTGGTACAATCAAAAATTGACTAGTCAGCTGGTTTGTTGACCCAGTATAATATCTTAAAGCATTCTTACCTATTGTATGAGAATTGATTCGTGCAGAAAATGTGGAAACAAGATGGAGCCTAGCAAAGATAATTGTGGTATTTGTGGCTCTCCAGTGAAATTTGTCTGCTCAGAATGCAGAAAGGAGGCAGAGATACAGTATCATGTACAATTTCACAAAAATAGTACGGCTCAAGGACCAGCCCCAATTCTAAAAGTAAAGTAATATCTTTTAGATTAAGACTGAAAAACTAAGCACGACTTGATACAAATTTATTTCATTAATTCTTTAACTTTTTTTGAAAGATTTTCGAATGTATTTGTAACTTCATTGTCTCGCATGGTAGTTCCTGTTCTATATGCATTAATTTTTTGAGTTCTGTTTGAAATCATTCGTTTTTGTTCTCCAAATCCTGCAGAACCTTCAGAATTCCTATCTTTAAGGGATGATAAAATTGAAGTAGATTGAACAATATCTAAGACAAGTTTTGCATCAACCTTTGTATCTTGAATTGATTTTTTAATTTCATCTGATGAAAGTTTTGAAAGTGATTTTTTTGCTTGATTTGCTGTTTGTACTAGCTGTCCTGAAATTTTGTGACTAGTACGAAATGGCATTCCATTTTGAACTAGTTTTTCAGCAATGTCTAAGGCAATTAGATATCCTCCTTCTGCTGCTTTTTTCATTTGTTTTTCATTTACAGAAAGTGTTAGAAGCATGGATTTTAGAACAAGTAGTGCAGAGATTGAAATTTTTGAAGTAGACCAAATTGCAGATTTTATTTGCTGCAAGTCTCTACCATATCCAGTTGCAAGGCCCTTTATGGTAGCTAAAATTGTCATTAGATTTCCGATTACTTCAGAAGTTTTTCCTCGAGTAAGCTCTAAAAGATCTGGATTTTTCTTTTGTGGCATTACACTTGATGGCGATGTAAATTCATCAGCCAATTCAATAAATGAAAATTCAGAAGTTGACCATATTACAAAGTCTTCAGCGATTTTGCTAAGATTAGTCATGAGAATTGCAGCTGTTGAAACATATTCTGCAACAAAATCACGTGTGCTTGTTGCATCTATAGAGTTTTCTACAATTCCCTTAAATCCAAGCATTTTTGCAGTACTTTGCCTATCAATTGGAAGACTAGTTCCACCAATTGGGCCAGATCCTAATGGATTTTGATTAACCCTTCCGTATGCGGCATAAAGCCTGTCAAGATCACGAAACAGTGAATCGGCGTATGCTAATAGATAATGAGAAAAAACTCCTGCTTGAGCTTGTTGTAAATGTGTGTAAAGTGGCATTATTGTTTTTTGATGCCGTTGTGCTAATGACACTAATGTCTCTATTGTATCTAAAAGACAATTACACAAAATGTTAATGTCATCTCGAATTTTCATGCGAATATCAAGTGAAATTTGATCATTGCGGGAACGCGCCGTATGCATTTTTCCACCACTAGCTAAACCTGCTTTTTTTATTACAAGCGATTCAATCAACTCATGAATGTCTTCTGCATCAGATTTTTTATCAAATTTTTCTTTTTTTAATGCTTCTAGTGCTTGAAGAATTTTTTTTACTTCAGCCTTTGAAATAATTTTATTTTCATAAAGCATAATGACATGTGCTTGGCTACCAAGTATGTCGTATAGCGCAATCTCTGCATCATCTGAAATTGATGAGACATAGTCTAGCGTAATTTTATTAATATTATTTCCAAGGCGAGACCTATACATCACCTTACGTTCTAGAATGGTTATATATAGCATAGACGCTTTGGCGTTCATGTCTCAAGACGTCAAGCAATTACGAGTCAAAATATTTGATGAGCTTTCGAAAATTGTAGACCCTGAAATCAATACAACAATTACAGAATTAGAGCTAATTGATGAAGTTGATATTGCAGATGGAAATGTTAAAGTTGATTTACATTTGACCAGTCCATTCTGTCCTGCAGTGTTTGGTTTTAAAATTGCTCAAGACATTCATGATAATCTTCTAAAAGTAGATGGAATTGATGATGTAAAGATAAATGTCTCAAACCACTTTATGGCAGAGCAAATTAACAATCAAGTAAATAATAGTCCAAACCCAAAAAAGCAGGTTAACTAGCCTCTAAAACCTAGCAGATATCCTCTAAGAAGCTGAATTCCCATAGCAGGATCTACTCCTTTTGGACAAACTTGGCTACAAGAGCCCGCAAAATGACATCTCCAAATTCCATGAGAGTCATCAATCACTTTGAGTCTATCATCTTTACCTTTGTCTCTGTTATCTGCTATGTATCGGTAAGCCTGTGCAAGTGCTTGTGGTCCAATAAATGAAGAATCTGTTGCCATTGTAGGACAGACAGAATTGCATAATCCACATTTGATACAGTTTGAAAACTGTATGTATTTGTCTAATTCTTCTGGAGTCTGCAAAAGTTCAGTAGTTTTTCCTGTGACTTCAGAGTCCTCTCTAATAATAAATGGTTTTAACGATTTGTGTTTTTTAAATAATCTATCGAATCCGACTGTTAGATCTCGAATTATTGGAAAATTATTCATTGGTTCAACTGTTACAGTGTTAGAATCAAGTTCACTAATTTTTGTAAAGCATGCAAGTCTTGGTCTTCCATTAATTATCATGCCACAAGATCCACAAGTAGCTTGTCTACAAGAATATCGAACAGCTATGGAGTGATCAAGGTGTTTTTTTGCTTCTAATATTGCATCTAAAACTGTAGTCCATCGTTGATATGGAACTTGAAAATCAATCCAGTGTTTTTCATTATCTGTTGCTGGATTAAATTTTGCAACACGAAGTGTGATTGTGTTAGATGGTGAAGCTAGACTGTTTACTTTTTCTTCAGCTAGGCTTGTTGTTTGTGCCATCATACTATCCCCATACTTGTCATAAATATAGTCCTTGTTCCATATGCAATTACTGCAATCATGGCAACAATACAGCCATACGAAACTGCTTTTTCATATGTACGCCCTTGTTTTAATTCAATCAAAATTGTTCGCAATCCATTAAATCCATGTATTGAGAGTAAAACCAAAATGATTTCAAGCATTCCAGCATAAGGTAAATACTGATAATTTGCAATTACACTCTCATATTCTAACGATTCTGCAAAGTTTTGTGTCATTCTCATCAATATGTGTACAGCAACAAAGGCAATTGCAGCTAGTGCGGTTCCATAATGGATTTTCATAATGTGACTTTCTTTCATGTTATTCACCAAACATTACTGCTAATCCGTACATCATTGCAATTGCAGCTAGAACAATTGCAGAATAAATCGTAATTTTATGTCGATAGTTTTGTGATTTTGGGGTATAAGGATAGTCAACTCTTCCTGGTTTTCCAACTCCAACCCCACCATGTCCAAGCATTACACGAATTCCATTAATTGTATGAAAAACACTCATTCCAATCACTAGCGCAAGAATTATGTGTCCTTCAGTTGTTTGAGTTAATTCTAAAAATTCATCCCATCCTGCTTTTCCTTTAAGAATCATGCTTGTTTCATAAATATGTGCAATAAAGTAAGCAAGCAGACCAAGACCAGTTAATCTCATTAACCAATACGCAAATCTTTCAATCCCATACCTTGATGGGTTTGCCATTCCTTTGATTCCTTCTTTGTTTTCATCCACAGATGCCATCAGTATTTTCTCTCCACTGGTTTGTATTTAGTTATTGTAACTGGATGTGTTTTCATTATTGGTTCTTTTGAATCATAATATGCCAAGGTATGGTGTAGAAAATTAGTGTCGTCTCTTTTTGGATAATCAGTTCTTGCATGAGAGCCACGAGATTCTTTTCTATTAATTGCTCCAATCAACACAACTTCTGCTACCCTAAACATTGAATCAAGTTCCATAACATTTGAAAAGTTAGTATTGTATTCTTTTGCCTGGTCATCAACATGTTTCCAAGTCTGTTCTCTGAGTTCACGAAGTTTCTTTAATCCTTCTACAAGTCCCGCTTCATCTCTGTAAACATACGCATTTTGATTCATCATGTCTGTGAGCCTTTGCCTTATCTCATATGGATTAGCGTTTCCCCTACCTCGAAAAATTCCATCGTAGATTCTTTTTTCTTCTTTTTCAACAAGAAAGTCGGGGAAGGGTTCTGATGTTGATTCTTTTTCAATATAGTCTACTGCAAGCGAGCCAGTGATTTTTCCCCATACAATACATTCTGATGTAGAGTTTGCCCCTAGTCTGTTTGAGCCATGTGTACTGTTACATGCTGCTTCACCTGCTGACCAAACTCCTTGCATTTCAGTAGCACCATCGATGTTAGTGTGAATTCCACCCATCATATAATGACAAACAGGTCTGATATCCATAATGTCCTGAGAAGGATCAATTCCTGAAAACTTGATAGAAATTTCTCGAATTCCACCTAGCTTTTCTTTTAGTACCTCATCACCAATGTGTCTCAAATCCATTTTCATACAGTCTACGCCTGTTTCATGTTTGAAACCACGTCCTGCATTAATTTCTGTCATAATTGCTCTTGAAACAATGTCTCTTGGACCAAGCTCCATTTTTGATGGAGCATAATTTTTCATAAAGCGCTCTCCTTTGTTATTTATGAGGTAACCGCCCTCACCTCTTGCACCTTCTGTAATTAAAATTCCTGATGGTAATATTCCAGTTGGGTGAAATTGTACAAATTCCATATCTTTTAGTGCAATACCAGCTCTGTATGCCATATCAAGTCCATCTGGAGTTGATGAATACGCATATGTTGAAAAACTATACAATCTTCCAGCACCGCCTGTTGCAATTATCAAAGCTTTAGCCTTTATTTGATAAAATGTACCAGATGAAAGCTCAATTGCTGTTAGACCACGGAATCTTTTTCCATCATGAAGTATGGATGTTGCAAACCACTCATTTAGAAATTCAATATTGTCAAATTTTTGACAAGTATCATACAATGTTTGCATTTCATAAAATCCAACCTTGTCTGAGGCATAAGTTGCTCTTGGAAAACTATACCCACCAAACCATCTTTGATCAATTTTTCCAGTTTCTCGTCTAGACCAAGGCATTCCCCATCTTTCTAGTTGATAAATTTCTTTTGGCATTTCTTTGCAAAGTCTTTCTGCAACATCCTGATCTGCTAAAAAGTCACTTCCTTTTACTGTGTCATAGATATGTGATTCAATGGTATCACCCTCGTCTTCAAAAATCACAGCAGCAGTTCCGCCTTCTGCAGAAACAGAATGCGAACGCATGACTTGGACTTTGGAAATAACTGCAATCTTTATTTTAGAATTTTTTTTTGATGCTTCAATGACTGCGCGCAATCCAGCCAAGCCAGAACCACAAATAACTAAATCATACTCAATAGACTCAACCATTTCGCACTTTGTGCTCTGAAAATTGGTTAAATATGTATTGTAGAATGATCGGTCGATTGACTAACATAGATACTAACATAATGATTAATATATATCGCTAGCGATATCACTAGTGATGATATCTGAATGGTTTCAGAGGGTTGGCAGCTCTATTCCCAGAGGGTTTTCAAGATACTATATTTTGGATCTTTTGAAAAAAAAGTCGTATAGTGGTAAGCAGATCATTGATCATGCCACAGAAGAAAGTGAGGGGGCATGGAAACCATCACCGGGTTTAATCTATCCATTACTTGGAAGATTGTTAGATGATGGTTTAATTGAAGAAACTAAAGATGGCAAATATCAAATTACAAAAAAAGGAAGATCTACTGCAGAAGATGTTGAAAAGATTAATGATGCAGTAAAAAAACAGGTCGAAGTGTTGTTTAGATTAGGAAATGTTGGAAAGTTTGTAGCAATGGATTTACTTGAAAAGGTTACAACTATGGGCTCAATGCTAAGCTCAAATGATTCAAGATTAACTAAAGAAGGCACAGAACGTTATAAGAAATGGCTCAAATCAGAACTAGAAAAAATGGAAAAAAATCCTAAGAAAAAAGGCAAGAAAATCAAAATAGATTAAAACTTTGTGTTAAAGTAATTCTGCTTGGCCAAAATATGCACTAAAAGGTTGACAATAAATCACCACAATATCATACACTTCAACGTCAATATTCTCTAAAAGATAGTTCTGATCACCCTTGCTTCCTTTTAGTTTTTCCAGGTGAATGCCATTTTTTACATCACCATCAGGTGTAATGTAAACTCTAAGATCTGGTCCATTTGTTACTTGGAAATTTTCAAATCGAAGAAAGGTTTTGCCATTTATTTGAATGGCTTTAGCTATGCCTTCTGCATTGTGACCTGCTAAGCCTTCAAACATTCCACTTTTCAATAAAGTAAATGCAGAATCAGAGTCCTGAGTCATTTCATCCATGGATTCAGAAACAGAAACAACTACCATGGCTGCCTTTTCCATAATCATGTCTTCAACTTCTTGTGGAATTTTCTGTACTAGGATTTTACGTTTTTCATCATCCATTTCAACAAATTTTTCAAAGGTTAATCCTTCTTCGATTTCATTTAATGCTACAGGAAGCGGTTCATTAACTTCGGTTTCATAAAATAGAGGACTTGCCAAAAATCCACCTATAGCTACAACAACAGCTATTATCCCAATTATTACCCCTTTATGCATGAATTTGATAAACGGGGAACAATAAATCAATTTTCCCAAATTATTTTCAAATTTTTCATAACTTAAAATCTAAATAATTCACTTGAAAATGTCTTGTGATTGAAGAGCCTAAAACAGATGTTAAAGGGGAAAAAGCCTCTTGTTATTCCAGGTGTTTTTGATGCAATTGGTGCAAAAATAGCTGAGCATGTTGGATTTGAGGCAATGTTTCAAACAGGTTATGGTACATCTGCGACATTATTTGGAATGCCTGATTATGGTTTTATTGGTTCAACAGAAACTATCGATAATGCAAAACGAATTTGTCGTGCAGCGTCAGTTCCGGTAATTGTAGATGCAGACACTGGTTATGGAAATGCACTAAGTGTTTGGAAATTAGTTAAAGAGTTAGAAGCTGTAGGAGCTTCGGGAATTTTTCTTGAAGATCAACGTTGGCCAAAAAGATGTGGACACATGCAAGGAAAAGAAGTTATTTCACAAGAAGAATATGCAGAAAAACTGGGAGCTGCACTTGATGCAAGAACTAGTAAGAACTTTATCATAGTAGCTAGAACAGATGCCCGAGCAAATGAAGGCTTAGATGCAGCAATAGAGCGCGGTTTATACAATAAAAAAATTGGTGCTGATGCAATTTTTGTCGAAGCCCCAAAATCAATATCAGAGATGAAAAAGATTGGAAAATCAATAAATGCTCCTTTGGTTGCAAATATGATTGAGGGCGGTACAACCCCAATTAGTTCTGCACAAGACCTTTACAAGATGGGATTTAAAATAATTCTGTATCCACTTTCAGTGTTATTTGCAAACACATTTGCAACAATGAACATTCTAAAAGAACTCAAAAAATCAGGAACAACTACAAAATTGAGGAATAAAATGGTAAGTTTTGATCAATTTAATGAACTAGTTGAACTCAAAAAGTTTAGAAAATTAGAGAAAAAATACGAATTTACAAAAAGAAAATAAAAAACAAAAAAAGTAAAGCGCAGTTATGCTGCGTTTCGCTTTACTTCAATTTCAATTGTTGAAACATTTCGTTGTTTGCCGTCCTTTGACTCGAGTGTCTCAGAACCGATTTTGATGTTTCCGATAGAGTATCCAGCATTTTCTGTTTTGCGTGAGATGATTTGTGCAACATCAACTGCACGACCAATGCTTAAACCTCTAGCTTTGATATTCACTGAAGGCAAGTTTGCCAATTGAATTAGCGTTGAGGTAACATACGCCATCAATGGTTTCTTACCTATGAAGATTGTGTCTCTTGCTTGTTCGGTCGACATGAGCACCAAAACAGCCGAGGATAATTTAAATCTAAGAATACGTATTTTTAAGATCGAAGGGGTTTTTATGAAAAAATTACTTGTCATTTGGCAAGAGAGGAGGATTTTATGACTAATTCTTTTGATAAAATTAATAGTGTTTTGGACTCTGGTTCAAAACAAGAAAAAATTAAGATCTTAGAATCATTAAACAATACAAGTGATCCCAAAATTATCAATAAGATAATCATAATGTTAGATGATCCTGAAATAGAAGTCAGAGGAGAAGCCTTTAGTGTTTTAGTATTAAATAAAAATAACATTTCTGAAATTTTAATAAAAAATCTAAATTCTAAAAGTAAAAATGTAAGAGGATTTTCTGCACTTGTTTTAGCAAATAGAAAAGATTCAGATGCAGTTCCTGCAATAGTTAATCTTGCAAAGGATTCTAGTTCATTGGTTAAATCTTGTGCGTTAGGAGCACTTGGTTATCTTAAAGCTGCTCAAGCAAGTAAAGTAATTCACAATTGTCTTTTAGATAGTAATTTAGAAGTTAAAAAAAGTGCTGTCAAAGCTGCGATTGACATTGGAGAGAAGATTCCACAAAAAGAAATTAATGAAATTTCAAAAGAGAAAGATGAAGAGTTAGAAAAGTTGTTAGTGTTAGTAAAACAAAATTAAAGTGGACCGGGTGGGATTTGAACCCACGATCTCACCCATGCCAAGGGCGTATCCTACCAGTCTAGACGACCGGCCCATTTGATCATTTCAAAAATGTGATCGGTTTAGATTTTTTTGATTAGATATTATAGTTTAGCTACTAATTTCAAATTCGTTTTAGCAAGAATTAACATAAGATATTTAACCATTAGAGATCTCATCAGACGAATGGTCGTAGATAACAAAGCGACAATAACTTACATTGAATTAATTAAAGAAGATCTTGCAATTTTCCGTTTAGTGCCAGATGATGGTAAAGTTCCTGATTTTCGTGCTGGTCAATTTATCACACTTGGAATGGCAAATCCGGCTGAAGATAACAAAGTGGTTAGACGAGCATATTCTATTGCATCGCATCCTGAAAACAAAAAGTTCATAGAATTAGTAATTAGATGGGTTCGAAAACCATTACCGGGTCGCTTAACAACTTTGTTGTTTAATGCTAGGGAAGGAGACGAAGTAGGTTGGATAAAACCTTCAGGCATAGCACTTGATATTAATGAAAAAATGCCAGATGGTAGTCCCGATACAAGAAGAATTGTTTGTGTTGGAGGGGGAACAGGTATTGCTCCTTTTGTAAGTTTTGCACAACATCTTCATGACATAGGTGATAAAAGAGAAATTATTGTTTTGCATGGTGCAAGTTATGTGGATGAATTGGTTTACAAACAACTTTTTACTGATTTAGAAAATGAAAGTAGAGACAAAGGAAAAGATAAATGGAATTTTACTTATAGAGCTGCGATTAGTCGACCACAAGAATGGTTTAATCGTTCTTGGGGAGGACAGACCGGTCGTGTGGAGACATTTCTCCGGCCTAAAGAGAGTGGATTGTCACCACTTGAAGAATTAATTGGTGAAAAGGTTACCAAAGACAACACAATGTTTTACATTTGTGGATGGCAAGGTACAATCGATGGTGTCATGGACTTTTTGAAACCAAGAGGCTTTGTAACAGCAAATAACAAGCGTGAAGATGGCAGCTTTGAAGTAAAGTACGAGTCTTACGGTTAGTCAAAAAAAAATTTCAATAGATAAAATATTATAATCTACTTTATTGTTGCAGAAATAGTTGGAATTTCTTTATTGATTAATTCTTCAACAGATGGGATCTTTTTCTTGCTTGACTGGATAAAATTTTCATACATTTCATCTATTTGATGTCTAAACATTAGTTTAACACCAGGCAATGTAGACACATCATCGGCAACTGCTCTTGGATCTGAAATATCTAGTATCATAGTACCTTTCTTTTTCTTTTCCATAACTCGTTTTATTCTATCATAGCTAATCAGATGATAATCTGCCGTAGTTGCAACAACTACTACATCATATTTATCAAATCCAGATAAAACATCCTCAAATTTAATGGGAGTTCCTCCTAAAATGTTAGCAAAACCCGTGGCTCGTTCAATGGTCATGCTAGTAACATCAAATTTAATTTCTTTGTGTCCAAATGCTCTTGCAACCATAGCAGCTATTTCGCCGGTTCCAATCAACAGAATTTTTTTTCCATCAATGCCTGCTTTTTCTTCAACAGTTTTTAACGCAATATCACCAAGAGAAATTATTCCTTTACTAATTTCAGTTTCTTTTCTAATTTTTGTTGCAGCTTGAATACAAACATCAAATAAATTATTCAATATATCTCCAGATTGATTGGCTTTTTTTGTATTAGTGATTGCTTCTTTTATTTCATCAAGTATTCTTTCTCGTCCCACTACTATGGATTCTAAACCAGATGCAAGTCGTAATAAATGAAGATAGACATCATCATCTTTATACACTTCTAAAATTTGATCAAAATGATCAAGATCATATTGATCTAATTCTGTAAGAGATTTCCAAGTTTTTTCAATTTGATTTACAGTAAGGGTTTGTCCCTCTTCTCTTCTTGCATCTGGCGTATCTGCTTTGTCTAAAGAAACTACCATGAATATTTCAACTCTAAAAGGATTTTGAATAATCACACATTCAGAAACATCAGAAATTTTCTTAAACTCATCACATGCAGCTGATACATCCTTAAATGAAAAATTTGCTAGCCTATGAAGTGGGAGGTTTTTGAAAGTAACTCGTGCATTTATTATGTTAAATTTTTTTCCAGTCATTTTTATCATTGTTTAATTTTACTTCGTCCTCCTTTTGCTGTGCGAAAAACATTCATTCCAAGATTATAATTTTCAAAAAGATAGTCAATGGAGCGTATCTCATCTTCTAGTTGTTTAATTCGACTTTCATTAGCATCTGGATTTTGTTTTAATTGTCGTAGTTCTTCTTCTAATTCTTGTTTATGATTTTCTACACCACGTTCATAGTTTGATAATCCATTAAACTCAGGACTAAGCATATGTTCTGGCTCATATTTTGGAGTTTGATCGGTTGGAATTTGCACTTTACGTGAGATTTCTTGTTCTTCATCTGGCGACAATACGGGTTTAGGTGGAACTAGTTGGTTTTTGTGTAAGAAAAATTCTGGTTCTCCCATTTCTCGTCTAAAAATCACCTCACTTCCACGTTTATTGGTAAAAGAATCTGCTGAAATTGTTCTTGGTGGGGATAATACAACCTTTGTTGACTCTTCTTTCTTTGGTGTATTTGCCTCGGGTTCTTTTTCTTTAGGTTTTTCAGGTTTGGTTTCACCTAGTTTATTTTCAAACTCTTGTTTTTCTTTTGATTCATCTTTTGTCTTTGCAGATTTATTTTTGGAGCCCTTTGGTCTTCCTCGTTTCTTCTTTGGTTTTTCGGCAGAATCGTCTGACAACATCAAATACATAAAATGAGTTAAATTTTAACTTTTGAGTATTTCTGATGAATTTTTTAAAAAATGTAACCTTTAACTAATATGAATTTGCTGAAATAGAATTTTTCATAAAGATATTTAACCAAAAATTGTGAAATAGAATCTATTGGTTACCGATATTAAAGCAACAATTGATTACATGGAGTTTCTTAAAGAAGATCTTTTCATAACCCGAGTTGTTCCAGAAGGAGGAGTTCCAGAGTATCAGGCAGGTCAATTCTTAACACTTGGAATGCCAATACCAACTGAAAATTATAAGATCGTCAGGCGAGCATATTCTATTGCATCGCATCCTGAAAACAAAAAATATTTTGAGTTTGTTATTAGATGGGTTCGAAAACCATTACCAGGTCGTGTTACAACTATGCTGATGTATGCAAGTGAAGGTGATCAGATTTTGATGGGCATGCCAACTGGAAATGCTTTAACAATTAATGATAGGTTTCCTGATGGTAGTAAAGACGAAAGAAGAATTGTTTGTGTTGGAGGGGGAACTGGATTAGCTCCTTTCATAAGTTTTGCACAACATCTTCATGATATAGGTGATAAAAGAGAAATTGTTGTTTTGCATGGTGCAAGTTATGTAGATGAGTTAAGCTACAAAAGACTACTCACTGATTTAGAAAATGAAAGTATTGATAGAGGAAGAGACAAATGGAATTTTAGATATAGGGCAGCAATTAGTAGACCGAAAGAATGGTTTAACAGATCATGGAGTGGTCAAACTGGAAGAGTTGAATCGTTCTTGCAACCAGGAAAAGATGGTAAATCACCTCTTGAAGAAATTGTTGGTGAAGAGATAACCACAGATAATACGTTTTTTTACATTTGTGGATATCAAGGTACCATCGATGGGGTCCTAAATGTGATAGAACCAAAAGGTTTTGTCACAATGCATGATAAACGCGAAGATGGAAGCTACGACGTAAAGTTCGAGTCATACGGTTAATCATTTTCTTTTAAAGAAATAATATTGTGAAATTTTGTTCTAGTATGGGGACGTAGGTTAGCTTGGTTTATACTCCCAGCCTCGGGCGCTGGAGTTCATGGGTTCACGTCCCATCGCCCCCAT
>DASSAK010000048.1:0-1647 GCA_035685445.1 Nitrosopumilaceae archaeon
ACTAGAGATGGATAGATTTTGAGCATATCTGGTTTTAGTTTTGGGTCATCAAATAATTGCTTGAAATCTGCAATATCTTCTTCTGGAGTCATAGTTGGTAATCCTGGCATCATATGTGCTACAATTTTGTAACCTGCATCTTTTGAAATTTGAAATGATTCTGTTACATATTTGAACGTATGCCCTCTATTTACGATACTGTAAACTCTTTCTTGTAAACTCTGAACGCCAATTTCAATTCTTGTTACTCCATAATCTAACATGTCGTCGACATGTTCTTTTTTACAATAATCTGGTTTTGTTTCTATGGTAAATCCTACGTTTCTTATGTCTGCATGCTCGTTTAATGACTTGGCTTCTTCTAACGAAGATGAATTTGTACCATTTAAGGCATCATAGCAAGATTTTATGAAATTTCTTTGATAATCTTTTGGCATAAACAGAAATGTTCCTCCCACTATGACTAATTCTAGTTTTGAAGGGTCGTGTCCATATACTACAAGTTTTTTTATTTTTGTTGTAATCTGAAGTTTTGGATCGTATTCATTTTCCATTGCATTAATTGTGGAAGGTTCGTTTCCAGTGTAACTGTTAGGTGTGTTGTATTCTATTCCGCCAGGACAATAACTACATCTTCCATGGGGACAAGCATATGGTTTTGGCATCAATGCAACAACAGCTACACCTGATGCTGTTTTGATTGGTTTATGAATTAATACTGATTTTAATTTTGTAAAATTTTCTCCTTTGACTGTAGATAAAATCTCATAATTTCTGGGAATTCTTTCTAATGAATATTTGGCACAAATTTTCTTTATCTCAGATTTTACTTGTTTTTTTGTTGGATGTTCTATTGTCAACAGATTATGTGTGATTTCATTACAAGCTTTTGAAAAAATAGAATCTAATTCACTCATGTATTTCCTGTTAAATTGAGCAATAAACCCTTTAAATAATTATTACAAATAACCTATCGGCGTTTTGCAGCTGTTCTTCTAGTAGATTTTCTGGTACTCTTTTTAGCTGGTTTTCGTTTTGCAGAACCTTTGCTGCTTGAAGTACTACCGCCTGCCAATCTGTGTTTTAGATTTTTTAGTTGGATTAAATCGAGTTTTGCTTGTGTTGTTTTGCTTTGAAGATTGTAATCTAATTTAGGAAAATCTTTGCCAGTTTTTGCAAAGCATTCATTGTGAAAACTTCGACCATTTTCAAATTTTAGATCTTGCTTTGTTATTCCTTTTCCACAAACTTCGCAAATTGTTACATATTCTTCTGCCATGACCTTCTAAAATGTTGATTTTGTAATGTAATTTAAGACTTTTTAGTATCTGAGAGTAGGTTTGTACTAGATAAATTTAATTATTTTTAGCTTGCTGGTTTGATTCGCCTTCTTTTACCGCTTCCTTTCTGTATTCTATCTTTAGCCAAATTGGTGTAATTATGGTCGTGACTGCTACCATTATGACAATTGTTGAGTACACGTCTGCTGCTAATACGCCAGCAGAGACGCCAACTCCGGCAACAATTAATCCTACTTCTCCTCTAGAAATCATTCCTATCCCAACTCTCAACCCCTGAGCTTTATTTTTCAAAAATAACATTGCTGGTAACCCACATCCAAATAATTTAGTTACTACCGCTATTGCT
>DASSAK010000049.1:0-21945 GCA_035685445.1 Nitrosopumilaceae archaeon
AAATATTCAAAAAAAAAGACTACTGAAAATCTAGGTAGTGAAGTTTTAGGAATAATTGCTTTTGAAACAATTAAAAAATTTGGAAATGAAAAAACTTTTCAGATTGATACTACTTCAAAATCTATTTCAGAGGTTTCAAAACAAATAACAGATAGTATTAATGGAGAGGCTAAAGAAGACACAATAGACTGGCTTTCAGTTATTGCAAAAAGGAATGATTTGCAAAAATTCTTTTCCTACTGATTAAATATCGCATTAAGGAAAATACCGTAAATGTTTGAAATTATAAAATCTGATCTAGCTGCAAGAATAGGCATATTACATACAAATCATGGAAAGATAGAAACTCCTGCATATGTACCAGTAATTCATCCTGTAAACCAATCAATTCCATTAAAAAAATTCAAAGAATTAGGTTTTGATTTAGTTATTACAAATGCATACATTACAAAAAATCATTATGGACAAGATGCCGTAAAACGTGGAATACATGATATCATTGGTTTTGATAATTCTATAATGACAGATTCTGGAGGATACCAAGTTCTAGAATATGGAGATGTAAAAGTTTCAGCTCCTGATATGGCAGAGTTTGAAACAAAAATAAAAACAGATATTGCAATTCCACTTGACAAACCAACTGGTTTTGGTCTTCCGAAGACTAAAGCAAAAGCCTATGTTGATCATACTCTGAAAATTTCAAAACAAACTTTGAAACAAAGTACAAAGAACGGACAAATTTGGGTTGGACCAATTCAAGGAGGAGAACATTTTGATCTTGTTAAACATTCAACCAAAGCATTGGTAGATTATGGTTTTGAGATGCTAGCATTAGGAAGTCCTGTTGAATTTATGGAGTCATATGAGTACAACCTCTTGGCAAAAATGATTGTTGCGGCAAGATCACAAATGCCTTCTTCCATGCCTCTTCATCTATTTGGTGCGGGGCATCCATTAACAATACCATTTTCGGTAGCGTTAGGATGCGATACCTTTGACTCTGCATCATACATTCTATATGCAAAAAAAGATAGATACATCACAGAAGACAGGACCAGACATCTCTCTGAGATTGTAAATTTTTCGTGTAATTGTGAGATTTGCTCAAAATTCACACCAAAAGAATTGCTTGCACTTGAGGAACAAGAAAAAATCAATAGTTTGGGATTACATAATTTGATTTCAATAAAATCCGAGGTTGAAAGGGTAAAAGACGCAATTCATGAAGGAAGGTTATGGGAATATGTCATGAAAAAGGCCAGAGCCCATCCCAAATTATTTGAAGTTGTAGAGGTCTTTACATCCAATCCAAATTATTTCATAGATACCACTCCCAAATTCAAAGAAAAAGCTATTTTCCTATTTTCAAAAGAAGATCAATTTAGACCAGAAGTAATATCATATCACAATATGGTGAGAAAATTTCAAAGTAAGAAAAAAGAACTAGTTATTTTAAAAGACACTACATTAAAACCAGCATATTTATCGCCAGAATATTTCAAAATCAAAAAATCATTCAAAGATTCTGAATCAATTCAATTTTGCCATTATAATCCATATCTTGGTTTAATTCCCATCGAAATATCAGACATTTATCCCGCTGCTCACTATGTTATGGCAAACTCAATTCGATCACCAGAGGACTTTTCTGTATTCTTAAAAACATGGAATGTGTTTTTTAAAAAAAATCATTTTTCAACAATTCATTATGACAAGAATGATTCTTTCATCAAATTCTTTGTAAAGTTATTATCAAAAAACATCAAAAAGAAATCTCTAAAAGAAAAATAATAAAAAAGAATAGTGATTAGCCACCGATTCCGGCGTCTTCTGCCCAGCCTTTTACGAAAACTCCGTTCTTGTGAAGAGGAACTGGTTGTCCTGCAGTGTAATTCATTGGTCTCATCCAAAAGATTGATTTTGTTGGACAAACTCCAATGCATGCACCGTCAGAAATACATCTCTCTGGATAAAAGACAAATGCTTTTCCTCTCTTCCAACCTTCAACAGGTTTTACACGAAGTACGTCTGGACCAAGAGAAGTACAGATTTCAACACACAGTGCGCATCCGATACATCTCTGTTCATCTATGTCTGGAATTATTGCTATTGGCATTTATTTCACTTAATGTCAAAAGTACTCAGTTGCTATTTAAACCATAATAGAATTTCATAACAGGGTTATGGATTTGACAAGATCGCGAACGATATAACGCTGTAATTTTGTTGAAATAAATAAAAATAAAAAATTTCAATTTAGATTAAGAAAAAACAAAAAAAGGTGATGTTCACATTTATTTTCTCATTGCGTCAATTTGACCAGAGGTTACCCAGTCAAGTAGTTCGGCTGATGTTGGATTTAGATCTGCTTTCTTATTCATAAGATTTTGAACCCAGATCCAGTTAATTTGGTTAAGAAGTGGTTTGTTTGATTCATCACCGGCTCGAACTTTTGAAACTAAAGCTTGATCTTGTGACTTTATCCATTCATCATAGGATCTTCCCATGCAGATTGGATCTGGTCATGCACTAATTAAAGCTTTTGAAGATTATACATTACCGCGAATGAACTTTTTTGTGTTGACAAAGTTTTAAGGTAGAACTTTGGCCACTTGATTTCTTGAAGATAAATGTTCTTGGTGCCGCTCATGAAGTTGGGCGATCAGGTTTTCTTGTAAATTGTAATGGAACAAATTTCTTGTTAGATTATGGCGTGATGTTTGGAAAGCGTGGAACCCCTCCACAATATCCCTTACATGTAAAACCACGAGATGTTGATTCTGTAATAATTACACACGCCCATCTGGATCATTCAGGCAATGTTCCATCACTTTTTGTTAGTGGAAATACAAACGTTTACGCTACACCACCAACTTTTGATCTAAGTCAGTTATTGATTGAAGACATGTTAAAAATTGAAAAGGGATTCCATCAATTTGATTTGCCAGAAGTAAATAACATGATGCGAAATGCAAAAGAAATTGGTTACAAACAAAAAGTTTCTAGAAACAATGCATCATTTGAGCTACGAGAGTCAGGCCACGTACTTGGTGGCGGTACTGTTTTGGTAGAATCTAATAATAAACGACTTTTTTACACAGGAGATATTAATCCTAGAGGCTCACGGATGTTAAGAGAAGCTGATTTAGATATCGGAGAAGTGGATTTACTAATTACTGAAAGTACTTATTCACAAACAGAACAGATGCCTAGACAAAAGGCAGAAGAAGGATTAATTGAATTTGCAAATGAAGTGTTAGATAGAAAAGGTATTTTATTCATACCTTCATTTTCTGTAGAGCGTTCTCAAGAAATTGCGTGTGTGTTAAAAAATGCAAAATTTAAACACAAAATTGTCATGGATGGAATGGCATTAAAAGTAAATGAAATAATGTTTCGTTATCCTGAATATCTTAGGGATCCAGAACTATTTTCTGATTCGATTAATGGAACAGTAGCAATCAGAAATCAACATGAAAGAAAGAAGGCTTTAGATGAACCATGTGTTGTGATTTCACCTGCCGGAATGCTAGTAGGGGGAAACGCTGTTTATTATTTACAAGAACTTGCCTTTGATAACAAAAATGGAATTGCGCTAGTATCATATCAAGGAGAAGGAACTCCAGGTAAAAAATTATTGGAGACAGGAAAAGTATCAACAAGAGGTCATGATATGAAAGTTTCAGCCGAGGTAAAACAATTTGAATTTTCAGGACATGCAGATAGAAATGACCTTTTAGAACTTGTAAAAAATATCAAGGGAAATCCCAAAGTTCTAACAGTGCATGGAGATGCTGATTCATGTGTCAAATTTGCTGAAGAAATAAAAGAAAAGTTTGGTCTTGATGCACATTCTCCTGAATCTAATGAAATCATTGAAGTTTGAAATGCAGAAGCAGATTGTGATAAACATAGATTCTAGCATAAACAGCGGTCAGGTTTTCCTTTGGGAAAAAATTCATGATAGATGGTATGGGGTAAATGGAAAGGATGTTTTAGCATTTGATGAAAAATCCTTCAAATTAAACTCATTTGCTCAAAATTCCTTAGATTTTTTCAGAGAAGATGACGACTTTGAGAAAATTATTCACAGTATTACAAAAGACAGGGTTGTGAGGGAAGCTGTAGAATTATTTCCAGGTCTGAGATTGTTTCGACAAGATCCCTTCCAATGCTATATTTCGTTTATTGCTTCTTCAAATTCCAATATACAAAATATCAGAAAGTCTTTACAACTATTATGTAAAAAATTTGGAAAAGATGTTATTTTTGAAGAAAAAAAATTCTGCTTGTTCCCTGAGCCTGAAACTTTATCAAACGCTACAATAAGCGATATACAAAAATGTGGCTTTGGGTACAGAGCAAAATCCATCAAAGATGCATCATTAGCAGTCACATCTGGACAAATTGATTTTGGTTTTTTGAAAAAAACTAATTATCAAAACGCAAAAGATATTCTTCTAGAGATATATGGAATTGGAAATAAAGTTGCAGATTGCATATTATTATTTTCTCTTGACAAATTAGATGCATTCCCCATAGACAGATGGATCTTGAAAATTTTAGAAAAATATTATTCTGACAAATTTCCAATTAATGGAAAGTCATTGACTGAAAAAAAATACAACCAAATTCATGAAAAAATTGTAAACCATTTTGGTCCATATGCAGGATATTCACAACAGTTTCTTTTCAAAATGGAACGAGAAATAAACCAAAAAAGTTGGTTGTAAACCCTTAAAATGGTTATTGCGCTCAAAATTTTTGCGGGCCGGTAGCTCAGCATGGATAGAGTGTTGGACTTCTAATCCAATGGTCGTGGGATCGAAGCCCTCCTGGCCCGCTTTTTACAATAATTTTATATCAATTTCTAAAATCAGAATTTTAAAAAATTCCAGAGAATGTTTTTGGTAAAAGAAAAATACTTGTGTTTACAATCCTTGTAGATGAAGAAAGATCCAAAACCCGAGCGAAAAAAAATTTCAATGAAAACAAGGTTGATAATTATCGTAATTACTTTTGTCATAGTAAATGTGATTTTTTATCTCGCATTTGATAGTACAGATGATTCAGTAGAGGAGGAAAAAATTGAACAAGAAAGTGAGTCCACTCTTGAAGAATCAGATGAAGAAGAATTATTTTACAAGTTCAATCCACCACAACCATAGCGTACTAGAAATTCAGAAATGTTACTTAGAATCAATAATAATGATGCATTTGGCGTTGTTCTAGACCTTCTTGCTCAAAGTGATTATGTGCTTTGCCACCATCTCTGTGGGCATGAACTGTTCCATCTATATGACAATGAGTATTATCAATAAGGTCTTGCATAAACACGTCATCCACCCTCATTATCATATTCGTAACCTCAACGCCAGTTTTGATTATCTGTTCTTTTACTACAACGGGTTCAATTACTTGCTGTGAAATTTGAGAGACTTTTCTATTTTTAGAGTCAATTCCAATCCATTCAAATTTTCCATTAGAAAACTTTGCAAGCTTGTTTCGTAATTCAATTAATGTATCAATAGTGTCCATTCCCACGTTTCTTGCTAGGGTTATTGGAATTTCTTCTAGTGCTTCAGCAAATTTTTGAATAACAATTTGTTCTTTTCCTTCTACCTCTAGCGCACGTTGACTAATTTTGTGTGCAAGTATTGCTTCAGTTGAACCACCCCCTACAACAATCTCGGGTCTCTCAATGAAATTACGTAGAACATAAATCACATTTAATGCAGTACGATGGAATTCATCTAGATATTGCTTGGAATTTGCTCGAAGCAAAAGAGTTACAGAGTGAGGATTCTTACCATCAATAAATACCATTTTATCATCACCAACAGTTTTTTGATAAACTTTCTTGGCTTGACCTAATTCATCAGGAGAAATATTTTCTAAACTTTTACAGGTTTTTGCACCAGTTGCTTTTTCAACCCACCAAAGATCATTATTCTTCACTCTTCTCATAGAAATGATTCCTGCTTTTGCCAAGTACTCTTGTGCAAGTGAATCAATACCTTTTCTTGAAATTACCACATTAACATCAGAATCTACAATTTTTCTGACTTTAGAAATTAGATCATTTGATTCTTGATTAAGAAACAAACTCATCTGTTCTGGAGAGGTAATTGCTATTTCAGATTCAGTTTTTGTCCTAAATGTCTCTAAATTTTCATTAGTAAGAAGGATTTTTGCATTTTCGATAGAGTGCGGCATTGCACAATTATCAATTGTTTTATCAATCACAATTCCGTTAATTAGTTGTATATCAGACACATTTCCAAGTTTTTCTTCAATCTTTATGTTATCTATGTCAATTTGGTTTTTTGGAAAATTAGTAATTGTACAAATGGCGTCAATAATCATACGCACAATAGGCATATCATCTGAAGACATATTGAAAAGTGCCTTACCTTGCAAACATGAAACTGCAAGATTATGCATTATACCTCTATCAGTTAAATCGCATTTTTGAGTGATTTTAGATAGTATTTCTAATGCAAATTCTCTGCCTTGTTCAAAACCACTAGTAATTATTGCAGGTGGAATTCCATTATCTAATAATTCGTTTGCTTTTTTTAGTAAAGCCCCAATCAATACTGCAACTGTAATTGTTCCATCACCAACGTTGGTGTCTACAGCATTTGCACCTTCGATAATAGCTTTTGCAGCTGGATGATCAACATCAATTTTTCTTAAAAATGCACCACCGTGTTTAGTTATTGTTGAATCACCTTGAATGTCAACATAGACTTTGTCCAATCCTCTTGGTCCAAAAGCGGTTTTTACGACATCGGTAAGCAAAATTCCGGCTTGCAAATTGTATTTTCTTGCAACTTGCACCCCAACTCGTGCCATATCTTGACCTAACAAATCAGGATACTTCAAGAACACAACTATGTTCAATAATTATTAAAATCTATCATCAAAAAATTTCTGCGATCAAAAAATTTCTAAACAACGTAAATTACGTTTTTTGATTTTTTCCCGACAAGTTAACGTATGTAAAATTTGAAATGGTTGATACTAAATCATTAATTTCATCAATAGAGTTTGAAAGAATACGAATTACTATACCAGAATTATTTGGTAGTTGAGAACAACCAATCAAAGAATTTTTTTTAATAAAATCATAGATGTTTTGAATTAATCTATCTGAATCAATTTTCTGTGAAATTATGTATAGTGTACAATATAGATTCTGGTTTCCAAAAAGAGAGTTAAATTTAGTTTTGTTATTTTTAGGCTCAAATTTTGAGGATTCTGAGAAAAGAATATTCCCATCCTTGTCTTTACAATCAAATTTCATTCTAATAGAGTCAAAGTCAAATTTTTCGCCATGAGCAATTCTACCTGCTGAAATTATTTCAGAATAAAGCAAAGTTGAGCTATTATCAAGTGATATATGGACTTCTTGTAAAAACTTTGAATCTTTATGGGGAATAATTTGTTTGGGTAAAAATTCTAGGAAACTATTTTTTTCAACGAAAATATTGATGAATTGACGGCAATCTCGGTTTTCTGCTTTGTAAATTTTAGTGGCTGCTTGGGTTGTTACAAATGCGCGAGTATTTTCTTTTGCAGTAATATCAATTTTCAATGTATCCCCTTGTAGCATACCTCCAGCTGAGGACATCAAGTAAATGTGAGCCTTCTCAGGTTTTGTATAGTCATTATACAATGCCTTTTGAACAAGGATTGGTGATTTTGTTTTTAATTTTTTAATAAATGTTTTAGAATGTTTATCAGATTCTAATTCAATATTTGCCAATCCATCCATTCCACCATGAATCAATTCGTTTGTTTGAGAGATGTGTGATGTTTCCATGTTTTTAGCTCTTATTTGCTAGTATTTTTTACAAGTTCTTTGTCAAAAAGTAAATCATTTATTATTTGATCTGCTACTTTTTCTATACCTTCACCTGTTTTACAGTTCAAAAAGTGATATGGTTTATCAGCACGAATTTTTTTTGCGTCATGTTCCATTACTTCTAAGCTTGCACCAACATGTGGTGCAAGATCTATTTTGTTTATTACTAAAAGATCACAAGTTTGAATTCCTAATCCACCTTTTCTAGGATACTTGTCTCCACCAGATACATCAATTATGTAAATAAAATAATCAGCCAATGCAGGACTAAATGTTGTCATGACATTGTCCCCACCACTTTCAATAATTATCAAATCAAGTGACGGGTCTTTTTGCTGCATTTCTTCAATTACTGCCAAATTGATTGATGGGTCTTCTCTGACTGCCGTGTGTGGACAACCTCCTGTTGCAAGGCCAATTATGAGGTCCTCAGGCATTAATTTTGACTCGGTAGCAAGCGTACGCTGCATTCTTTGTGCATCTTCTTTAGAAATAACATCGTTTGAGATGATTCCACATCTAATTCCTCTATTCTTTAGTACTGGAACTAAAACTTCAATGAGCCTAGTTTTTCCTGAACCAACTGGACCACCAATTCCAAGTTTTGGTATGTTATTTTTTTCTGACTCCATGTGAAAAACCTATTACGTAATAAACATTCTTCCTTCAGAACGTTCATGATTCATTTGGTAAATTTCTGTTAAAGGAGATAATTGCCAGATGTTTTGAAAACTTTTTTCATTATTTTCTAAAATAATTTTGTTAATTGGTTCAGCAAGTTGATTTAAAATTTTTTGTGCATCAAGATGTTGAATTAATCCTAAACGAATGGCGGCACTGACAACGCTAGAACTGTATGAATATAGCAACATTCTTGTTATGCTTTCAAGCGGAATGTTAAAGCAAACAGCACCTATTGCCAATATTACAGGATATGTTCCTGGGGTTTCATGTGATTGAATTTTTTTATTGAATTCATCTAGAAACGTAGAACTGCGGTTCACCATGTGAACAATAGAATTTAAAACTTGTGTGCCAGATCTTATTGTAGAGTTTCTAATTTCTTTTGGAAGTTTCATAGAATAATATTTCTTATCAATCTCTATGATAGTTTTCAAATCATTATTTGTTGCAGCAGTTAAAGCAATAAAAAGGGCAGTACAGTCACATGGGAAAATTTGAAATTCAATTTGTTCCGTAATAAAATTTTGAACATCATTCCAATTGGTTATTTTTTTATCGTTTACTAGAGACTCTAATCCTCCGGACATGCTAAACATGCCTGATGGAAAAAACGAATCAGCTAGTTGCATCAAATGATATTCATGTTCAGTGCTCATGTATTTTTAATTCTCCGTGTGGTTCAAAAATTCTTTCTTCAATTTTTAAATCTATTTTATCAATAATACTTGAAAACAATTTCTCGAATACATCAATCTCCGATTCAGATAAAATTGGAAAGAAAATCGTTTCATTTTCAATTTGAATAGGACGATGTCGATTTCCCAAAATATGGCCTAGCAATACCAAGGTATCATCAAAATTAGCCTCAGTTTTGTCCTTTTTTGTTACAGCAATTACCTTTTCTGGACTTTGTTGAATGAAAATGAATTTTTCTTGGTTAGATAACAACACGTCTCCATTTTGAATTTTAGAATTGGAATGTAGAACAATTCCCACATCGGTTCCTTTGTTTGTTTTAGCCAGTAGTCTGCTTTTAGATAAATCCGTCCGTGATAATTTTAAAGTTTCAAAACTACTATTTTGAGAAGCCTTGTTGAATCTTTCATTCCATTTGTTATCATGAAAAATATTTCCTAATGTAGAAGAAATCGTAATCATTATCTAGACATGGTTAGTTTTCTTAATATTGTTTTAATTCAAAATTTTAACAATATTTTTTAGGCATTAGATGTGTCAAAGTAGTTGGATTATCAATGATGCTCACACCAAGAGAAATGGACAAAATGTATGTGTTTTTAGCAGCACAAATTGCACGTAGAAGAAAAGAAAGGGGGTTAAAGCTAAATTATCCCGAATCTATGGCCATTATTGCAGATTTTGTGATTGAAGGCGCACGGGATGGAAAATCAGTTCCAGAGTTAATGAGTGCTGGGAGACAAGTACTCACCAAAGATGATGTTATGTCAGGTGTTCCAGAAATGTTGAGTACCGTTCAAGTAGAAGCTACATTTGAAGATGGCACAAAACTTGTAACAATTCATGATCCAATAGTGTGATGAAAATGATTCCTGGAGAATATATGATCGGTGATGAACCAATTTTAGCAAACGTGAATAGAGATTCTAAAAAAATCAAGGTGAGCAATTCAGGCGATAGACCAATTCAAGTTGGATCACATACACATTTTTTTGAAGTTAATAGAGCCCTTGATTTTTCAAGAAAAGATGCTTATGGATATCATCTGAATATTCCAGCTGGAACGTCAATTAGATTCGAACCAGGTGAAACACACGAAGTTGAGATAGTACAATATGGAGGTAAAAAAATTATTTTTGGATTTAGTGGTTTAGTGAATGGCAATCTTGATGATAAAAAAAATCAAGCATTGATGAAAGCAAAAGAATTGGGTTTCAAGGGAGCATAAAATTTGACTTTGGAAATTTCAAGAAAAAAATATGCGTCTCTTTTTGGGCCTACTATAGGCGACAAGGTCAGATTAGCAGATACTGATCTCATAATTGAGATAGAAAAGGATCTTTTGAAGTATGGTGACGAAGTGGTTTTTGGCGGTGGAAAGAGTGCTAGGGATGGTTGTGGCCAAGCAAGTGGTATCCCATGTAAAGAAGCTCTGGATTTGGTAATTACTAACGCAATAGTATTGGATCCAATTTTAGGAATCGTCAAAGCTGACATTGGTGTAAAAGAAGGTAAAATTGTCGGTGTTGGAAATGCTGGAAACCCCAACATCATGGATGACATTGATATGATTATAGGTTCAAACACAGAAGTTATTGCAGGAGAACATACAATTTGCACTCCTGGAACAATTGATACTCATATTCATTTTATTTCTCCCCAACAAGCTATTGAGGCAATCTGTAATGGAACTACAACAATGATTGGTGGTGGTACAGGTCCTGCTGAAGGAACAAAAGCTACCACTTGCACACCAGGACCATGGAATATTCATAGAATGATCGAAGCTGTTGAAGAGTTACCGCTAAACTTTGGTTTTCTTGCAAAAGGAAATGATTCTCAGGAAGTAGCATTAATGGAGCAAATTCAAGAAGGAGCATTAGGACTAAAGTTGCATGAAGATTGGGGTGCAACCCCAGCTACTATTGATTCTGCATTAAAAGTTGCTGAAAAAACAGATACTCAAGTTGCCATTCATACTGACACTCTAAATGAATGTGGTTTTGTTGATGATACAATTAAGGCAATAGCAGGTAGAACCATTCATACTTATCACACAGAAGGTGCAGGAGGAGGCCATGCACCTGATATTTTAAAAATTTCAGGAGAAAAAAATGTTCTGCCATCATCAACTAATCCAACAAGACCATTTACTACAAACACACTAGCAGAACATCTTGATATGATGATGGTTTGTCATCATCTGAATCCCTCTGTGAGAGAGGATGTTTCCTTTGCCGAATCAAGAATTAGGGCCGAAACTATTGCGGCAGAAGATGTTTTTCATGATAGGGGAATTTTAAGCATGTATTCATCAGATAGCCAAGCGATGGGAAGGGTTGGTGAAGTAACTACAAGAGCATGGCAAACAGCAGATAAAATGAAAAAAATGGCAGGCAGATTGAAGGAGGAAAAAGGAGAAAACGATAATCTTAGAGTAAAAAGATTTCTAGCAAAACTAACCATAAACCCCGCAATCACACATGGAATATCTGAATATGTTGGTTCAATAGAACCTGGAAAATTAGCTGATTTGGTCATATGGAATCCACAGTTTTTTGGAGTAAAACCAAAACTCATCATAAAGGGAGGTTTTATTGCATATTCTTTAATGGGTGATCCAAACGCGTCCATACCAACCCCTGAACCAGTTTACTATAGACCAATGTTTGGTGCAATGGGCACTGCAAAACAATCAATTTCAGTTACTTTTACTTCACAACTTGCAATAGATAATGATCTTGCAAAAAAAGTTAATGTGCAAAAGAAGTTTTTGCCGGTAAAAAATTGTAGAAAAATAAGTAAGGATGACATGATTTTAAACAACCTAACACCAAAAATTGAGATCGACCCAGAGACATTCAAAGTCAAAGTGGACGGTAATTTAGTTACAATAGATCCTGCAAACAAGTTATCATTATCTAGATTATACGAGTTGTTCTAGATCAAAAGGGAATTGAATATATTTTTATATTTATTTCACATGAGGCGAACATGGCTCAAATAAGTAATCCAGAAGATATTGAAAAACAATCAAAAAAAGTTATAGATACATTGTATGGTGATGTTTCTGATTTCAGAGTCAATGAAACATTTCAACTACCAGAAAAAGGACCAAGAGAAGCTTGGGATGTCCAAGTGAATTTTATGAAAAATTCTCTAAAATATACAGTTGATCTTGAAATTCAGGAAAAAGACGGCGAAGTAACTAATGCTAGACTCATTGATACAATGACACCCCTATAGTTCTTTTTTGAAATTTATTTTTATTTTTTAATTATTTATGATGTTAGAATTTTTTTTGCTTCATTTACCTTATAGAGTAATTCTTTTAGAAATTCATTGGAAAAACTTTCAAATGTTTGGAAATTCCCATCTTTGTTTGAACCTTCCTGTTTTTTTCTGTATTCGTCAACTAACCATTTAAAGTCTGATGCATTTAATTTTATGACATGGTTTTGCGCCTCAGATTTTGATTCAAGTAAATTTAGTAGAAAATAACTTAAGAATTGAGCAAAACTCGTTGTTCTATATTTTTTTTCATATTCATCAGCTAAATTACTATAACTATCTTCCAACCATTGTTTTACATCTGATCTTATTGTTATAGAGCTGTATCTTCCACCCAGGTCAATTTTAACATCGTGCAAATCTACAGAAAAATAACCACGTTTGATTTCATTCATCAGAATTATCAAGGTGCTTGGAACAAACATTCCTGGAAAATATTCATCAGTTACCTCATGCAGTTTTTGTATAATTGAAGGTTTTAATCCAATTGTAGAATATCCTTGTCCTGGCATGTCGTTTTAGATTTCTCGACGTTTATAATTTTTAAAACATGAAAAATTTTGGATGCGATCAATTTTTTTTGTATGATTTGTAGGCTCTAATTGAAACCCACAAACTACCCATTGCCAGTGTTCCCCAACCAGCACCTACAAAAAAGTCATTTTGGCCACCCTCAATTTGAGTTAAACCCAATCCTAGAATAATTACAATAGTTGCAATCCCAAATTGCATGTCCATAAAAAAAGTAATTTTTGTGAGCTAATAAGAATTTAAAAAATCAATAGTTTTTGAAAGTCTAAATTTCATTATATTAAATTTGATCAATAATTTGAAAATTAAATCAAAATTGAATGTTTAAAAAAATACAAAAGGACGAGCTCCATACATATGATTTTAGTAAAATAATAGAGTATTTTTTAAAAAATGTACTATACGTTTTCCCGCTTGTTTCTAATGTGTAAAATACGCATTTTTTTGAATACTTAAATAATTTCTATTAATACCTCAACAGGGGCAACATGGCTGAGTTTAACGAGTTTGGGATTGCAATCACAGCTTTTATTGTCTTAACATTAGCTGTCGGGGTTATTTCATCAAAACTTGTCAAAAAAAGTGGTCGACGATTAATTGTTGCAGGTAAAAGTCTACCGCTAGCTTTGGTTGGAACAATGTTAGCTGCACAAGCAGTCGATGGAAACTCTTCGTTAGGAAATGTGGCCTTAGTTTTTGAGTTTGGTTTTTGGGCAGGTGCAGTAATTCCGTTAGGACTAGGTATTTGTCTGTTAATTACTGGAGCAGCGTATGCCAAAAAACTAAACAAAATGTCAATGTTTACCTTACCTGACTTTTACTTTAGAAGATTTGGAAACGGAGCAGAAGGAATTTCAGGTGTTTTAATGATTATCAGTTTTACAATTCTTGTTGCAGGAAATCTTGCCGCAAGTGGATTTATTCTTGAAGTGGTATTTGGTATAGATTACTTTTGGGGAATATTGATTTCCGCTTTGGTAGTTGTTGGATATACTGTTGCCGGAGGACTGTTTGCTTCTGCATGGACCAATTTGTTTCAAGTTTATTTGGCCATTGGTGCATTCTGGGCAGGATTTTTGTTCTTTGCAGGAGGATTTTCTGGAACTGAATGGGATACTATCTACAATAATGCGCCGCCAGAATTTTTGGACATTACTGGTTTAACAGAAGTAGCTAATGGTGCGCTGATTAATTGGGCAGGAATTTTAGCATTAGGATTAGGAGATATTGTAGCTCTAGACTTTATGGAAAGAGTGTTTGCCGCTAGAGATCCAAAGACTGCACAACGCGGTGCATTTATGGGAGGCGCGTTGACTTTATTTACAGTTGTTCCAACCAGCATGTTAGGAATTATTGCATTCTACTATCTTCCAGCAGACACAATACCAGATTTGGCTTTCCCACTACTTGCAACTGAACATTTACCATTTGCAATAGGTGCAGGAATGTTAATGGGTGTAATTGGAGCATCAATGTCAACAGCTAGCGGAGGGTTGTTAGCTATATCGAGTGTTGTTTCACGTAACTTTATTCAAAGAATCATTCGACGTCGATGGTTAAACAAACCAGGTTGGAGCGATAATAAATTGTTGATTGCAACAAGAATTATAATTATTCCAATGATGGTTGCAGGTACTGCTCTTGGATACTTTTTGCCAGCTCCTGGAATTTATCTAATATTAGCATTTGATGTGGTATTTGCTGGAGCATTTGCACCACTTACATTTGGTCTCTTTTGGAGCAAGGCAAACATGCCAGCTGCAATTGCATCGCTCATAGTTGGTTCTGCTGCAAGATTATACTTCTTCTTTACAATACCAGAAGAATTAGCAGGATTAGATACAATGATTCCACCAGTCATATCATTTGCATTATTTGTTGCAGTAGCATATGCAACTCAATCAAAATATCCAGGAAAGGCAAGACATGGCGTAATAGATTATGTGCCACCAGAAGAAGACATGATTACTGGTAATGATTTGAAAAACTTTGCTGGCGGAGGCCAAGCAATGCCAGGAGGCACAGAGGAATCAACACATCCCCATGATGGAGACGATTCAAGCCATACACCGATGGGAAGTTAATAAAACATAAGAAAAATTCTAAAATTTATTTTCTTATTCTATCCAAAAAAGAACCCTTCTTCTTTTTCTCTAATTGCCAAAGAACCTTGCTTTTGTGATAAATGGCTGTTCGATTATCAGGTTCGATTTCAAGTGCTTTATTGTAATATGTTAATGATTCTTCGTACTTTTTTAATTCCAAAAGTAATTTTCCTTTGTAACTTAGAGCATAAACATAACCAGGGGCAATTTGAATTGCCTTATCACAATATTGAAGAGCCTCTTCAAATTTTCTCATATGTGCAAGGACCCACACCATAGAACATAGTGCCTTTACATTTGTAGAATCTAATTCAAGGGCTTTTTGACAAAAAAATCTGGCCTCTGCGTATTTTTTTAATGAAAAAAGTGAAACGCCTTTGCTATAATATGCTCTAATATTTTTGGGATCAATTTCTAAAACCTTGTCAAAGCATTCAATTGCTTTTTTAAACATGCCAGTTCGGTCATAAACAAATCCTTTGTTAAGCAATGCATCTATGTTATTTGGATCTACATCAAGAGCTTTATCTAGAAAAACAAAAATATCTTTATTTGAAAAACCAGCTAAATCAAGAGTCCATCCCTTTGCAACCAAAGCATTAACATTTTTTGGGTTAACCTCTATGGCTTTAGTATAAAACTTCATTGCTTCTTCGTGTTTGTTTTGTTTTGCTAGTTTAGCACCTTCTTGATATAATTCCTGAGAGATTCGAGAATCTTCCTCTAAGGCTTTATTCAAGTAAAATATTGCATCCTTGTTTTTTCCTAATCTTCCTAAAACCACACTTTTATTGTAAAGCGCATTTGAATTTTTTTGATTAACCTCAAGAACTTTATCTAATAACGAAATTGCTTCTTCGTGCTTTCCTAATTGGCTAAGATTTGTAGCCTTGTAGGTTAATGCGTCAGGATAATTTGCATCAATTTCAAGGATCTTGTTAAAACATCCAATTGCCTCTTCGTGCTTTCCTTCTTTGTCTAATGCAAGTCCTTTATTGAGAAGGGCATCAATATTTTTTGGATCACCTTTGATGACTAGATCAAAGGATTGTATGGCTTCTTTTGTTCTTTCAAGTTTGTATAATGTAGAACCCTTATGAAATTGTGCTACAAGATTTTCTGGTTCAACAGACAGTGCTTTATTAAAAAGCGATAAGGCTTTCTTCAATTCATTGTAATTTAACATTGTTATTCCTTCGTTAATAAAGTGCCAAGAATTTTTTGAAGTGCTAAAGATCATAATTATTTTTTTAATTTATCTTATCTTTATAGTTATGTCGTATATTACGCACAAGCGATCTACATTATTGTTATAACATCTTATGATATGAAAAAAACTAAAACGTACTTTACCTAGACAGACTTAATTATCAATTCACGGTATAAAGTTTGAACAATTATGGGCATGGAGTTTTATGGTGATGATTACAAAGGTGCTGACATCGCACCATTTGTTGGAATTAATACGTTTTTACATTTACCATGGGTACGATCACATGCAGAATTAGTTGAAACAAATCCTGATGTTGCAATTATTGGTGAACCATTTGACTTTGGTACAACAATTCGTCCAGGAGCTCGTTATGGTCCACGAGCAATTAGAGCTGCATCTACAATTCCATCTCCGCCATACGAACGCTTCAATATTGAAACAGGGGCTGATCCATTTGGAACATTTAGAACAATAGATTATGGTGATGTAGCAGTATCACCGGGCGATGTTGTACGTTCCCATAGGTTAATGACTCAAAAAGTTAAGGAGGTACTAGATCAAGATGGAATTCCTGTGATGCTTGGTGGTGACCATTCTATTACTTATGCAAATGTAAGAGCATTTGCAAAAAAATACAAAAACATCGGAATGATTCATTTTGATACTCATGCAGATTGTGCTCCACAAGGATTAACGGGTTTCAAGTATGATCATGGTGCGCATATTAGACGAATCATGGAAATGGGTTGTATGAAAGGTAAAAATTATTCTCTGGTAGGCCCTAGGGGTTATTGGCCAGGGCCAGATTTGTACAAATGGATGTCAGACAGCGATTTTCAGTGGTTCACTATGCTTGATGTTGAAGAACTAGGAATTGATTTGATTGCAAAAGAAATCGCTGATAGAGCAAACGATGGAACAGATGCAGTTTATCTAAGTTGGGACATTGATTCTTTTGATCCTGCATATGCTCCAGGAACAGGGGAACCTGAACCTAATGGTCTAACATCAAGAGAAGGAATGAGGATGATGAGATTGTTATCAACATCGTTTGATCCTGATAGATTTGCAATGGATCTTGTAGAGATTGCACCAGCGTATGATGTGAGTGATCAAAGTTCCTACAATGGAGGAATCACATCAGGGCTTGGTCAGAGACTTGTTGTTGAAATGTTGGCGGGTTTATCGCTTACTAAAAGAGGATTAAAAGAAGGCAGTCCTGTTAGGCCACATAATTATCGTGGAACTGGGCATACATATGACTTTGGAAACGGCCCACATGCCGAAATTCCAAAACGAGATTGATTCACATTAATGCTCTTGTCAAAGGCGAACAAGATATTCCTCCAATAACTAAGCAGTTTCAATATGATAATAGTTCAGAAGGAATTTTTTTTTCTGCAGTAGAAGTAATTAAAAAACGATTAGTAAATAATTTAAAAATTAATCTTAATGAAACACTTTTGTTTTATTGTGCATATGTCGTATTAGAATTACGTGCAGGTAAAACAGTTTCTACCATAGAAAAAAATGTACATAGAATTTTATCTCCAGAAAAGGTCATGGTAGGAGTTCCAGAATCAATTCAAAGAATTATTTTTGAGATAAACATAGATAACAAATTAAAAGAAACCATCAAGTTTTATGAGCCAATCAAAATTAGTGATTACATTCTTGTTTCAAAAATAGATGATGATTAAAAAATGTTAGAATTTTTTTTGAGTCAAATTCAGTCATTTACCCCCGCTCTTGTTTTAACACTCGGACTTGCAATTGGTCTACAACATGCTTTTGAACCTGATCACATAGCTGCTGTGACAACTCAAATTTCACGTCAAAAAAATAAATCACAATCACTAAAAGATATGATAAAAGAAGGCAGTCTCAAATCTTCAGTTATGGGAGCACTATGGGGTGCAGGTCATACCACAACGCTGGTTTTGGTAGGCTTATCAGTGTACGTGTTATCAATAAAAATTCCTGATGTTTTTTTTGTTAGCTCAGAATTTATTGTAGGAACAATGTTAATTTTTCTTGCACTTATGACGCTTTCAAATAGAAAAATATTCAAAATCAAGCACATGCACGTACACGCACATGAAGATGGTACGGTTCATACTCATCCACACGAACATAACAATGATCACAAGCATGGTCACAAATCATATCTAATTGGATGCATACATGGATTAGCTGGAAGTGGGGCGTTGTTAGTTCTGGTTGCAGGAACGCTTAGTAACATTCAAGACATGTTAAGTTTTATTTTGATTTTTGGGATTGGTTCCATAATTGGAATGGCTTTGGTAAGTAGTTTGATTGGAATACCATTTGCATTATCACATAAAGCTGTATCTTTAGAAAAAACACTCCGATACATAGTGAGTTCTGTGAGTTTTCTAATAGGAATTTCTATTGTTTATGAAATGGTATTTATTGAAAAATTATTTAGCTTTTAAAAAACCAATTAGATTCTAATTTCACAAAATTATTTATCTTATCTAATTCTGACAACATCATGAAGGATATTGAGTTAAAACTGGATTCTCAGACAATAAAACCAAATTCTGAAATCATGGGGACAGTTACTGTAAATTTTCCAGGAAGATATGATGGAATTGTGATAAACACTCAAATTCTTAATTCAAATGAACTAATTGTTTACAAATCTTATAATGGAAAAAAAATTTCAGATAATGTATCTCGTTTGTTTATCAGTAAAGATGCAATGCCAGACAATAAAGCTGTTTTTACAGCATCTATCGAATTTGAACCAAAAGAAACTCACGAGGTAAAGTTTCGTGCATCAATTATAGAACAACATAAAGAGATAGAAAGCGATATACTGTTTGCTAAATTTTCATCCTAAAATCTTTGCTTTGTGATAATTATTTTTCCAGTCATCCATGGATGAGGCTCACAATGGTATTCTATTTCATGTTCCTCAGTGAAAAGAAATGCATATTCTTCTCCTGCTAAAACAACGCCTGGTGAGCCAAATGCACCACTATACGAGTCTTCAGCTCGATGATCAGGAGTTACGGTATGGGGGGTATCATCAATGTTTCTCCATATTACATGATTGTCTATTCCCAGCTGAATGTTAACTAATTTTGGAACAAAATTATCTTGCTGGTTTGGATTTGCAGAGCCCTCAATCATTTCAATAATTGTTTCTTGTACGGGATGTAGAATATGTTCATCGACAGATGGTTTTGCCAAAGATTCTGGAAGATAATACATTTGATAGAATGCTATTCCAACAGATAATCCAACTATAACTGTGATGATTCCAATTCCATAAGCATGACTTGTTGTTGATGAGCTCAACATTTCGGGTGGTTGTTGAAAGTCTTATAAAGCTTGTTTAGGTTGATTGAAAGTTTACGGTTTGTTAAGATCTGAAGTTCCAACATTTGGATTCTTTTGGTCAAATCCTAAATCAGCATCAACTTTTGGTGCAGGAACCTCTTGTGGAATTTCTTTTGATTGTTTTTCATCATCTGTTTTACCTTCTGGAAGTTGTGGAGTTTCGGCTTCTTTTGGAGCTTCAAGTGCACTAGGTTTTTCTTCTGACAAAGGTTCTGGTGGGGGAGGTGGAACATTCTTTGCTTCATTTAGACCAAATCTATACACATGGAAGAATGCAGCAAATACAATAAGGATTAGTCCCACAAAGAACAATGAAATATTCTTCATTCCAGTTAATGCTGCATTGTATGCAGAGATGTTAAGGAACACCAAGAATGCAATTAACGCAATGATTACCCAGTTTATCCATTTTTCAGAGAGATTAATTGTAGCGACCTTCTTTGGACCTTTTTCCTTGGCAAGTTTTGCTTTTCGTTCTGCCTCTTTTGCTAAATGAATCATCATGTAGCTAAATCCAAAACTAAGTGGAACCAGCAATATCATTACAGAGTAAAGAAAGATTGGATCAATTACTAGTCTCTCTACTAGAGGTATTGTAGTGTCAGATGGAATATAGAATCCCCAATAGGTGGTCACCATAATTTGTGAAATTCCTGTAATTCCAAATGCCGTAATTATGGGACGATCTTTCCAAGAGAATTTCTTGTATCTATCTATGAATGGAATTAACAATAGTGATAATATGAACAGACCCGGCCACAAGACGCCTGTAACAAATTTGTCGTATTGCGTCCGCAAAAATGCGTATAATCCTGTCAGATACCATTCAGGAACTGTAATCCCTGGCGGTACCGTTGGTTCAAACTTGAAGCCCAAATCAATTGGGAAAACTCCTCCCGTAATGAGAATGGCCCCGCCTATTGCCATCACCATGGGTACATCAAATACTAAGAATCTTGGAAAGTGCACTGCCATCAAACCAAGCATTACAAGCGGTAAAATGAACACGTGTTGAGCATAGAATCTTAAAACAAAGTCGTGAAACCCAGACCCAAACATTGCATCACGAATCGTCGGCCCGGCTACAGGTATAGAGTTTGTTAACGAAGCTGCAATGCTAATTGCCAGCTCTGCTCTTTCACTAAATATTACGTCGTATCCAGTAAATGCTTCAAGAATTGTTACTGTTCCAAGAATTACTCCAGTTACCCAAAGAATTTCGTTTCTAATTTTGTATCTTCCACTAAAGTATTGGTAATACATGTGCAATATTGCCAAAAGAACCATTGCGTTTGAGCCATGATAGTGAATATTTCTAATGTGAAATCCAAATGGCACTTCATCGTTGATAAATGCGACACTATCCCACGCTCTTGTGATTATTGGTTCATAATAAAACATCAAAAGTGCGCCTGAAATTCCTAAAATTACAAAAGTAATGAAAGTGAGCATTCCCAAAAATCCAAATGGACTTACAAATCTTGCTGGAAATGAAAATTTAATTGCTGTAAATATAGTTCGGTCTAGACCATCCCAAACCCAATACAAAAAGCTGACAAATCCGGTTCGTCTATGAAGCGAAGCGTCCAAATCCTACAACCCCATTTGCGTTTACACCCCACGTTGGTGGTTTAATCCATAAAAATCCATCAGAGTCTGCCTCCAAGTCAAGCTTTGCAAGTGTGTTTGATGGTGGAGCTTGAAGTGAGGCAGGTCCCAGAAATGCTGTTCCTGTTAATGGATCATACATACTACCATGACATGGACATTCTCCTCTCTTTCTACCTTCCTCAGGCCAATATTTCCACAAACACCACAAATGCAAACAAACCATACTGTAAATTCTAAATGCGCTAACATCTTTCTTGCTACCTCCTAATTCTTCTGGCAAACGAATGAATTGCCATTTTCTAAATGCCTCTTCATCTAGTACCTCATCACCAGTTTCAGGATAAGTAATTACTTCAGCATGATTTACTGGAAAGGTGTTGATATTTGCCTGTGTTCCATCAGGAAGAATTACTTTGACTTTTTCAAGAGATGCAGAAGATGGGTTTGGCATAAAATTTCCCCAAGGCACAAACGGAGCAAATGCCAAAGCTGTGCCTGCAGCCCCCATCAATTTTAGAAAATCTCTTCTAGAAAGCCCACTAGAGCCGTTATCCTGCTCTGACATGTCAAGCTCC
>DASSAK010000050.1:0-1698 GCA_035685445.1 Nitrosopumilaceae archaeon
ATCCAGATTAACCTTTTATTCGCATTATTTTAGTTCTATCCATTACTTTCCAATATTCAACATTCTGCCCGTTTTCCAATTTTCCTTTTACTTCGTCGTCAATCATAGTGACATCAATTGTTTCAAAGGTCTCAGAATCCATTATTTGGATAGTATCGCCTGTGATGGAGATTATTTGTCCAGTCCTTTTGTCAATTAGAGGAACATGGACTTGCATACTGACAGGTCCAACATGAGGTCGTTTTTGATTATCAAATACTCCAACACCAACAATTCTTGCTTTCGCAGCACCATGTTTTCCGGGTTTGCTGGTGTCGTATTCAACAATTCTGCATGGTTCACCAGTTGCTTGATCCCCAACCGGAAGAAGAATGTAAGAGCCAATTTTCAATGAACCTAAGTCGGCTGGCTTACTCATGAAGGAAACAGGCTTTCGTGGAATATTTAACTTTTTTACTTTAATTTTTCAAGGACTGAAAGACCAACAAGATTTGTCATTGTGATCCCTTTTCTACTTACATCACGTCGTGTTTTTTCACAATATTGGTTAATACTTTGATGACTTTTTTCACTTGAGACTTCTAAAACTACAATGTTATCACCGTAGGGAAAAGTAAACTTTGGTGGTTCATTAGAATAGACATTCATGTGTCCTAATCCTGCTTTACCAACTTTGTCTCTTTTTGCAACTACACTTGCAACTTCAGAAAAGTCTTCGACAGAATCACCATATTCTAAATAATAAACTGAAACAAAGTTTATAGAGCCATCAACTTCTCTTTCAAAAAGACCATCATCCATACTAAAAACAAAAGATGCTTTCTCAAATTGGTGTTTTGAAAGGTCTTTCACTGTTTTTCTGTTGTCTTTGAATTTAGCCAACAAGTAATGATTTGCGCAATCAGTAAAGTAGGGTTTGCTTTCACTAGAGAATGTCGCAGTAACAAAATACATGTCTTCAATATTTTTTGAATGAGACCATGCATCCTTCAATTCAATTGAATTGTGATTGTGCATATACGGTGTACAAACATATCCAGTTGCTGGATTTTCTTCTGAATTCACTGGATCCTCTAAAGACGGGGTTGATTATTTAATATTTTTCGAGGGATGGCATACGATCATTGAAAAACTGTTTGAATCACTTGAAATTTTGCTTCGATAGTTATTTAATACTAGGATGCAACGAGTGAATTTGTCCCAAGCTAGCTCAGCCTGGTAGAGCTTCCGGCTGTAGTTGTCGGCTTTTGGCTGACCAAATAACAGCCTATCAGGCATACAGAAACCGGGTTGTCGCAGGTTCAATTCCTGCGCTTGGGACCATTTTTTAACCAAATATTCAAAAACATCAATTATTACTCTCATGTATTGAGTGATGATTCTTGGTCAAATCTTGATAAGATTGATCAAAAAATTATAGAAATTTTAAATCAAAATGCGCGAACACCTTCAAAAGAAATTGCTTCTGAATTAAGAAAAACTGGTGAAGATGTTTCAGATAGAACAATTAGAAAAAGAATTGAAAGGTTGGAAAAAAGTGGAGTAATCAAAGGATACAAGGCAGTTTTAACAGATATTTCTGAATCAGGTTAATATGAAGCAGTGTTTCTAAAATTAAAAGCAACAAAATACATGGATTCCGTAAAAGATTCTATTAAAGATTTTACAGTGAAAATGCCAAATTATCTTTTTATTGCA
>DASSAK010000051.1:0-3535 GCA_035685445.1 Nitrosopumilaceae archaeon
ATTTCTAATAGGATTATTTCATGAAGATAAAATGATTTTTAGAAATTATTTCTTTACACAAGATGGTAACCTGTTAATTGAAATCATTCCAACAAAAGAAGGAGAAATTGAAATAATTGGTGAGAAAGATGATTTTCTTGGTGCATGGTATGCAACTGAATCTCAACCAATCCAGGTAACTGGACCCATTTTTGAATCAGGTGGATTGTTTCATTTTGAAATTGAAATACGAACCATAGATGAATCAACTAACATTGTTGAAGGTTTAGGTGTATACACTGCTGATGTTAGTGTTGTAGATACGACTAACCATTTTGAAAAGGATCTAGAGGGAAATGATGTAAAATTTAGAGTTAAATCATATTTTGATAAAATATCAGAATTTAAGTATAATTCAGAAGAAAAACTTGTTACATTTTCAATTCCATTTGATTGGAGTGAAAAAACAATCTCTCACATCCCTGTGGTGCATGAAGAAGTACATTTTCCAAAAGATTTTTCTGAATTTTTGAGTCCTGGTTATATTGGTAAAGTTAATGGAGTAAATCTTTTCAAATCATCTGTAACAATTGATGATTATACAGAAGAAGATGAACGAATTGTTCACTTTGTATTGTTGTCTGAGCATCTTAAATTTATTAAAAATGAACAGAAGAAATTGGAAATGGAATTACCTGAAAAAATGGTATTTACATTGACACCTAGTAACGAAGTGGATTTTCCATTAACTGCAATGACAAAAAATGAAGAAATTCAAGTTGATTTATCATGGGAACCATATGAAATCCAACCCGGAGAATCAATAAATTTTATTTTTACCATTAGGGATGGTGCTACTGGTGAAAACTTGAGACAGTCTTCATATGATTTTATAATTATTCAAAATGGAAAAATAATTCATAAAACATCAGGAAACGCAGTTGTTGGGGGCTCTTTTGAACAATTTACTTTTTCTGAGGATCAAACAGGGCCTACCATAATTCAATTTGAAAATATTAGAGGAACTGGGCTGGAAACGGAATTTGGTCTATTGGTAGTACCAGAATTTGGTTCTATTGTTATAATGATTCTAGTTTTGATGATGGCATCTGTAGTAATTCTTAGCAAGAAAAATTCATTATCTAAATTACAATTTTCATAAAGTTACAAGCTTTACTGAATCCATTTTTTTATTTGTTTGAAGATCTTTTGTAAAAGTATCAATTCGTTCTGCATCTCCATCTAGAACAAACAACTCCATGCATTTTTCACCTTCAATTTTGCTATGCAGATGGGTAGTTATTAGATATTCAAAATTATGTTTTATCCCAGTCACAATATTATCAAATTCATCATTGTGGACAACCAACAAAATGGCATGAACATCACCATGAAGCTCACCTTTTTGCTTTTCATCGGCAATAAAACTTCGGATACATGCTCGTATGGCATCTGATTTTCCTGAGAAACCTAATGATTTTTGCAAGGCTTCTAATTCCTGAAGAATTTCATCATTTAGTGAAATGGATACTATCGGCATAGCCTTGATTATTATTAATTTTTATATAAAACTTTAATTAAAATTATTAACTTTTTGTAAGTTTATTAATAATATTTTAGTCTCGGATGTGTGGATACACAGACAAAGGCAGCAATTCTTGCAATAGTGTTAGTTGTTCCAATTTCAGCTGTTTATGTTTGGAATTCTGAGCAATCATTTGTTTTAGCAGAAACAGATTCTTCTGAAATTACTGTAATTACTTCATTTTATCCACTTTACGAATTTACAAAACAAGTTGGACAAGACAAAGTTAATGTCTCAATTTTGATTCCACCTGGAATTGAACCACATGATTGGGAACCGACAATAAGTGATCTTCAAAAAATGCATAACGCTGACCTGATTGTAATTAATGGAATTGGTTTTGAAAATTGGATTGATGATATTGATACTGTAAATTCAGATGTAATTGTTGTTGATACCAGTAATGGAATATCTGTCATACACTACGATGTATTAGAAGGAAGCTCTGATCAAAAGGAGTATTTTTCTGGGGATCCACATATTTGGCTAAATCCTATGATGGCAAAGAAACAAATTCAAAATATTGTAGATGCATTAGTGTTAATTGATCCTCAAAATGAAAAATTCTATAAACAAAATGCTCAATCTTATCAAAATAAACTAGACTTGTTAGATTCAAAAATTAAATCTGAATTATCATCTTGTAAAAAAGACTTTATTGCATTTCATAATGCATTCTCCTATTTTTCACAGGAATATGGTTTGAATCAACACTCTATAGTTGATTCAAATGAGCCAAACATTGGTCCTACTCCAAAAACTTTAGAGGCAGTAATTAATTTAGCAAAAACATACGATGTAAATGTAATTTTTTCTGAAGAATCAATTGATACTAGATCATCTCAAGTAATTGCAAATGAAGTTAATGCGAGAGTACTTATTTTATCGCCAATTGAAATTATTGATAAAAACTCTGATTATGTTTTGAAGATGGAAAATAATCTTTCAAATCTGAAGGAGGCATTATGTAATTGAAAGTAGTTGAAATAAAAGATCTAACTGTACAATATCCTGAAGTAAAAGCACTTGATAATGTAAGTTTTTCAATTAATGAAGGTGATTTTTTAGGTATAATTGGACCAAACGGTGCTGGTAAATCTACTTTGTTTTCCTGTATGCTAGGAATTTTTAAAAATTACAAAGGCACGATAAAATTCTTTAATGAAGATATACGCAAATCTCAAAATTATCTTAAACAAATTGGATATGTGCCTCAAAAACCTATTTTTGAAAAAAACTTTCCAGCCACAGTTAAAGATGTTGTCAAAATGGCTTGGATAGACCATTCTGATGAAAGAATCATTGATCAGGTTCTTCAGCAGGTTTGGATGCATGAACTTAGTGATAGAAGAATAGGTGAGCTATCTGGGGGTCAGCAGCAACGAGTCTTTATTGCAAAGGCTCTTGTAAATAAGCCAAAAATTTTGATTCTTGATGAACCAGTAACAGGAATTGATACTCAAAGCAGTGAAATTTTCTATAGCATTTTAAGAGAATTAAATGAAAAACAAAAGATTACAATAATTTGGTCATCGCATGACATGGATGCAGTAAATAAACTTGCAAACAAAGTTGCATGTTTGAATAGAACATTATTCTTCCATGGAAAATCCCAAGAGTTCTTTGAAAATGAAGAACTTGTAAAGCAATATTCTGAGGCATCAATGCAGCAACACATGCATCATCACGAAACACAATGAATTTTGAAATCTTAACTTATGGATTTATGCAAAGAGCAATTATTTCTGGAATAGCTATTGCTATACTTTGTTCTGTTGTTGGATTGTTTCTAGTTCTGAGACGTTATTCCTTATTTGGTGACGCAGTTGCACATTCTTCTTTTGGTGGAATTGCATTAGGATTAATGGCAGGAATTTATCCATTATGGACTGCATACGCAGTTTCTCTTGGAAGCGCGCTAGTAATTACAAGAATTAGAAACAAGTTCAAAATTTCTGGTGATGCATCTGT
>DASSAK010000052.1:0-7292 GCA_035685445.1 Nitrosopumilaceae archaeon
TGGATTTAGTGATGTTGGACTAGCACCAAATCCACTTGATTCTAGTTTTGATATTGCATTATCTAATTTTAATGGAGAAACTTTCATTTTTGAAGCAATTTCATCTAAGGTAAAATATGTTGCCGGTTTTTCTGATTCTAGGACACATTTTGAAATAATTTTTTCACAGTTTTTGTCAACAAGATAATTTGAAATTTCATTCTGCATTGTTTCTAAAAACTTTCTTTCAAAAAGTTGTCCTGTCCACAAAGGACCAGCTAATTCTACATTACCGTTACATACATTACATATCTTTTCTTGCTCATTAGTAGCCTTTCTATTTCCGCAAGTTTTACAATGCAAAATGTATCCAATGTTTTCATTTTGGTCTGGCCTGTTTAGAATTCTTACATATGTTCTATAGTAATGTAAATCACTTTCAACAAACAATGGGACAATCTCAATGTCTAATCTTGCTGCAATTATTCTGGCACATCCAAGAATTAGTCTTATTGCTATCTCATTAGAATACTCTGTTTTTATTGGAATACCGCCGTATCGTCTTTTACAAGCATCTTTGAACAACCCATGAAGAACTTGAAGATCTGTGGCAGTAGTTGATAGTATTCCTCCATGCATTGTGGCTCTAATTCCACAGTCTACATACTTGGCTGGAGAACCAAAAGGATCGATGTCTACTATGGTTCCCCTTTCTCCTTTTTTTGAAAACATACTAAAAAATCTACAAACCTCATTTTCAGAAACTTGAACATTTTTTATATTGTTGAGGCATGCTGATTTTTTTGCAAGTTCTAATGCATTTGGATTCAAATCATTAACAACTACTTGTTCTACATTAGAAATCTCATTAGCTACACGTAATCCTCTAGCACCAATTCCTGACAATCCTTCTAGAAAAATTTTAGGGCCATCAAAATTTTTTAAAAATGCAGAATATGCAATAATTGAAAAATCCCTGTTCAATTTTGCTTTTGGATTAAAAAACGCAGGATCTTTTGGCGGAACCTTTTCATTTACTGATCCGTGTGGAACAAGAAATTTTGTATTTCCTTCTGTTATCTCGACAAATTCTGTAGTTTGCAATTCTGGTTCTTAATTTTCTTTCACCTATAATGGTTTAATACTGCATAATTTGAGAATCATCATGCAAGTTTGCGGAGTAGATGATGCGGGTAGGGGTTCTTTAGTAGGACCGCTTGTTATTGCAGGTGTTTCATTAAGCAAAACAAAAATTCGAAAATTAAGCACTATGGGAATTAAAGATTCCAAAAAATTATCTCCTTTACAACGTGAAAAATTATATAAAAAAATAATCAAATTTGCTGATGCATATTGTATTGCAAAAATTAATCCTAGCACAATAGACAAAAGTGTCTCAAAACATGAATTAAATAATTTAGAAGCAAAATACATGGCTAGAGTCATTTCAAAACTAAACCCAAACGTTTCGTATGTGGATTCTTGTGATGTCAATCCTTCTAGATTTGGTAAAGTAATTTCTAAATTATCAAAGAAAAATAAAATCAAGTCATATCATCATGCTGACAGTAGATTTGTTATAGTATCAGCAGCATCAATTATTGCAAAAGTCAGCAGAGACAAAGCAATTAAAAAAATTCAGAAAATCCACGACGTAGGAAGCGGATACCCATCAGATGCTAAAACAATTGTATTTGTGAAAAAATATGTCTCTACTGGGAATAAAATCCCAAATTTCATTCGTTGCAGCTGGAAACCTGTTCAAACCATGCTTAATGAAGTCTAATTTGCAAGATATCTTGCAACAATCATGGCATGATCTTTGTCATATGGTAGTAGATTGATCTGCTGAATGATTTCAAAATTATTTTGTAATTTTTTTGATTCATTTTCTATAATTTTTTTAGGTGATTTTGTTACATCTATGCTTCTTGTTTTAATTACCAAAAACAGAAAACCTCTGTTCTTTAGATATGATTTACAGTTTGAAATAGCAATTTCTGTTTGATCAGGTTGGGCAATATCTGAATAAACAACATCAACTTTATTATATACTGAAAAATAGTCTTTGGGCTGCCTTGCATCCTGAATTATTGGAATAATATTTTTTCTATGTGATACAACTCTATCTAAAAAATCCCTTGCAACTCTACTTGAATGCTCAACACCAAAAACTATTCCTTTTGGACCAATAATGTCAGAAATATGACTTACAGTTGTACCGGTTGAAACTCCAAGATACAAGACACTAGAATTTTCTTTAAAAGGAAAATCCTCTAATCCATTCATTATCGCAGCTGCTAATTTGCTTCTGAAAGGATCCCATAATCTGTATTCTATTCCTTTTTTTGTAACTAATTTTTCTTTGTAAACTTGATTTCCTGGAACTAAGTTTTCAGTTGCAAGTTTTTGTTCTCCTTCTGATTTAACCCAAAAAAAATTTTCTTTACCTTCTTCCAAACTTCTTTCTCTTTTTACCCTTCATTTTGAATTTTTTCTTTTTTCCTTTTCCTTTGAAATCTCTATTTGGCTTATGGTCTCTTTTTGATCTAAAATCCATTTTTGGCCTGTCATCTTTTTTGAGTTCTCTAGGAACAGGATTTTTGTACTTTTTACTAATCTCTTCTACCCTGACATTTAGTTTTTCAAGCAGTGTAGTGTTTAATTCTCCTCCATAGACATCTACTCTTGCAGCAATTGCGGCTTTTGCTGCTACTGCTCTTGCAATTTTTCCTCTTTGCCATCTTGGTGCTGCGTGAACCATTGCATGTTGAAACAATAATCCATGTTTTGGTGGTTGGGATCCTGTCTTTAGAGATCTAAAAAGTGCTTTTTCAGCTCCTAATACTTGAATAGTACTTGCAGGCATTGTTGCAAGTCTTTTCAAACTTCCAGCTCTTGCTAAAATTCTAGCCCCAACTGCTGTACCAAGAACTGCTGATAAATTTGGAGCAACTTGTGTCATTTGAGTTTGAACGTGGTCTTCTAATCTTTTTCGAAGCTCGGATAGCTCGATAATTTGTTTTGCTAATGTTTGAACAATTGATAAATTTTCTGCAGAAATGTCTCCCCCTCTACTTTTCTTTGCAATTACTGAGAGCATTTCTACTTTAGAATCTGGAAATCCGGCATCTTCATACACTTTATCTGATAGATTGTCCCTTTTTCCTGCAAGAACAATCTGTGAATAACCTAAAATGCTATCTATTACGTTATCCAGTTCTGGAAAGTGTAAACCATACCATTCTCTCAGTCTGGAACTTATTCCGTTTATGATACGATCTATTTCATCTAACGAATTGATTGATTGAATGATGTGAAGATCGGGGCTTTCAGATACTTCAGAAACTTTTGAAGATGATAGTTGCATTGCAAAATCACGCAACTTTGTCATTGCATCAGATGTGTCTTTTGCAAAACCTGCCTCGATTAAAAGTTCTGGTTTTGAAATTTGAATTTTTTCCATATCCTCATTACTCATTAACTGTACATCAATTGAAGTTCGTTTCAAAATACTATAAAGAGAATTATTGTTAGTTTGTACTCCTGTTGAAACTTCAGAAAGATAATCAACAAGTTCTGTGACTTTAGATTTACCATCTTTAATTGAAATGTAATTTTTTACAGGATCTGAGAATGGAAAAGACTTCAAACATTTTTGGTCCTCAAATACTCCAATACCTAATTCTGTTAAAATTATAGAATGCATGACCAGTTGACTTGATTTCATTCCATTAAAAAACGTACCAACGTAGCAGAGAATCAACTGTTATATTCGAAAGTTAGTTTAGGTTTGAGAGTGGCAACAAACATCTCTACGAAAATTGGTTCATTGAGTCTTGAACGGCCCACCATTCTTGCTTCTGGAATTTTAGGAATCTCGCTTGATGTTTTTAACCGTATTTACAAAGCAGGTGCAGGTGCCGTTGTAACAAAATCACTTAGTAGGGAACCATGGGATGGATATGCAAATCCAACAATTTTTAGTGTAAAAGGCGGTGGTTGGCTTAATGCCGTTGGACTCTCAAATCCAGGAGCTGAAAACTTTGCAAAAATGATAGAACCAAACAAAAACATTCCAATAATTGTTAGCTTAGTTGGTTCAGTTGAAGATGATTTTGAATTTATGATTAAACAATTTCAGAATTGTAAAGTTGCGGCTTATGAATTAAATTTATCATGTCCCCATGTGGCTAAGGTTGGATTAGAAGTTGGTGATGACACAGAACTTGTGGGAAAAATAGTTAAAACTGTAAAATCCATTACTAAAGAGCCAGTTTTTGCAAAGGTTGGTTTAGGTACAACAGATTATTTGGAAACTGTTGATGCTGCAGTTAAGGCAGGTGTTGATGGAATTACTGCAATTAACACACTTAGAGCAATGGCAATTGATGTTGAAACAGAACGACCAATTCTTAGTAATAAAATCGGTGGACTGTCTGGCACTCCAATAAAACCTATTGCTGTAAGATGTGTTTACGAAATTTCATCTAAATTTAACATTCCAATTATTGGATGTGGTGGAATATCAACGTGGGAAGATGCAGTTGAATTTATTCTTGCAGGTGCATCTGCAGTTCAAATTGGTAGTGCAATTGGAGATGATTGGATTCAGGTTTTTAGTGAAATAAACAATGGAATTAGTCAATATATGGAGAAAAAAGGATTTTCAAAAATTGAGGAGATGGTTGGGCGTGCAAAGAAATCTTAACCATCCGACAATTTGTAAAGTTGAAAAAGTAATTGATGAAACTCCGACAGTTAGAACTTTGGTATTTTCTGATGATGTACTGTCAAATGTATTACCAGGACAATTTGCTATGGTGTGGGTTCCTGGAGTAAACGAATTGCCAATGAGTGTAATGATTTCAGAACAGAAAGGAAAAGCAGCATTTACAATTAGAAAATTGGGTGACGCATCTACTGGCCTTTACAATCTACGTGTAGGTCAAAACATTGGAGTGAGAGGACCTTATGGAAATTCATTTAACATCAAAGAAGGAAAATTATTGCTTGTTGGAGGTGGAACTGGCCTTGTTCCTTTGATGCGATTGATAACTTTTGTGAAATCTTCAGATGATGTTACCGTTCTAATTGGTGCAAAAACAAAGCAAGAAGTTTTTTTTGAAGACTATGCAAACAGACTGTTAGAAAAAAATTCACATAAAGTTATTGTTGCAACAGAAGATGGTTCTTATGGTGAAAAAGGTCTTGTTACTGATATGGTTGAAAAAATTACCAGCGTAAATAAATTTGATGCTGTATATACATGTGGTCCGGAAATTATGATGTACAAAACTGTTAAGATAACAAACAATAAAGGAATCTTTGTTCAGGCAAGTCTTGAAAGAATGATGAAATGCGGAGTAGGAATTTGTGGAAGTTGCTGCATTGGTGAAGATTTGGTTTGCCGTGATGGAACTGTTTTTGATGGAGATCACCTGTTATCTAACAAAGAATTTGGGCACACATTTAGAACCAAGGCTGGAATTTTAGAAAATTATTAGGTTTAAACCAGCAAGGTTTAAAATAAATCCCTCGCATCTCCGTTCAGGGAAATGGGACATCCGAAAATAGTACTAACAGCTGATAGGACACTTATGTCGCCATATAGGCATCTTTCATTGGCCACATTCTTTGGTTGTGCACCTGCTCTTGATCCAAACAGAAAAAAAAGTAGTATTTGGTACAAATTATTAAAAAACCAAGTTACTCCAAAATTACTTTTTGATTTTATCTGTAACTACACTGAACATGAAAATGGTGTTGCAAAATTTGCTCCATACGGACTTAGAAAAGTAGAAGCTGGGTTGCTTCGTGATGGATTTAAACGAGAAGATGTTGTAATTGCACATCCTGATCATATTGAAAAATTCATCGGTCCTGAAACTCAGGTAATTGGAACACATGAGATGGATCCACTTGGTATGGGTCCAGTAACTATGACATTTACTTATGGACGAAAACAAATCTCCTATGATGAATTTTATTGTAAAGAACTACACATGAGAATTAACGCTGCAAAGAAAAAGACTGGAAGCAAAGCCAAGGTTATTGCCGGAGCTTCAGGAACATGGCAATACAACTATGATCCTGAAAAAATTCAAGAATATGGACTGTATGCAATTTTAGAAGGAGAGCTTGGAGGAATTGCCCCTGAAATTGATGGACATGCTGGTAGATTTTTCAACTATTTGATAAATGGTGATTTTGAAAACATGGATCCTTTCAGAAAACGAAGTGACTTTAAAGTTAACATTAAAGAATTTGAAAGAAATGGAAAAAAACTTCATGGTAGATTTGTAAACTTTTGGGATAGACCTGAGCTTGAGGAAATTCCTGAAATTGTTGAACCAAGTTTGCATGGAATGATTGAAGTAATGCGAGGTTGTGGTCGTGGTTGCAAGTTTTGTGATGTAACTCTACGTTCACTGCGATACTATCCCCCAGAAAAAGTGCAAAAAGAAATTGAAGTTAACATAAAGAAAGGTGGAGACAGATCTGCTTGGGTACATAGTGATGATATCTTTGTTTATGGAATGGACCCAAGAACTAGTAAAGGAATGGAACCAAACCGAGAAGCATTAGAAGAATTATTTTCTGCAATCATGGCAGCAGGAGTTGTGCACACAAACCCAACTCACGGAACATTGGCAGGAGCAATTGCAGATGAAAAACTCATTCCAAACATTTCAGAAATTATAAAGTCTGGTCCTGGAAATATGACTGGAATTCAATGTGGATTTGAAACAGGAAGCTTGAGATTAATTGAAAAATATGCTGATAGAAAACTTGCACCATTCAAGCCTGAAGAATGGCACTGGGTTGTAAAAGAGGCAGTAAAGACTCTAAATGAGTATTATTGGGTTCCAGCATTTACTTTGATTATGGGTCTTGATAACGATGAAACACCTGAAGATGCTTGGGAAACAATTCGAATAATTAACGAATTAGAAACAGAGCAACCAGAATCAATGTTTACTACTACTCCACTTACGTTTGTTCCAATTGGATTGCTTGAAAAATCTGATTTCTTTCACATTGGAAATGAAATGTCTCCTGCTCAATTGGGTGTAATGTACAAAACTTGGCAGCACAACTTCAAGTATGGAATAAAGAAATTCATGAACAAGACTGGTCATTTGGGAGTTCAAAAATACATGTTCAACATGATTGCCCGTTCTCTTGGCGGTGTGCCATTAGGAGCAATGGAACGATATGCTAGAAGACAAGGTGCTGAACACGAGCGAGTAATTGAAAAAATCAAGGTAAAGTACTGGTAAATTTTATACAAATACATAAATTCACTTTAA
>DASSAK010000053.1:0-2626 GCA_035685445.1 Nitrosopumilaceae archaeon
ATTATTTTGTGACAATTACATACTGATAAAACTCTAGGAATCGTACTTTGTTAGGGTATGGTAAAGCTAAAACCTGTCAGCATTAAAAGACAAACAATCTTTGCATTAATCCCCTCAATAGATATCTGGGCATTTTACAGAATTCAAAAATTAAGAAAGTTTATTCTAATTGTCCTGTCTTTAGGATTTGCATTTGCTCCAATATCATTGTCAGTATCGGCCAGCATTGATATGAGTACTGTAACAAGTCCATTGGATCTTTATACAAATCCAATTTTTTTGCTGTATGTGATTAGCTCCATTGGTACTTTGCATGTCACGTTGGTTTACTTTATTCGAAAATGGTCAAAAGAGTGGAATGAGAAAGTTCAACGATTAAACGTGGCTTGAAAAAAGAATAAAACATAAGGTGGATGCCATAAGATTCTAAAAAATGGCCGAAGAAAACGAGCCCACCAAGATAGTTTACATAAAGTACGTAGATCACCATTGGTATGATGATGAGCTAACAAAAGGCGAAGTCATCCGCAGAACAAAGGGTAGCGGATACATTGTAGAAGAAGCTGGCCTGCTTCTTTTAGAAAATGACAAGTATGTTGTATTTTCTCATGTAAAAAATCATGAAACAATGAATCCGCCATATACTATCACATATGATAGTACAACTAGGATTCTCAAATCAGACATTCTGAAAATGGAAAAGTTTGAAATTAAAAACGAGTAAGGAAAAACAATAAAACCGAATATATTCCCGGCCTAGAGAGTACGCCTGTAAATGGCACGAGACAAAAAAAGAATCGTTGTACTGGGTGGAGGATTTGCTGGTGTAGAGTGCACCAGGCATCTTGAATCTTATTTTAAAAATAATCCAGAAATAGAGCTGGTTTTAGTTTCTGAAGATAATTTCTTGTTATTTACTCCATTGCTCCCACAAGTTGCATCTGGAATGATTGAAACAAGGCACGCAATCACTTCGCTTCGAACAATTGTTCACAAAACAAAGTTCTATGAAGGAAGAATCAAAAACATTGATCCTTACGGAAAAATTGTAAATCTTTGGGGGACAGCTGAAAAACGTGGAATATCATTACATTATGACTTTTTGGTTGTAGCACTTGGTAGTGAATCAAATTATTTTGGAATGGCAGATGTTGAAAAAAATGCCTACTCTATGAAAACGCTAAACGATGCAGTGATGCTCCGAAACAGAATCATAGATATGTTAGAGCAAGCAGAAAATGAAGAAAACCCAATTCTAAGAAAAGGAATGTTAACTTTTGTTGTAGTCGGTGCGGGCTTTGCGGGAGTTGAAACTGCAGGAGAAATAAGAGATTTGTTAGCTGATGTAACAAAACATTATCCACACATAAATGACGATGATGTACGAGTCATAATTTTAGAGGCACTGCCAAATATTTTACCGGGTTTTGAAGAAAGTTTAGCAAAGTTTTCACGTAAAAAAATGGAACAAAGAGGAATTGAAATAAAGTTAAAGACGGCGGTTACTAGTTTTGATGGAACCGAAGTTAAAATAAAAAAACTCAGCGAAGGAGATGAAATGATTAATGCAATTCAAACAAAAACATTGATTTGGACTGCCGGGGTAACTCCAGTAAACACAATCAAGCGTTCATTGTTTAAGACCGAACGTGGAATGATAATTGTTGATGATTTTCTCCAGGTACAAGACTTTCCTGGAGTGTTTGCGATAGGAGATTGTGCATTATTCATAAATCCAGAAACTAAAAGGCCGTTTCCCCCAACTGCACAGCTAGCTGAGGCAATGGCCAAAGTTGCAGCTCACAATCTTAAAGCGTTAATCACAAGCGGTTCAAAGCAAAAATTCACATACAAATCAAAGGGCCAGATGGCAATCATTGGAAAGCGTACTGGCATTGCAACAATTCTTGGTATGAATACAGCAGGTTTTTGGGCTTGGTTAATTTGGAGAAACATTTACCTGAGAAAAATTCCAAAATGGGATAAACGAATTCGTGTGTTGATTGATTGGACAGTTGATTTGTTTTTTGGTCGAGACATATCACGATTAAAAATATTTAGAAAACAAGTTGATCTAGAATACAAAGTTCTTGATGAAGTTGATGATGTCTGGTAGAGTTATTTTTTTAATCTGTATATGATAATTGCAGGAGATGCAAAGTACATTCCAACATTCATTAGAATCACACCAATTCCATAACCAAGCATTTCTTGCTCTGAATCAATATCAACATAATTTAGAATTGAAAGAGATGCAAGTAATGGTGTAATTGAAATTTTTACCGCTTCTTTGAATACAGGGTTTTCTCTTTCCATGTCAGCTATTGTAGGTGAAAATGAATAGTAAAATTGGTTAAATGATTTCATGAATGCCGTTCCAGATTCTGTTTCAAGCACAATTTCATCACGTAATTCTCTCAGTTGTTGTACTTGTGGCGCTAGCTCAGAACCATATGTTGCAGTAGCAATAAGGCAGCCACCACCCTCGGAATTTGTTTCATCAGTAGATGTGGTAACTTCTATATCATCTTGAGTAATTTCGTTAAATGGTTCTTGCATATCTGCTGCTAATGTAAAAGAGTTTATCGCTTTTTCATAGTGCTGTACATTGTCTTCAAAATCAACT
>DASSAK010000054.1:0-14642 GCA_035685445.1 Nitrosopumilaceae archaeon
CTTTACAATTTGTTTGATGGAAAAGACATTGGTAGGCTGATTAATACATACATTATGCTGCTAGTATTTTCAGCAAAAGAATCTGGCTCTTGTGTTTTGTTTTCAAGCATGGTAAGAAAAAAGGATAAGGAAGGATGGGTGTTATCTCCTACCAGTAGACGTATTATAGATACAAAAATGACAAAAATGTATCTGAAAAAAAATAATTCTGAGATAATAATGGAGGTTATTGGCGATGATCAATCTGTTATCAATTCAATTAAAATAATTTAGTGCCGGTTTTGCGATCAGAAAATCTAACACTGTTATAAAATTCTCAAACGCCGTTATAATACAAGATTTTTGGGTAAGTTATATTAAGATCCAAAAACAAAAAACAATTGTAATGCCAGTAGCAATTTTACCAGACATTAGCGAACAGATGTGTATTGGATGCGCACTATGTGTTGAAATCTGCACGTCTTTGGGACCTGATGTGCTAAGAGTAAAACCTGTTGAAGGCTGGAAAAGAGGTAAAGCATTCGTATTTTATCCAGAAAGATGCATCTCTGACGGAGCATGTATCGGAGTTTGCCCAACAAAGGCAATCTTTTGGATGAGACCAATGGACTTTACAGTTGGACAACCAGTTCCTCTCTACAAGAATTCAGTCTTCGTAAAAGGTTGGACTGAATTAGTAGACTAAGACAGTTCAATCAATTTTAATTTCTTTTTAAAATCTCCTAGAGTGGATACTAGATTGGAGATGATTTTTGATTATGATATCTTGAAAGGGGCTTTCCTCTAATCATCAAAATTATTACAATAATTAACAATGCAGCTGGTATTACAATTATAGCTACTGCGACTTCATAGTATAATTGGAAAGTTTGTTTTGGTTGAATAATTTTTGGTAGCACAAATTCATTGTCAGTATTTTCAAAGACTATTGTGCTAAATTGTACTGATCTTAGTGAAGGATGTAATGGTTGACCCCTTGCTTCACTTTCAATTCCTGATGTACCCCAGCTTACTACATTTTCAAATATAATTTCAACTGGTCCTGGCTCTTCAAATAAGAAATTTCTGTAATCTCCACCAACATTTGTTAATCCTTCATCTCTGAAAATTTCCTTACCGTTTTGTTTTATGATTATATCGTAGCTCATTTTGTCTAGGTTGGTATTAGTTGCTGGATCATATGTATGATAGATAAAAACAACTCTTTCGTTTGTTTTTATTATATTTGGTTCCCATGTCATGTCTATTTCTACAACTCCGTCAGTTGTATAAGCAATAATTGGAAACTCTTCAATTTTATTTCCAAAACCATCAACAGGATGATCTGGAATTTTTGGATTAACAATTATTGCGCCTTCCATCCAGGGATGAATTATACAAAAATAAGAAAATGTGCCTTTTTCTGAAAAAGTATGTGACCATGATTCCCCTGGTGCAAAGAGATCACTATCAAAAAGACCATTTGGTGTTCCGTAATCATCACTCATCCAACCAAATCTTCCAGAACCTTGACCGCTGGTTACAGTGTGTGGTTCTCTATCATTATTTTGCCAGATTACAGTATCTCCCACCTCAATTGGTAGAAAGGCTGGAGCATACCATGCGTCTGCAGGAGTATTTAGCTCAGGATTATACGCTCCAAACGGAATAGAGACTGTGTATTCTTCAGCATAGGCAAATGAGAAAAGAACGACCAAAAGTGTAAAAAATGATAGCAATAATTTCAATACAAATTATTTTGCAAAGTTATTTTCATATAAACATAAGCAAATTTTCAAAAAATGATTTTCAAGCTTGATAGTTAGCTAAAAATCAAGGCTGATAATTACTTGTTCTATTAATATTCATTAACAACTATAGGCGCCAGAAGAGAAATAATTTGTTTTTCTGGATTAGTTGTCCCCTAGAATTTCGTAATGTTTCTCTTCTTTTCCCTTTCTTGAAACAACATATCCAGAAAAGCCATACTCTTCAGATATTAAGCCAGTACCTATTTTATGAAATGTATATTCTTTAAGATCTTTTACATTTTCATAAAGTTCTTCGCCAATTATAAGGCTGTTAGGAGGAGCATAGGAATTAATTTTAGCGCATCTATTTACTGCAGCACCAAAAATATCATCGACTGAGGAGGTTGCTATTTTTGCAACTCTAACTAAACCATATGTTGCACTAATTTTGTAATCAACAAATGGTAGATTTGCTTTGGCCATTTTGTCGTTTATTTCTTCATGTGCATCACTAAGAGCAAAACAGCAGTCAATAACTCGTTTGAATATTGATTTGTCTTTAGATGTTGTTTTAGGAAAATAAAACAAAAGAGCATCGCCTATATTTTTCACCACAACTCCATCGAACTTTCTTACAATTGCAGCTGAAGAGTTTAGAAAGATTCTATAAAATTCACTTGTTTCCGTATCTGATAAAGTGGCAGTAATTTTTGTGGAGTTTATAACATCAATAAAACAGACGCAGTATTTTTCACTAAACTCAGAAAATTGAAGCAAAATATCTTGTTGTTGTCTAATTATTTCTTCTCTTTGTTTTATGGCAATTATTGATTCCTGAAGTCTTTTTGCCATAGAGTCAAAGGTAGTAGAAAGATCTCCAATTTCATCACTAGTTTTAATGCCAGTTCTAACCTCAAAATTTCCTCCTGCAATCTCATTTGCGGCATTTTTTAGTTTGATTAGAGGTCTTGAAATTTGCTTTGATAGGAAAAAGGCAACTGCTGCCATTGCCGCAGTAATAATTAATCCAGTTTGGAAGATTCTATCCTGAAGAATTAAGATTGGTTGTACAGTTTCTGCTTGATCAATTTCGGCCAACAGTACAAACCCTAAATCTTGTGCACAATATGAAGAACCATAAATTGGAATTCCTCTATAATCTTGATAAAATCCTACGACTTCAGAACCATCTTCAAAACATTTTGTGACAGGCAAGGTATCAACTAGTTGATTAAATGGAGCATTTTCAAGAAATCTTGATTCAGAGATCATTAGATTATCTTCATTTACCATATAGACTTCTCCTGTTTCGCCAAGTCCACTTCTGTTTAAGAGAATTTCATCAATTGATGCTGTACGCATTTTGGCAATTATTACTCCAATTGGTTCAGATGAAACTTTGTTATTTCTTTCAAAAATTGGAGTTGCGACAATCATTTTTCTTCCAGAAGAAACCTTTTCAAAATCAACAAAGGCTTCATTCAAGCCTTTTGTAAACAATGGATCTTTTGAAAAATCATTTGTGGTGATTCTCCCAAGAGAAAAAAATACTGTTCCGTCTTTGCCAATTATTTTGACGTCTTCAAAACCAATTGAAAATCCAACTAATTCTTGAAATGCTTGCACTTGAATTAAAAAGTCTCGTTGTTTTTCACTTAAAATTGAATTAAATGCAGGATTGTTATAACTAGTATTTAGCTCAGACACTAAAATTTGAATCATTGGATCGTTTGCTAAAATTTGAGTTTCTTTAATTCTTGTATCATATAGTATTCTGATAGAGTCGCCTCTAACTGTTGATTCGCTGATTAGCTGAGAACCTACTCTTTCTTTAAGAATTTGATCAGCATAGGTAAAACTTAGAAATGCAGTGATTGAGAGTGCTACAACGGCAACAAGCATTACCAGTAGAATTAATTTTTTATCTAGACTAAATGATAGTGTCAATTGGAATTTTAATTGTTTTTACTGTTTATCAAGTATTTCTCAATTTGATCAGGTTACAGTGACAACCCCTATTCGCCAAGGGTGTAAAGTACAAAAGTAGTTGTAGACGCCTCCTTCATTAAATGTATGTGCAAATCGTTCACCTGTTTTCAAGGGAGCGCTGTTGAATAATCCAATAACGTTTCCTTTAGCATCTTGGCTTTGAATAGTATGTGGAACAGTATCATCATTAATCCATACAACAGTAGTTCCAGTTTTAACTTCCAAATGAAGTGGAATATAAAATGCAGAGTTTGCCACATCATAATTTCCGTGTGGAATTATAACATTAGCAGTGCCTGACTTGACAGGCTTTTCTTCTTCAAATTCTATAACGATAATTTTGTTTTCAAGAAGGTATTTTATTGCATTAAGAAATTCTGTTTCTGAAATATTTCCCTCACCATACCACAATGCGGTGTTTCTAATCCAGTCTGGAACTGTTTGAGCTGAAACACTTTGATAAAGAGTTGCTGAAATGGTGACAATTGAAGCTAAGATTATAATTCCTAGAATTTTTTTTTGTTGTTTCACGTATTAGTTTTATTAAATTATGCTAAAAACTAAGCCCACAATATCATTTATGAGAATCAATAATGAAAATTAATGTCATTTGATGTGAACAATATCGAATTTCTTTTTCTTCGTAGTCATAGATTTAGTGAGGGGGATCATCTTGTCAGCTAGTTTTTTTATCTTGTTTTCATGCATTTTTGGATATTTGATATGAAGGCATTCATGATATAGTGTGTTTATACTTTCGACTTTGGGTTCGGTGGAAAGATGTGGATTAAGCCAAATCATTCCAGTTTCTTTGACGCATTCGGCCCATACGGAATTTGGGTGTTTCCCACCTCCGTAAAGATATTTTGAGAAATATTTTCTATCATAGACTAGGACTGGTTTCACTTTGAGATCAAGTATATTTTCAAATGCATTAAGAATTGTTTGATGCCATTCTTTGTCAGAAGAAGAAAACTTCCATCTAGTCATGGTTTTGCAAAACCGCCAAATTTTGATGTCCAGTTATTTTTCTTTGATTTGTTTGGTTTTTTATCAAAATTATCAATCATTTCATAGGTAATTGTAAATCCTTTTCCTACCATCGTATCATCTTTTGAGAAATTGTTCTCATTTTTGATAAATTCTGGTGGTATGTCCTTTATCTTTTTGATTTTTAATTCCCGAAGTCGAATTGTTTTTCCATTATCTAATGCAATAATTGCATCATCACTCAAACCCTGAACAGAAAAATTTTCGAAAAATCTGATAAATCCATCTTTTTTTAATTCGACTTTGACATCATATGTTAATTTATGACCATAGATTAAGATCTCTCTTGCTTTAACATGAACATCATCTTCAAGATTTAAAATTACAATTGAATCTGCCTCTAATGAAACAGTATTTGCAGCGTTTTCAACAATTATTTTTCCTTTTGGTGCAACAAGTCGCGTTCTATGTTCTTTAACAATGTATAATCCAACTTTTCCTGTAGGATCTTGTACCTTATCTTTTCTACCAAATACGTTTCCAACAACAATATCACCATTATCTGCAATTATTGTTGCGCCATTATCAATTTTGTATTTGTTTTCAAGTGGATTAATAAATTTAAAATCACCTTTTGAAACCCTGATATTTGTTTTGTAGTCTTCACTCCAAGATGGGCTAGTAATATTTCCCTGCATAATTATTGGACCATCATATGTTAGACTACCAGCCTTGTAATTTCCTTTTATTGAAAGAGCGCCATTTGCTTTTCTTTCAAATTCAATTTCTCCAAGAGTTTTTGATCCAAAAAGTCTAGTTCCTGTAGAATCCACACGATTTAAGGCAGCTGCCCACTCTTCAGCAACTTTCATATCTTTTGAAAGATCTTCTGCAAGAATTTTGTTTCTTAAAATTTCTTCTTCCTCATCAAAGCTATAAACTTTGGATTTTTTTCTTCTTTCTTCAAGAGAGTCAGGATATTTTTTTCCAAGCTTCAAGTCATCATAGGCCTGTTTAATTTTTTTAAACTGTTCAATGTCTCCTCCTCTATCGGAGTGGTGTTCAAGAGCTAATTTTCTAAATGCATCCTGGATTTCCTTTCTGGTGGCCCCCTCACGAACCCCTAAAATCTGGTAATTATTTTCAATCATTTTTCCCTAGTGTTCTTGGCTTTTCAGTGAATTAATACTATACGTGGATATTATTTTGAAAAAATTATTAAATTAGATCCTTAAGAGGTCCTTGGAATTCATCACTAGGCACCACTGATACAATTTTTAATTGGCCTAACAATTTTAGCCGTTCTCGCTTATCATAATAATTGTAAACTCCTTCTTCCGTTGGATAAATTGTTAGGGTTTCTCGTTCTCCTGGATCTAAAAGATCTGTTTGAACATTCAATCCATCAATGTATAGTCTATGATTTTTTTCACCGTCATTTACAACTGTTAAAAGATATGCAAAGCCAGTTCTTGAAATTAATGTGGGATTGGGTTCTCCTGATATGCCAACAATTCCTCGCAGTTGAACTGTTCCATTAATATCTTCGAATACTACAGTCTGTTCTACTTTTTCTTGCCAGAAAATTGCAACATGTCTTACGTTTCCCTGTCCAATAAAACCAATCATCACTGCCAAACCAACAATACCCGCAACAATACCAATGATTACAATTTTTTTATCAATAGAGTTCATATCATAATTTGATTGAAAATAAGATAAAGGTTAATTGTAATTAGTCATTTTACAACTAAAACAGGAACGTTTGATTTGTGCATAACGTGATTTGATACGCTTCCTAAGAACTTCTCCTTGGCGCCAGTAATTCCCCTTGCACCAATTACAATCATGTTGTATTTTCCTTTTTGAGCATTTTACAATTTCATTTCCTACGTTTCCGCCACCTGTTTTATATTGAAATTTTGCCCCAGCCTGCTGAGTTTTTTTCATTGCAGGGCCAATTGCCTTTACTGCTTTATCTTGTGCAGCATCTTTCATCTTTTGAGTATATTTGATTCCTGCAGTTAATGGTAACTGAAAAACATAGAATCCTGTAATTTGAGCACCGCTAGGTTTTGCAATTGCAATAGCTTGATCCAGACCCCGCATAGAGTTTTGTGATCCGTCTAGTGGGACCAATATTTTGTTAAATTTTGTTGCCATGCAATTTTTTGCCTAGTTCTGCATATAAGACAAAAAGATGATTTTCAGCTGTGATAATTTGTATTGATGATTTAGATCGTAGCAGTCAAAATGTAATTTTTTATTATTTTTGCAGATTTTTGAAGAGAGTCTAATTCATTTTCTTCAAGTTTGATTTTATCAATACCATCTAATCCATCTTTACTTAATTTTGTAGGAACCCCTAGACATACATCTGATATCCCATATTCTCCGTTTAACAGAACAGATGATGGAATGCTCAGATTCTGCTCTTTAATCATGGATTCTACAACATCAAATGTATTTTTACCAATACCAAAGACAGAGCGGCTTTTGTATTCACGAAGTGTTGTCCAGTAATTTTTTAGATTGTTTGTAATTTGTTCAATTTGAGCAGAGTCTAATAATTCTAAAACGGGTGTTTCGTTCTTTTTTGCTCTAGAAAAAATTGGAACCATTGAATCGCCATGTTCTCCAAGAACTAATGCATCTCTAATTTCTGATTGTGGTACAGCAAACTCTTTGGCCAAGAGATATCGAAATCTGCTTGTGTCAAGACTCGAAGCGACACCAATTACCTGCTCTCGTGAAAATCCAGTTTCTTTTAGAAAAACATAGGTTAGAACATCAAGGGGATTTGAAACCATTATAATTTTAGAATTTGGAGTATGGGTTTTGATTTTTTTTGCAATGTCTTTAACCATTTTAATCTGTTCGCCAATCATTTCAGTTCTACTTTTTGTGTAAACAGCTGCACTTGCGGTAATTACTACAAGCTTGGAGTCTTTTGTTAATGAATAATCATCTGTCCCTTCAACTGAAATTGAGCTTCCTTCTGGAATTGTATTTGAAATATCAAGAGATTCTCCAATTGCTTTTGTCTTTGTACGGTTTACCAAAAGAATATCATCAAGTGCTGTTGAAGCGACTAAATATGCTACAGCAGAGCCAACCCTTCCGCTGCCAATAATTGAGATCAGAGAATTTTCACCAATTTAGATTCAAATTCATTACAATTTAATTCTGTTAAAATTTTCTAGGTTGGGTTTCACACTTTAGAATCAAAAAATTCTAGGCACAATAAAAGGTCGATTGCATTGCATGGCAATGCGTACTTACTCAATATATCAAAAAATGACCAAAGTACACCATGCAAACTCTAGTCACGGGTAGAAAAATAGAAGAAACTGAAAAGAAAGACGCAATTTTAGAAGTAATGTCAGATAGATATTGCAGAGCAATTCTTGAAAACACTATGGACAAACCAAAATCTGCTATGGAAATTAGTGCTGAAACAAAAATTCCAATAAGCACTGTTTACAGAAGACTTCAAACGCTTCATGACAACAAATTGTTGGGAATATCTGGTTCCATTAGTGATGATGGCAAAAAATACTTTCTTTATCGAAGCAAAATCAAAGCAATTTCTACATCATTTAATGGAAACTATGTAGAAATTGAAGTTGTTCCTAATCCATCATAGGAACATTTCCATTATTTTATGGTAGAAAATCATGTCTGATAATCAAAATGTTATTTTAAATCAAAAAGAGCGACAAATTAATTTTATGAAAGAAGGGTATTCAACACCAGTTATTACAGTAAGTCCTGATACTTCAATTTTTGAAACTTTAAAACAAATGCAAACAAATTTTGTCAAACATATTGTTGTTTCTGCCAAAAACAAACCACTTGGAGTAGTTACAGAAAGAGACATCAACAGATTTCTTGAAAATGATAAAACTGCCAGAGCAATTGATGAGGTACCTATCAATCATGTAATGCAAAAAAACGTTATTTCATTGGTTGATGGTTTGGATGATCATTTTGTACAATGTGCATCTAGAATGGACACTTTTAAAATTGGATGCGTTGTTTTGACAAATGACAACGGTGAGTTAACTGGTATTGTTTCAAGAACAGATATTGCAAAAGCGTATGCTGTTGCCTTTGGTGGAAAATATATCATCAAAGATTTTATGAGTAAAAAAGTAGTCACATGCAGGAAGACTGATTCTCTTAAATTTGCACTCGATTTAATTAATCGCAATGAAGTTTCAAGACTAGTTGTAACTGATGAGAATGGTTCACCAATTGGTCTTATTACAACAAACACTTTCTTAACTCACAGTGATTATTTTACTAAAGACCAAACAAGATCTAGGGAGTATCTGCTTCCAATTAAAAAAGGTGAATCACTAACTGTTGAAAATATGTTAACTGATGAAATCCTTACAATTAATCAGGAAGAAGATTTAGCTTCTGCTGCAAGCCTTATGGTTAAAAACAAAATAAATGGAATTCCAGTAGTAGATAACTCAAAAAACTTAGTTGGTGTTATTAGTAAGACTGACATTGTAAAAGCATTTACTGTTGCGGGACCACATGAACAATTAAAATCAAAATATAAAGAGATGTATTAAATTACAATTTCATTATATGCATTTTAATTTTTATAATTGATACAAATATCTGAATTGCGTTAAACAATGGTCGTAGCTTCAAAAACAATCAAGATTCATTCAAAAGGTGAAAATGATATTATAGATATTACAGATGATGTGGAAAAAGTTGTTCAAGACAGCAACATCAAATCAGGTACAGTAACAGTTTTTGTTTCAGGCTCAACTGGTGCATTAACGACAATTGAGTTTGAGCCTGGCCTGAAAAAAGACTTTCCAGACATGCTGGAACGACTTGCTCCTAAAGATATCGAATATGGTCACGAACAGATGTGGCATGATGGAAACGGACATTCTCATGTAAAAGCATCTCTAGTTGGTCCATCAATTACTGTTCCATTCACAGATGGTGAATTGTTACTTGGAACATGGCAGCAGATTGTGTTCATTGAATTAGATACAAAGAGTAGAAACCGTACTCTTGTACTACAAGTCATAGGGGAATGATTTGCTTAAGTAATATTTTCGTGTAATAGTGTCATAACCAAAGTAATCAATTCAATAAAGAAAGTTTTTGGAAAATCTGTATGCGATATTTGTCTAAAGGAATGTAAAACACAACATTTGGATCAATTGCACATATGTTCAGAATGTTATGAAAAAGTTAAAGCGCTAGAAAAGGATGAGTCTTTTAAAATTTCGAAGGAGCAAAAGGCGGGAGGAATTAAAGATGAGTTATAAGAAAAAATTGTTAATTGTAAAATGATTAAAAACAGAATTGAAGCAGGTCAGTTGCTTGCTGAAAAAATTAGTTTGATTGAAAAAGATAATTTTCTTGTATTAGCTATTCCTCGGGGCGGAGTAATTGTTGGTCATGAGATTGCAAAAAAGATTGGTTGCAAACTAGATATTGCTATTTCTAAAAAAATTACACCGCCTGACAACCCAGAATTTGCCATCGGGGCAATTACACATGATGGAACTTTGTTTCAAAGTGATTATTGGGATAATTATGTTGAATATCCTAATTTGACTGATGAAATAGAACAAAAGAAGATAGAAGTAAAACGAAGGTTAGAAGAATATCGTGGTAATTCAGAGTACGATATTGATGACAAAGTCATAATTCTTGTTGATGATGGAATTGCAACTGGTTCTACAGTATTTGCGATTTTAAATTGGTTAAAAAAACAAGATGTTAAAAAGATTATTTTGGCAATTCCTGTAATGCCATCAGGTATTTATGAATTGATGAAACAAAAAATTTCATCCATAATAGCATTAGAGATTCCTGAAAATTTTTCGTCAGTTGGTCAGTTTTACAAAACTTTTGATCAAGTATCAGACAAAGAAGTAATGAAAATTTTAGAAAATTACAAGAACTAAATTGCTTCGTTTCCTTCTTTTCCTGTAGCTATATCTATGGCTCTAGACACGGGAGTGATGAAAATTTTTCCTATTTTTGCATTTTTTTTAACTAATTCAATGACTTCCTCTTCTTTCTCATCGGGCACTAGAACTTCCATCATGTACTTGTTTCCAAACTGAGGTTGGAATATTTCGGTTCCTTTTGATGCATGAATTTCAGGCGGGGGGTTTTTTCCTCTACCCCTTTTTTTTGTGACAGTGATTCCTCCAACTGGAATTTTTTTTAATGCCTCACTAATTGCCATTACATCGTTTTTACCTAGAACAATTTCAATTCTAATCAAGGATTGAGCTTTTTTGTTTTTTCTTATAATAGATTTTTGAAAATTCCAAACCTGAATCTCATAAATGATAATTTAATTTGCTTTTTTATATAATTTGTAAAAAGAAAAATCCTTGCCTATTGATACTGGAGACACTGCATGGATGTTAGTTGCAGGTAGTCTAGTACTTTTAATGATTCCTGCACTTGGGCTTTTTGAATCGGGTCTTTTACGGAAAAAAAATGCGGTTTCAATTTTTATGCAGATTTTCTTTGGCCTTGCCCTTCTTAGTGTAATGTGGTTTACTTTTGGATTTAGTTTGGCATTTGGGCCTGATGAATCAAGTGGGTTAGCAGGAAATTTTGATTGGATTTTTCTCAAAGGAGTTCCATGGGATGAGCCTTTAGAGCAATATGCGCCAACTATACCAGGGGTATTATTTGCTAAATTTCAATTAATGTTTGCAGCAATTACGCCTTTACTGTTAACTGGAACAATTGCTGAAAGAATGAGATTCAGATCTTTTATTGTTTTCATTGCCGCTTGGTCTATTTTCATTTATTACCCATTGGTTCATTGGGTCTGGGGCGGTGGTTGGTTAGCAGAACTTGGAGTTGCTGATTTTGCTGGAGGAATTGTAATTCACACAAGTGTTGGAATGGGAGCTTTAGCTGCTGCGATGGTACTTGGACGTAGAAGAAATTATGGCCCAGCAATAATGGTTCCACATAGTATTCCTATAGCAGTTTTAGGTTCTTCTTTGCTTTGGTTAGGCTGGTTTGGATTTAATGCAGGGAGCGCCTTAGCCTCTGGCGGTGTTGCAGGAAATACTGTTATTGTTACACATATGGCATCTTCTGTTTCTGCGTTAATTTGGGTTGGATTATCTTGGAAAAGAACAGGCAAGCCAAGTGTTGTTGCCGCAATCAATGGCGCAATTGCGGGTCTTGCAGGAATTACTCCAGCATCAGGTTTTGTTAGTGTAGAACATTCATTTATAATTGGAATTGCTATTGGGCTTGCGTCATACTATGGAGTAACATTATTCAAAGAAAAATTAAGAATTGATGATGCGCTTGATGTTAGTTCAGTCCATGGGGTTGCGGGCATTATTGGATCGCTTTCAATTGGTATTTTTGCAAGCTCTATGATCAATCCTTCTGGACCAGATGGTATTCTATTTGGAAATCCTGACCAAATGTTCATTCAAATGGCCGGAGTTGGAATTGCAAGTGCGTTAGGTTTTGGTGGAACTTGGATCATTATGAAGATAATTAAACGATTTATTGGAATTAGAGTGTCAGCAGAAGTAGAAGAGGCAGGACTGGATATTAGTGAGCATGCAGAAGCTGCATACTCTGATGAAGAAGAATTCAAATTATTAGATGACTTTGTAGATGAAGATGAATCTGAAAAATAGTTCTCAGCATTGGAAAAGAGCTCCTAAGTTATATTGAAGATTTGAGTTACGTTAATCATGTCAGTAGAAATGCTTGATGAGTCAATTTCTAAATTTACAAATCCAAAATTAACGGCAGTTTCAAGTGAGCTTACCGTTACCGATGCTGCAAAAGTAATGGCAGACTCCAAGGTTGATAGTGTTTTGGTTTTTGAGAATGATTCTGTAGTTGGAATCATTACTGATAAGGACATTCTTGTTGGAGTTGTAGCGAAAGGAATTGATCCTTCAAAAATTTTAGTTAAAGACATTACACATAAATCAATCATCAAGATTCACAAGAATTCTAAAGTCAAAGACGCAATTGAATTGATGAACAAGCACAACATCAGGAGATTGATTGTTCATGATGATAAAAGACCAATTGGGGTAATTTCTCGAAAGAAAATTGTTGGCGATATGAACGAATATGCAATTGCCCTTCCAGAATTGGAGATTCCAAACAAAATCAAATGTCCATATTGTTCCTCTGAATTTGATGATAAGCAGACGTTGTCTTCTCATATTGACAAAATTCACATTGGTCCAGGACTTTTAGAGGGAGATCTTTCAAAAAGTAATGAATTAGGTTCGGTAAATCCTGCAGATACTTACACAAAAACGCTATAGGCACTAGAAAAAAACATATCTTATATTACATGTAGCCTAAAGTCGATCCTATTTGGACTTGGAAAGCAAAACAGCCAAAAGAAAACCACATTCGCCCAAAAAAGAAAAAACTCGAAGTATAACTTATCGATTACCAGCTAATGTTGTAGAAGAGCTTGAAACCGAAGCTATGCAGAAAAACATTTCTCAAAATGTCTTAGTAAAACAAATTTTAGAAAAATATGTCCAGTGGGACAGATTTGGTGATAAAATTGGAATGATTCCAGTTCCCAAAAAAATTCTTGATACACTTGGAAATGAAATGAGTGGTGAAGAAATCAACGAAATTATCAAAGCGTTAAAACCTGTGATAAAAGATTCTGTTCTGTTTATGAAAGGAAACTATGATCTAAAAAGATGCATTGAAACGTTAGAGGACTACATAAGAGCGTCTGGAATGAAATCCGATCATAGAATAGAAGGTGATTTACATCATTTCATAATACAACATGAGTTGGGATTAAAATGGTCATTTTTTACAGAACAGTTGTTGAAAGAAATTTTTCATCAGTTTGTTCCAGACAAGAACTTAAAGTGCCAAACTACAGAAACTACTATAATTGCTACAATCCCACTTGGTTCTGATTTTAGCGAGCATGACTATTGATTGCATTCATAATGAAAGAATACGTAACATAAACCTCAAAATATAGAACCAAAATTATAATTTTTACAAACTAGACATATACAACTTTCAATATTTGTTATAATTTTTTCATCAATTTTTCAATTCGTGATACGAAATGCAATGCATTCTAAATGCTTATGTTTCAGATTGACGTAATATAATGTTGAAGTATGAGCATACTATTAGCTCACAAATTTGAAGAGAAGAGAATGAGAAGGGCCTTACAAATGCTTCTTCTCGATAGAGGAAATGAATTTCGTGAACTCGGAGCTAGTGTATTTCCAACTGGTTCCAAACCACAAACATCAATAAAGAATTGGGAGGAATATGTCCTTAACTTTTGTTTTGATGTGTCAGAAGCTTTCAAGTGTTGGTCAGGCAACAAGCAAATGGAAATAAATTCTGCAATGAAAGCCCTGACAATATTACGTCAATGTTCAAAAAATAAAAAAACAATGAATCAAATGACACACTTACTAAACATAGCATACAACCTTGCTGAGGAATTCAAAGTAATTTACAGAAGAATAGAATAAAGCATCGATTAAATACGTATTTGAAGAAAAACGGCATATATGGATTTAAACAAAAAAGTGTTTGGTAGTATTGCTGTTAAAGAAATAATTGGAGGGGAGCCACCATTGTATCCAGAAACAACCAACAGATTAGAAAATGAATTTCGTTTCCTTGTAAATGAATTAAATAAAAAGTCTAGAGATGAATTAGAAAAATCTCTTCATGAACAAAAAGAAATCATAAAACAAATGAACAGCAAGTCAGGAGCCATGGCTTTAGCCCAAGATAAAATAAAATTATTTACTGATTTTAGTTTTAAATATACTCAAGAAATTGAAAATAAACTCAAGTCATTTGTATAAAAACGGGTGCAATGCAAACATACTGTTTATGTTATTTCTGAGTAATTTATTTTATGAAAATAAA
>DASSAK010000055.1:0-23541 GCA_035685445.1 Nitrosopumilaceae archaeon
GGCTATGATGCAAAAACTGATTTGCGTCATGTTTTCTTTAAGGGAACAAACATTCTTGGTTCGACTCAAGGCACCAAAGCTGAATTAGATGATGGATTGTATTGGATGGGTCAAGGAAAAATTAAAGCTGTTATTGATTCAACCTATACATTTGAACAAGCAGCAGAAGCTCACACTAAGATGCTTACTGGTAAAGGACTCTTTGGCAAAATCTTAATGAAGCCAGAAGGGGCCTAGTCATTTAATGACAAAACTTTATCGAAGCTTAATTTTTGTTCCAGGAAATAATTCTCGTTTTTTAGAAAAAGCAAAATCATTACCTGCTGATATTGTTTGTTTTGATTTAGAAGATTCTGTGCCAGATAAAGAAAAGAAAAAGGCACGAAATCTGATAAAAAATGCCCTCAAGGAGAGAAAAAAATACTCTCCAGCCGTCTTTGCACGCACAAACTCTCCTATTTCAGGCAAGATTCCTGCAGACCTTCAAGAAATTGTTCAGAAGGGAATTGATGGAATTGTTATTCCAAAAGTGAATAATTCTAAGGAATTGAAAAAAATTGAAAAGACAATTTCTAGCCTCGAAAAAAAACGAAAATTACGCCCAATTGAAATAATGCCTTCAATTGAGTCTGCTGAAGGAGTAGTAAATGCCTATGATATTGCTTCAAGCTCAAAACGTGTTTCAGCTCTTGTTTTTGGAGTGTTTGACTTGCTAAATGATATGGGAATAGAATACACAAAGCAACCAGAAGGTGCAAAATATGCTAGAGCAAAAATTCCAGTTGATGCAAAAGCAGCTGGTGTACTAGCTCTTGATGCAATTTGGCAAGATATCAAAGATGAAAAAGGATTAAAAAATGATTGCAAAATTGGAAAAGAGCTTGGATATTCAGGAAAAACAATTATTCATCCTGATCAAATTGAAATTACACACAAGAGCTATCATCCCAACAAAACTGAAATTGAATGGGCAACCAAAGTTTGTACAGTGTATTTAGCATCATCAAAAAAAGGCAAAGGCGCTACTACTGTTGATGGAAAAATGATCGATGAAGTACACTACAAACGTGCAAAAGCACTACTTGATATTACTAAAAAATAAAAAATTATTGTGATCTAGTAATATTGTTTATTGAATACAAAACATCATCACCCCCTGGTAATGGATTTGCACAATCACCACACTTTGGGAAAACAATTTCTGCATCATGTTCAATCATTCCAATTACTTTGCCACAAAGTTTGCATTTGATTTGTATTGTATCAAAACCGTTCGTCTCAATCACCAGTTTAATTTTGTCCTTCTATCCCCGTTAGAGTTAATGTTGATCTTACATTGTTGATTTTTCTAATCTGCCAAGTAATTGATTCTCTTAACGACTCTGGTTTATCGGATTCTACTTTGGCAACAATATCATATGCGCCAAAAGTTCCATGAACCTCTTTTACAGTATCTACATGTTTTAGCTCCTCAATGACTGATGCTTCAGAACCTAAATCACAATTTATTAAAACATACGCCTCTGGCATAACCTTACCCCATCCTTTAGTAAATACATACATCATATATGAAGCGGATTAGGAATAATCTTAAAATTTGTTTATTTTAAATATATTAATACAAATGATTGATCAGTTTTTTCTGAATTACCTTAAATATCATTTTGACTAATATTATACGACGAGGAAAAAACGATAGGAAACTTTCGTTGCGGTACGATCCAAGGTAAAAATCTGGGAGTGCCCGGAAAAAAATCGTACAACTCTATCCGTAGAATCCTCCACGGAATAGAGTAAAACTTCCTCGTCTCCTATCTCGATTCAATTGTTTTATTTTATTATGAGTATACCATACCATCGAATCCGAAAGTGTCTATCAAGCAATTCATGATGCTAAATTAGATAGCAAACTAGAGTACTTGCTTTTGAAACTTCTTGAACACAATTCATCTCCAAATGTTCGAGAACCAATCAGACAGTTTCTCATAAATTATCAGATAATGTCTGATAATTTTTGGGAAAGATATAGGCGTTCAAACACATTTGAAGAGGTTCTAGAATGCTATTACCAGTTTACAAAAAACCAGTGCACTTTGATTGAAACCTTATTGCAAAATCTTACATTTACTCTGGATAAGGATAATACCAGAAGTGAGTTGGCTGCAATGCTCAAAGATGGATTTACGTTTTAGGTCGTTTTTTCTTAATTTGTCACATAACCCTTCAAACGACCAACGATTCTTTCAACATCTTTATCTGAAAACTCTTCTTTTCTATTTTCAACAAAATAATTTATTTTATTCAAATCTGAAGTTAAAACATACTTGTATCTAGGTTCATACTTGATATTTCCTCGTAATGACAGTAACACCTTTGTTACTCGGGGATTTCTAGGATTCCTCCATGATTTTAATCCAATCCACAGTACCAATCCCGCTCTGTCAACTTGTTCATGTGGACTAAGGTCTTTGTTTTGATTATAGTAATCTGTACTCCAGTTTTTTACTTCAATCAGAATTACTCCTTTTTTTGATACAACCACAAAATCCATCTGTGCTGATCTTAGATTTTTTCTTCCATTGTAGGTGACATAGTTAGGTAATGCGATGTTTACTCCACATAATACATGATAATCATCAGTTAGATGAGATAATTTGTCTAAAACCTGTAACTCCCCTCTTGCCCCTGCATGAAATGGATTATCCTTATTTTTTTCAAATTTATTGACTTGTCTCTGTTTATTCCATTTTTTTATACCAGCAAAAAATCCCCTCTCTTCTTCGTTTACTTTTGCTTTGAAATGCTCATACATTCTAGGGATATCTTCAATTCTCTTCACCTCATCTGGATAATTTTTTAAAAGTTCTTTTTCACTCTCTGCACGACCATAAATTATAGCCACTATTTTTTATGGTCATTATTTTAGATAAATCAGATCTTTATGGACAATTTGGAAGAAGAGATTAAAGACTAAAAAAAATTATAAAAAATATGAACAATCTTTCCTTGTTTTTACTATCGATTGTATTTCTTCTTGTATCGTTTTCCATATCAAATGCAACCTTTGCTGAAATCTCTATTCCAGACTGGGTCAGAAATAATGCAGGATGGTGGGCAAACGGCCAGATCGCAGATTCTGAATTTGTTGCAGGAATTGAATACATGATAAAGGAAGGAATCATCCAAGCCCCACAAGTTACGATTCAACAAAATGCAGATCCAACAATTCCAGATTGGATAAAAAAAAGTGCTGACTGGTGGGCAAATGGAGTAATTTCAAATGGAGAGTTTTCATCAAGCATTGAATTTTTGCTCAAAAAAAATGTAATACGATTAGATTCTAAATCACAAATTCCACAAACACCATCTCAAACAATTCAAACAATTCCAGCTACATCAAAAACTACTTTGAATTTTTATGTAAATGATCAGGACCTAAACACTAGTCCAAACGGAATTGATGAAATCTCAACAAATGGTTTGATTGAAGCTACAGTTAACGGCGTACCAATTGCAGTCCCATCAAAAATGGTTGAAACATCTCCAAACTCTGGAAAATTTTTCCTAAAAATAACATTGCCTGCAACTGTAAATGGAAAGCCACTGCAACAAGATGACATTGTTCGAGTAAGATACTTGGATCAATCAGATCATGCAGGAGAGCAGCAAACAATTGAACAATCAGTGAGACTTTCAAGCTCTTTTTCCAAAGTTGAAAAAGATGGTGGCAGCAGAATTGGCAGAGAATTCACTCTAAGAATTTACGAGCCAGATGCGAACCTTGATTCAAAAGATGAAGACAAAATTCCATTAACTGCGTTTGAGTTTAGAGCAGAAGGTGGTGTCAGAACAACATTAGCTAATCCATTGTTTCGTGCAAATTCAGGATTTTTAATTGAAACAGGACCAAACACTGACATTTTTGAAGTAAAAATTGAAATTCCAAGAATAATTGACGGAGAAGTGATGCACATTGGTGATTGGTATGAAATTAGATACATTGATAGAGCAAATCCAGCTGAAACAGCTGAAAAAGTTGTTCTAAAAGGTAAAATTGGCTAATTTTTACGAATAAACTAAGAACAACTCATTGGAAAATTATAAAAACATGCTAAATTACCCTTGACTCTTTTGACTAATTGCAAAACAAATTGTACTTACAGTATTTTTATGAAATAAGAAATTCGTTGCATTAATGGCAAGACGTAGACGTGCTAAAAGTAGACGTTCAGGCGGTTCTAGACGCAGAACAGCTAGAAGACGAAGCGCTAAACGCCGAAGTGGCGGTAAACGCAGAAGCGGTGGTAAACGCCGAAAAGGAAGTAGGCGCCGAACTGGTGGTGCAAAAGCAATTGCACAAAGATCTGCTAACAAAAGAAAAACTGAACTCAAAAGAGCACAAGCTAAAGTCAAAAGTGCCAGAAGAGCACTTAGAGTTGCTGAGCGTTCAGCAAACAAACGAAAGGCTGCCTACAAGCAAGCTGTTGCTAGAGCAAGAAAAGTATAGGTAGAACCTTTCTCCTTTTTTTCAAATTATAATTTGATACCAATTTGGATAAATCATTAAAAACAGATTTTTGATTTTCATTTTAATGACAAAAAGTTTCAAGTGTACTGATGTTGGTACACCATGTGATTGGTCAGCTACTGGAGAGAGTGAAGATGAATTACTCCAAAAAATAAAAGAGCATGCTGAACACCATCATGGAAAAACAGACATTCCAATTGATAAAGTAAAATCAGCCATATCAGATATCTAATATCTTAGTTTAAGTAATCACACAAACTAAAGTTTGGTAATACCTATGGCAAAAATTGTTTTGATAGTGGGTTCTGTTAGACGAGATAGAAATGGAATAAAGGTTGCCAGATGGATGGAAAAAAAACTCAAAGACCGTGGACATGAGATAACGTTTGTAGACCCAATGGAGCTAAATTTACCTCTCTTAGATAGGATGTACAAAGAAATGGAAAACCCTATTCAAAATATCAAAGACCTGCAATTAGCAATAAAAAATGCAGATGGATACCTTCCTGTTACACCAGAATATAATCATAGTCCATCTCCTGCAATGGTAAACACTCTGGATTACTTTCTTGAAGAATATTTTTTCAAACCATCAGCAATAGTTTCATATTCTGTTGGTGGGTTTGGTGGAAGCCTTGCTGGAAATCATCTCAGACAAATTTTTGCAGAACTTGGTGCGCCAGCAATCTCTTCACTGCTTTCAATTTCAAAAGTAAAAAAGGTATTTGATGATGATGGAAAATTATTAGATGAAAGTTATGAAAAACGAGCTGACCGGTTTTTAGATGAATTTGAGTGGTATATTGAAGCATTCAAAAATCAAAGAGAAAAAGGAACTCCATATTAGGATTAATCTTAAAATTCAAATAACAAAGAAAATTTCATTGATAAGTAATGTTTACAGGAATTATAGTTGGTACAGGTAAAGTAAAAAACATTTCTAAAAATACTAGGAATCGTAGTGCCATACAAATGACAGTAGATTTAGGAAAACAATCCAAGGGATTAAAAATTGGTCAAAGCGTTGCATTAAATGGAGTTTGTTTAACTGTTACAAAGCTTTCAAAAAATCTTGGAAAATTTGAAATGATTGATGAAACTACAAAGAAAACAGATCTTGGAAATCTAAAAACCGGTAGTATTGTAAACATTGAAAGGAGTTTAAAGACAGGAGATAGATTAGAGGGACATTTTGTTTTAGGACACGTAGACGGTGTTGGAATAATAAAAAAAATTCTAAAAAAACCAAAAGAAGTCCAAGTTTGGTTTGAAGTTCCAAAAAAACTAGCAAAGTATATTGTAAAAAAAGGTTCTATTGCGATTGATGGAATTAGCCTAACTGTTGTCGACATAAAAAAAAATCTTGTTTCAGTTTCTTTAATTCCGCACACAATTGATGTTACAAATTTTAAAACAAAAAAGATAGGCGACAAGGTTAATATTGAAACTGACATTCTTGGAAAATACATCTTAAAATAAACCTAAAAACTTACCATTTTATTGGTAATAACTAATTTTTTAGTAAACTTTATAATTAGAATTTTAAGAATTTTATTTATGTCTCTTGATTCAGCAATTGCATCATTAAAGCGAGGAGAATTTGTTTTACTCTATGACTCTGCAGGAAGAGAAAATGAAATTGATATGGTTGTTGCAGCTGAATTAATTACACCAGAACATGTTGCAAGAATGCGTCAGCATGCAGGAGGATTACTTTGTCTTGCAATTGATAATTCATTTGCTCAAAGTCTAGGCCTAAGATACATGCATGACATTCTCTCAAATTCTGATTCGTTTGATTCTCATTCAAAAGAAATGATTATGGGTCGTGCACCATACGGAGACCATCCAACATTTTCAATTTCTATAAATCACTATCAAACATACACAGGTATTACTGATCAAGATAGGGCCCTGACCATTAGAGAGATAGCAAATCTACACAAGCTAGAAAATAAACAAAAAAAGTTTATTTCCTCATTTAAGACTCCTGGACACGTTCCAATGTTGTTAGCTTCAAAGGGCTTGCTTGCAACCAGACAGGGTCATACAGAAATGTCAGTTTATTTGGCACAAATAGCTGAACTTGCTCCAGTCACTGCTATTTGTGAAATGATGGATGCTGAAACATATTCAGCATTATCTTTTGAAAAAGCCCAAAAATATGCAAAACAAAATGCCATTCCTTTTGTTGATGGCAAAGAACTAATAGAATACGCTAAGGTGCATTAATTTTGAATATTGCAATAGTGGCTTCGGAATTTAATGAGCAAGTGACATCTAGAATGCTTTCAGTAGCTCAAGAAAAAGCAAAATCGCTTAAATTAGATATAAAATACATCTGCAAAGTACCAGGTGCATTTGATATACCTATTTTAGTTGATGCGTTACTACAGAAAAAAAATATTGATGCTGTAGTGACACTTGGCGCAATCATCAAAGGTAAAACAAAACACGATGAAGTAATTGCCCATTCTACTACTAACAAATTATCTGAACTATCAATAAAATATCAAAAACCTGTTTCATTGGGAATTAGTGGTCCGGGAATGCAGGAACGACAAGCCTACGCTAGAATTAGGCCTGTCGCTGAAAGAGCAGTTGAGGCTGTTATAAAAATATCAAAAGAGCTAAAGAGGATTCAGAAATGATACAATTAACCATCATAAAGATTAGTGACTATGGCCCTTGGACTATGACTTTGGGCAGTGATAGAGAGCATGAACTACAGATGCTTCAAGCCTCTCTCTACAAGGAGGTTCAAAAACTGTTTTCTGAGAAAAATTGCCTAGTTTTTCTTAATAGATCAGATGAATTTTTTGCCATTACAAACGGCCTCTCTTTAGATGACCATGTGGAAATTCAAAAAAAATTAGAGTTATCCTTTGATCTAAAACTTTCAATGTCCATCGGTTATGCCGAATCACCATTTGAGGCAAATCTTAAAGCGTATGAAGGAAAAAAATCACAAGTATTTTTGAATAAAGAACATAACATCTATGGATTTTTGAATGGCAAAAGTGATCAAAAAGTAACAATAATGCACATGGATGTTGAAGATCTTACATCAACACGTAAAACAAAATCTCCATATGAAATATCCTCTTCAATCTTTAAACTTTATGCAAAAATGTCTGAATTTTTTCTTGACAAAAAGGCAATGACATTTTTTATGGGTGGTGATAACTTTATGATAGTCTCTAGTAAAAATTCAAAAGAACATGCAAAGGAATTTCTTGCTTTAATAAAAAAAGAACAAGGAATTACTCTAAATTGCGGAATAGGAACTGGAACTACTGCAAGAGAGGCTGTAAAGCTAGCTACAAAATCACTTGACACAATTAGAGAGATTAGAGATTCTGGAAAAGAAAAACCAGAAATCTATGAAATACAATGATTTTAAAAAATTCAAGTGTGCTTTTGGGCAAGGACTTGGAATATGTTTCTTCAATTAATGTTCAAATCTCTAACCAAAAATTTAAACGATTTCAAAAAAATATTCAATCAAGTCAAAAAGAGGAAACCTTTGATTGTGAAGGTTTGCTTTTGATCCCGGGATTTATTAACTCTCATACACATATTGGTGATTCTATTGCAAAAGATATCACATTAAACAAGTCAGTTAATGAAAAAATTCACCCTGCTTTTGGTATAAAATCAAAAATTCTCAAGAATACAAAACCATCATTACTTGCTAGTTTCATGCAAAACACATGCAAATCAATGTTACAAAAAGGAATTACAACTTTTGTTGATTTTAGGGAAGGAGGAATCGAAGGAGTTGAAATTCTTAAAAAAGTTCTAACAAAGGTACCAATTCGTTCAATAATTCTAGGCAGAGTGGAATATTACCAAAATTCTAATCAAATTAAAAAAAATACTGGCATCTCAAGTGAAAAAAAAGCTGAATTAAGTGAGCTTTTGAAAAAATGTGATGGAATTGGGATTAGTGGGGCTAATGAAAACAGTAATTCCGTGCTCAAATTCTACTCTGGCACAAAAAAACTCCGTGCTATTCATGCTGCAGAAACCAAAGGAAGCGTAAATTCCTCAAAACGTATGACTAGAAAATCAGAAGTCATTCGTGCATTACAACTAAAACCTCACTTTCTAGTACACATGACCCAAGCCTCAAAAAGTGAATTATTTCTTGCATCAAAAAAGACTAGGGGAATTGTAATCTGCCCTCGTGCAAACGCTTCATTAGCAGAAGGAATTCCAAATTTACAAATGATGATTCGGACAAGATGTAACATTGCAATTGGAACTGATAACGTAATGATCAATTCTCCTGACATGTTTAGAGAGATGGATTATCTTTGGAAAGTTTCCATGGGAATTAACAAAAAAAGAATTGATCCAAAACAAATTCTAAAGATGACAACTGTAAATGCAGGAAAACTTTTGCAAAAAGAAATTGGTACTATAGAACGTGGAAAACTTGCAGATTGTATTTTAATCGATAAACATTCTATTGATTTAGAACCTATTCATTCACCTCATGCATCAATTGTACATAGAGCATCACAAAATGCAATTAGAGCTGTAATTGTTGGAGGTAAAATAGTTCATGGAAAAATCTAGACCGTATGTAATTCTTAGCGCAGCAATTTCTCTTGATGGAAAAATAGCTACAAAAATTGGGGATTCAAAACTATCATCACAAGTAGATAAAATTAGAGTTCATAAACTACGTGCAAAAGTTGATGCAATTTTAATTGGACAAAATACTTTACAACGTGATAATCCTCATCTTTCAGTAAGATATGCAAAAGGAAAAAACCCAATCAGAATAATTTTAGATTCACGAGGTAAAATATCATCAAAATCAAAAATTATTCAGACATGTCATAAAATTCCAACAATTATAGCAACTTCAAAAAGTATTTCTAAAAAAAATCTTCAAAGATTAAAAAAATTTTCTTTAGAAGTTATTATTGCAGGAGATAAGGAAGTAAATTTTAAACAACTTTTAAAACAACTTAGAAAAAGAAAAATAAAAAAACTACTTGTTGAGGGAGGAGGAATTGTTAATTGGGAATTTATCAAACAAGATCTTTTTGATGAGATTATAGTGACAGTAACCCCTTTTGTTATAGGAGGTAAAAAATCAATTAGTTTAGTACAAGGAACCGGATTTTCCAAAATTTCAAAATCAACGAAATTAAAACTATGTAAAATAAAACGTCAAAAGAATGAATTAGTATTACACTATTCAAAATTGTGAAATTTTATTCTTAAATTACGAGTTGTTATACATGATTTAACCTCTAAGTTCTTATACTAAAACTGTCATAAAATTTCGATATTGGCAGCTAAAAAAAGAAGAAAGACAAAAACTAAGAGTAGAAGAACGAAACCTAAGAGCAGAAGAAAAACAAAAGCTAAGAAAAGATCTAAAAGCAAATCTAAGAGCAAAGCAAAAAGAAAACCATTTGGTGGTTATGCAATTAACTTTGCAGGGCGACAAGACACAGTGGAACAAGTTTTTGGCAAAAAACCTGTTACTCCAAGTGAAATGACAAAGAAAATTTGGGCCTTTGTAAAATCAAGACGATTAGCAACACGATAAAACTCTAAAGCTATTCTACATAATGATGATGAATAAGGTTCTCGTAGAATCTCACAGATTTTATGTTAACAAATTCTAACATTCCATAACGTGATAGTTCTCGTCCAAATCCACTATGTTTTATTCCTCCAAAAGGAATTCTTGGATCAGAAATTACTACATTATTTACACTAACAATTCCAGATTCAATTTTTCTTGATAATTGTTCTGCCTTTGTAAGATTTTCAGTCCATATGCTAGCACCTAACCCAAACTCATTGTCATTTGCTAATCGAATTGCTTCTATTTCATTATCTACAATTGTGATTGGTGCAACAGGACCAAAGGTTTCTTCTTTTGCTATCCTCATATCATTAGTAACGTTTTTCATAATTGTTGGTTGATAATAGTACCCTTTTCCTTCTATCTCAGATCCACCAACAAGAATGTCAGCACCTTTTTGCTTTGCATCTTCAACTATACCGGATATGGTTTCAAGACTTTCACTACTAGATAATGGACCAACATCTGTTTCAGTTTTTGTTGGATCACCAACTTTAAGCTCTGAAGTTTTTTTCACAAATTTTTCAATAAAATCGTCTGCCACATTTTTTACAACAAAAAATCTTTTTGATGCGATGCAACTTTGTCCACAGTTGATAAAACGACCTTTAACGGCGCCCTCCGCAGCCTTCTCTATGGCTGCATCTTCTAAAACAATAAACGGATCACTACCACCAAGCTCCAAAACACATTTTTTCAAATTTGCCGATGCTCTTTCGGCAACCTTTGCACCTGCATTAGTACTACCTGTAAATGTTACAGCATTTACGTCGCCATCAATGAGATGATTTGCAGATTCTACACTTCCTACCAAAGTTTGAAAAATTCCTTCAGAAAAACCAGAATCTATGAAAGCCTTTTCAATCTCAATTCCACACTGCGTAGTTACACGCGAGGGCTTCATTATGATAGTATTTCCAGCCATCAAACAAGGAGCAGCAAATCGTAATCCTTGCCAATATGGAAAATTCCATGGCATAATAGAACCAATAACTCCAAGTGGTTCAAAAGTGATGAAACTTTTTCGTGCATCTGTATTTAGAATTTCTTCTGAAAGAAAACTACTTCCATGATCTGCATAAAACTCTAATGCCCATGCACATTTTTCAACTTCGCCAATCGACTCATTAATGGTTTTTCCCATTTCAGCTGTTGCAACTTCTGCAAGCTTTCTTTTGTTCTTGTTAAGGTATTGAACAAGATTGTAAATATAACCTCGTCTTTTCTCAAAATCTTTTTTCCATTCAGGAAAAGCTCTTTTTGCTTTTTCTACAAGACGGTTTACTCTGTCCTTGCTCATAGGATCATAGCTTGCGATCTGCTCTTCAGTAGCTGGATTAACTGTAGTAATCTGAGTCAAGAATTAAAACCTAAGAAAGCCGTAATTTATTTCTGTCACTTATTTCCTAGTGAGAAATTGTATTGAGAAAGCATTTTTACATATGATTCTATTGCTGTATGCATATAATTTTCAAATAACTTTATGCTGGCAATTCTCATTTGTGAAAATGTCTTTAAAAAATCAGTTGACATATCAATTTGTGAAGAATATGTTTTTGTTATATTCTTCCAGTAATTGTCAAAAAACCTCAAAGTATATTGATCACAATTTAATTTATCAAAAAATTCTTTCTCTGTAATAAAGCATGTTCCATAAAGATCATCCATTGCATGCAAAAATTCACTGTAAACATCAGAATACATCTGAAAATAAGTAGGTATTTGCGATTCCATTTTTTTTATTATTTCAGAGGTGTTACCCTTCATAATATCACACATTGAAATATCCTTCTTGGCCAAACTTTCTTTTACGGTTTCAGCTTCAGATGTCATAGATTTCCAATTATTTTGAGAACTTTTTGAGCAAATTTTTCAATATCAATTGAAGGTTCAACTGATATCATCAAAATGTTATTGTTTATTGGAAAACTCATCATCACAACTTTTTCTCTTCTAGAAGCAGAATATTTTACAGGACCCAAACTATAATCAAATTCCATTCTCATAGATACTCGTAAGGCTAACTCCATGTACATTTTTTGTCTTTCTGCTTCGTCTTCATATGGCAATATTCCTTCTTTAAAACCACCCGCAACCAACTTTCCCATATTATTAATCAAGCCGGCAAATCTAATCTCATCTTCTTTTAGTAAGAGATCACATTTTTGTTGAAAAATATTGTATTCATGAGATTTTTGTTCTGACATATTTTACTTTAATTCCTCCCAAATTTGTATTTAGGGTTATGTCCAAATTTTCATTACAAAGATTTAAGACTCAGAAAACTTGTTGCATATCGTTTTTTATCTCATCGATCTTTTTTGCAAAGGCCTTTTTGGCTTTTTCATTCTTTTTTAGGTTTAGGACTTGGCCACATGAAGGACACTTGAACATTGCTTCTAACGAATCCTCAAAGGTAACACGTGGACAGTCCTCGTTACCACAATGATAAAACTCTGAAGAATTCTCGTAATCTAACCTTTGTTGTAATCTTTCACCGATCTTCTTTTTCTGATTTTCAATAAAGTTCTCAACCTCTTCACGTCTTGAACGCCATCTGTAAACAAACCAGCCTTTTCGTTCATCCTTGACTCTAATTCCCGTAATCAGTGATTTTCCAAACAAGTCATACAGAACCTTTCTAACCATATTGATTCTCAATCCTGTAGAGCTAGCAATTTCTTCATCGGTTGCATCTTCTGCTTTCAAAAGTGAACGTGCAACTTTTAGATACTCATCACCACCAATCATTGCGGCAATTTTTACAAAAGGGTCTTCGTATTTGTCAACCAATCTAAATTCTTGACTTTATAGGATTATTAATCCCTTGTCTTGTTCATCACAACATTTTTGCCTTGTTTTGTAGGAATTATCTTTCTGTGAGCATTTTTAAAAGAGGCCTGAAATTGCCTTCCTTTCAAAATTCTATCTAGTAATATTGCTAATGCACTAATTTCTGAATGAGGTTGGCTACCAATAGCTACATTATGGTCAGCCAAGTCATAAACTTCTCTTGGAACTTTTTCTGCTCCTACCACTATTAAAAAATCATCTTTGTCTTTTAGTTTAGATTCAATATCGTTGATATTTTCACCATACATTGTAAGATGAATAATTTTGGCAGATTCTTTTTTTTCTTTTATAACTTGTTTCCAATTATCAATAAATGAAATTTCAAAATTACCCCCCCAAGTTTTATTAATTTTTTCAAGCGTATCTTTAATCTCAGGATTTATCTCATTCATGTAAATTCTAGATGCTCCAAACGCTCTTGCCACAAGGGCAACATGAGTAGTAACTCTATCGTCTCTTACAAGTCGCTGCCCAATTCTTAATACTTCAATTACCATAGATTTTTTCAAGCTCTTCTTTTAGAGAATATTTTTTTGTAATTATTTTGTGCTGTGAATCTATTACATTTTTTATTAATTCTTTAAGCTCGTTTAAGTTCTGTCCAGTTTTAGCAGAAACTGGAATCCATTTTTTATTTTCTGTTAATCCTAAATGTTCTACTTTTTCTAAAATTTTGTTTTTATCTACCAAATCAGATTTATTTAATGCATAAACAATTCTATCTTGTTCTACACCAATTTCATTTAGGGTTTTTTTACAACTTTTAAATTTCTTTTCTAAATCGAAAAATGAATCACCTATATCAATCACCACCAAAACCAAATCAGAAAACAACAATTCTTCAAGAGTTGATTTAAAGGCCTCAATCATGTATGCTGGAAGTTTGCTGATAAAACCTACAGTATCTGAAATTAAAAATGCCTTTTGTCTTATTGTTAAGCGTCTTACAGTTGTTGAAAGAGTAGTAAAAAGCTCATCACTTTTTTCACGACCTTCACCAGTAAGTTTGTTAAAAAGGGTTGTTTTTCCTGCTGAGGTATAACCTGCAAGTGAGATTGTTTTGAATCCTAAACGTTTTCTTGATTGTCTGTGAAGCTCGCGTTGTTTTCCTGCTTTTTTTAATTTAGATTTTACAGTTTCCATCCTATGTTTAATGTCATTATAGTAAACGTCAACCTCAAACTTTCCAATTCCTAAAAATCCTGGCTGCTCACCCATCTTGGCCAATCTAACCTTTTCTTTAGCTCTAGACATTTCATAACGCATTTGAGCCAATTTTATTTGCAGCTTTGATTCAGAACTAGATGCTCTGCTTTCAAAAATTTCTAAAATTAATGTCTCTCTGTCTATAATGTTTCTATGCAATTTTGACGCAAGATTGTAATTCTGACTAGGTTTTAGAATTTCATCGTATACAATAACATCAGGTCTTAGTTTTTTTGCATCATTTTCTAATTTTTCTATAGTTTCTTCACTAATTCCAAATTTTGGCCTTTTCAGAAATTTTTGCTTTATAATTTGAGAAACTTTGTATCCTGCTGAATCACATAGTGCTGTAGCCTCATTTACTGCATCATCAGTATCATAGGTAATTAAAATTGCAGTCTTCATAACAGGTTGATTATTTGTTCTTCTTTAACGCTTTTTCTATATTGATATTTAGTACAATTTCTGCTATGTCACTTGCATACTCTGAAATCCTTCTAATGTTTTCAATCATCCTCCTAATTCGGAAAACCTCCTCATCATCCTTTAACAACTTTGTTGAATCAAGAACCTTTTTTTCAAATTTTATAATATCATTTGCTTTTTCAATTGTTTTTTCTGCTTGTACAAAGTCTTCTTTGAAAAGAGCAAGACATGAATCATCTAACACTGAAACTGAAAAATCACTCATTTCTTTAATTTTTGCTAAAACCTCCTTTTTAATTCCTTTTTTAAATTCTAAAAGATCCTTTGCAATTAATACTGCATGATCACCTGTCCTTTCAATATTTTTCACTACTAATCTGTAACCCAGACAATTTCTTGCATTTCCAAATCCCATTTCTTTTAACATATGTTCATTTTGAATTGCAATTTTCAACTGACGAATAATATAGAAACCAAATCTGTCAACTTCATCATCCGTGTTTATTACTTCATCAGCAAGATCAAGATTTTCTTCTTTTATTGCTAAAATAGCATCGCTTAGCATTGCTTTTGCCAAATGTATCATCCTCTTAAATGCACCATCAACTGACAATTCAAGCAAATTAACTAAAACCTGAATTGTTATTCCTCCAGTAGAATCTGAAATTATTTCAGAACCCATGAGCATTCGTTTAACTGCTCCTTTGATTGCGGTCCTTTGAGCCGGCTTTAATCTGCCAGCTTTAGGTTTTACATTAATGGTTTTGTAACCCAAAAAGTATAATGAAATAAGTTTTCTAATAATTGATTTGGGTTCTTCTTCAGTGTCTATTTCAATTGTAGCGTCCTCTTTTTGGGAAACCTTTGCATGAAATTTTGGTGGATAGATTTGCAAAGCGGAAGAACCTTGTCGTGCGACTCTGATCTGATCTCCTTGTTTTAGACCAAGCTCCCGAATCCATTGTTTTGGCAGTGAAACTATGTATGAAGACTTTCCTGTAAACTGAATTTTTCTTGTTTCCTCCAATTCTTCCATGCTCTATGGCAAATTTAGTCATCTATATAGTTTAGTATCAAAAATATAGTTATTCATTGAACTAATATTTAGTTTAGATCTGTCTATGTATGATGGACAATATTCTAAAGTTAAAACATACAATTGATGCTTTATTTGGAAGAGGCTCCTCAAGACATCTTCCAAAAAATCTAGAGATTACTTTTTCAAAAAAGAATGGTAGAATTAGAAGTGTGTATCATGATGGAAAATTGCTTTGTACATTGAGAATTGATGGAGGATTGGCGATAACTCCAAGATTTGCACAAATGCTTCTGAAGAGCAAAAAATTCAAAGAAAACTGTTTAGAGATAAACTCTGATGCAAAACCCTTTGTTGAGGAAGGCAGATCAGTTTTTTGCAAACACGTTGTTTGGTGTGGAAAAAATGTATTGATTTCAGCTGATACACCGGTTTTGTTCAAGGGCAACGTCATTGCCGTAGGACGGGCCGTTTTACCCTCAAAAATGATTCTTGAACAAAAACGTGGCGTTGCCGTAAAAATCAGAGATAGTTTAAAAAGTCATGAAAAGGGAGATGGATTATCATGATGCGTGGTGGAAATCGCCAAATGCGAAGAATGATGGATAAGATGGGGTTAGACATGCAAGAAATCCCAAATGTTCAAGAGGTAATTATTAAGACTGATAAAAAAGAAATAATTCTTTCAAAACCACAAGTAACTGAAATGAAAGCAAAAGATAACTCTATTTTTACAGTTACAGCAGATGGTTATGAAGAAAAAGAACTTGAAGTTCCAGTGTTTTCAGATGAAGATGTGCAACTTGTTTGTCAACAGGCTGGAGTTGATGAAGAAAAAGCAAAAAATGCACTTGCTGAGGCAAAAGGAGATCTTGCCAGAGCAATTCTCTTGTTGACCACTGGTTAGACTGAAATATTAAGTCTCAAAAATTATTCTAGCATGTGAAGGCACTCATCTATGATGAATATACAAATGATGATGATTTTTCAAAAATTCTAAAAATTAAAGATATAGCTGAACCTAAACCAAAACCACAAGAGATAGTTTTCAAAATTAAAACTGCAGCATTAAATTATGATGATATTTGGGGAATGAGAGGAAAACCAATTGAGGTTCCGATGCCTCACATTTCCGGTACTGACGCTTCTGGTGAGGTAGTAGCTGTTGGGGAGGATGTAAAACATATCAAAGTTGGTGACAGAATTGTTTCACATGGAAATCTTAGTTGTAGAATATGTAAAGCGTGCATGAGTGGACGAGAATATGATTGTAGAAATAGAAAGATTTGGGGATTTCAAACAGGCCCATTATGGGGGGGATTTTGTGAATTTTCTCACTTGCCTGAGGTTAATGCTGTAAAAATTCCTGAAAGTGTAAGCTTTGATGAAGCAGCTGCTGCTTCAATGACTCTTTTAACATCTTGGCATATGTTAGTTGGAAGGGCAAAGATTCACCCTGGCCAAACCATTTTGGTTATGGGTGGCGGTTCGGGTATGGGAACCTTTGGAATTCAAATTGCAAAATTATACAATTGTGATGTTATTGCAACAGCAGGTCCAGATAAACTAGACAAATGTAAAGAACTTGGAGCAGACTATGCAGTAAATCACAGAAAGGAGGATTGGCACAAAGAAGTTCGAGCAATTACTAAAGAACTTGCAAAGAAAAAAGGCAAACAAACAGGAATTGATGTAATTTATGAGCATATAGGAGGCACTCATTGGAACAAAGAGCTAACTCTGCTAAAGTATGGCGCTACAATTGTTACAACTGGCGCAACTACGGGATATGATGTACAAACTGATCTTCGTCATGTGTTTTTTAAAGGAATTAACATTCTTGGCTCAACACAAGGAACGAGAGCTGAGTTAGAACAGGGATTATATTGGATGTCTCAAGGAAAAATCAAAGCAATTATTGATTCAGAATATTCTTTGGAGCAAGCTGCAGAAGCTCATACAAAAATGCTAAAAGGAAAAGGTTTATTTGGAAAAATTTTGATGAAACCGAATTGATTTTCAACCAGTCATTGACAAAGGCAAAACAAAATGTCTGTAACCTTGTCTTTGAGAAATATATTTTGCAGAAAGCATATCTCGTTTACCTCTTTGATTGAAATTCTTTATTTTTAGACTAGTTTTTCTTTCATCTACAAATTCAAGCTCAAATGATGAACAAAATTTTAGGTTCAGTAAGGTACTGATTTTTTTAGCAATTTTCATATTACCGTTTCCAATTTTTACCAATTTTCTTTTTGCTTTGAGTTCCGCTAAAATATTGATGACATGTGAAACTAAATCATCTACAGAATTATATAATGAGTTTTCAATTTCTTTTCCATAGAAAAAAATTGAAATTCCAATTCTGCTTCCTGGATCGATACCAATAACTAAATTCTCCTGTTCAAATCCTAACTCAAGTTTTTGAATAATAATACCGCGAATAACAGTTGGGTGTTTTTCAAGTATATCTTCATGAAGAATTGTTTTTGTTGTAAACTCTGGTGTTTCTTTTTTTGTAGTAAGAATTAGATTTCCTTCATATGAAGAAATTTGCTCTGGAATAATAGAATCAAATTTTAGATTCAAACTTTTTAATGACTTTGAGAATTTAAAATAAGGTTTTCCATAAGTAGTTGCAATTCCAATTCTGGTATTCTTTAATGGATCGATATTTTTGCTGGATTTTTTCTGTGATATAGGTTTATGCCTTCAAAACAGTTGACACGACATGTTTTACAGCATCATCAAAACTAGCATCAATTTTTGATTGAAGTTCAGTAAGTCTTCCCTCCGCCTCTTGAATTATAGATTGGGATTGAGCGTTTGCTTTTTCTCTGGCTTCGTTGATAATTGATTCAGCCTCTTTTGTAGCCATCTCTCTGGTTTTTTCCATGATGTTATTAATCTCAGAATTTGCTTTTTGATTCAGATTTTTTTTCATATCTGCAACCTTTGTGTTTAATGAATCAATTTTTTTTTCAAGATCATTTAATGCTTTCATAATGTTTGAAACACTGGATGGTTGCAAACTTGCCATTTCAGTTTAAAACCTCTCAATCCAATAATTAAATCATTCAGAACTAGACAAATTCAAATTTTGGAAAAAATTTATGAGAATCAGAATTTTTTGAAAAAAATTTTTAAACAACTATATTAGAACAATGGAAATTTTGAAAAAAAACGATTTTCGCAAAATCCTTAGATTTTTATACATCTTTTCAGCCAAATTTTGAAATTATGTTCCTTTATAAACCTTGATCGCTGTAATTTTTACAAAAAAATAATTAAAATTTTATAGAAATTTTAGATCCATCCTTATATACATAAGAATTCTACATATTGTTAGGGATATAGGCATGACATGTAAAGGAATTTGCATTAGATATAAGGCTCAAAAGCCGGTAGGTACTGGAAGATATGCTTCTGGACAAAGACGATGTCAAATTTGTGAAATCTTCATCAAATGGGAAGGATTATGGTGTCCATGCTGTGGATACAGACTGAGAACCAAACCACGAAACTTGAAGTACAAAGCAAAACTCAGAGCAAGAGTTGAAGCTGACTCCAAGGAAGCTGAAGCAATAGCAATAAAAGCATAAGATTTGTCTCAAGCTTATTGACCGCCACGCCAGGGTTTTCTAAAAAAACCGTGGACGTGGATACTCGTCACTTTTTAGTAGAGGTACTAAAGTTTGAAAATGGAAATTTTGTTTCAGTATCAGAAGGTTCTGAAAGGTTAGGTTCAATGGTAGTTTCATTATCAACAGGTCCTACACCAATTACTACAACAGTTATTCCTGCTAGGACTGAATCACTTTTTTTAAAATTAACTGCAGAAAGAATTAGTACCAGTACAAGAGGCATTGCAATTGTTTCTACCTATGTTCAACGAGAACTTGAACCTGATACTGCTAAAACTCTAATGACAACAATCATGGAGCTTATTCAAACATGACTGATCTGAGAAACTATATTTCATTAATTAAAAAAAACGGTGAATTAAAAACTATAAAAAAAAAGGTTTCTACAAAATATGAAATTGCAGCCATTACAGCAAAAATTAATGGAGCATACGCAGTATTATTTGAAAATATTAAAGAAAGTGAATTCAGACTAGTTTCAAACTTAGTTGGAACACGTAATAGATTTGCACAAGCAGTTAATGCAAAGGAATCAAACATTCATGAAAAAGTAATTTCTGCAATAAAACATGCCAAAAAACCAAAAATTATAACGTCTGCAAAATTTATGAAAAATAAATCAAAAAATCTTTCTTTGCTGCCAATTGTTAAACACTTTGAAAAAGAACCTGGACCATTTATTACATCATCAATTATTTATGCAACAAATCCTGATACCGGTGCTCAAAACTCCTCTTTTCATAGACTGATGCCAATTGATAAAAAACATTTTTCTGTTAGAATGGTTGAAGGCCGTGATCTTCATAGATGTTTTATCGACGCAAAAAAACATGGAGAGGATCTCAAAGTGGCAATTACAGTTGGTGTCCATCCTGCAATTTCTATAGCAGGCGCATATCAAGCAGATTGGGGAAAATCAGAAATTAATATTGCAAATTCTCTACTAGGAGGAAAAATCACTTTAACAAAATGTCCGTATTCTGGAATGAATGTTCCATCTTTTACTGAAATTGTTATGGAGGGAAAAATTCTCAAAGACAAAACTCACAAAGAATGGATGGTTGAAATGCTTCAAACATATGATCATAAAAGATTTCAACCAGTCTTTGAGCTAGAGCACATGTATTTTAGAGATGATCCAATTTTTCATGATATTTTATCTGGTTATTCGGAACATAGATTGTTAATGGGAATGCCAATAGAAGCAAAATTAAACGGTGAACTAAAAAAAAGATTTCCACAAACAAGAAATGTTTCAATGACAAATGGTGGATGCAACTGGTTACATGCAGTTGTTCAAATAAACAAAAAAAATAAAACCGATCCCAAAAAAATTATTAAAAAAATGTTTTCCATTCATCGTTCTTTAAAACAGGTTATTGTTGTGGATGAAGATATTGATCCAAATAGTGCTGATGCGGTAGAATATGCAATGGCTACGAGATTTCAAGCTGACAAAGACTTGGTTATTATAAAAAATGTGAGAGGATCAAGTTTGGATCCATCTAGTGACCAGAAAAAACTTAGAACAGCAAAAATGGGAATTGATGCTACTAAACCTCTATCTAAAAACCCAGAAGGGTTTGAGATTGCCAAGATTCCAAAGTATGATAAAATTTCATTAAAAGATTATTTAAAATAAAATTTTGAGATTAGTTTTTCTAATCTTATTTTTGTGGCCACATGTTATTCCAGGTTTCTGCAAACTTTTTCATAAGTTCACCATATGCCTTCATCTGCTCCATTCCTGTTTCATTTAGTGTCTTTTGCCAGTTTTCTGCGAGTTGCTTGTATGATTCAAAACTAGCCTCATTCATTGCCTTTTGCCAACTATCACCAAATGTTTTGAACGCATCTACTCCAGCTTGATTCATTGCCTTTTGCCAGTTTTCACCAAACTGTTTCATTGTTTCTGATGATGATTCTTTTGCAGCTTTTTCCATAACATCGTTAAACCTTTGCTGCATGTCCATGTTTGCCTTTTGAACTTCTTCATAAAGCTGTTTCCAATTTTGAAGTGATTTGGAATACTCATTCCATAACTTTTCCCACTCATTTGAAGATTCATTTTCTGACATAATTCTTTTTTTGAATAAGGGTAACATAAATGGATCCTCTCAATTCCATTTTTGATCTGATTTATGTGTGGGAAAATGTTTTTTAGTTTCATTGGTAGGGATAAAAAAATAGATGGCAATGTATGGAGTTTTTGGAAGTCACACTACTGAGGCGTGTCCATTAAACAATAAAGAAAATAGAATGGCAATAATTGAAGATGGCCCACTATTCAAACAGGCTGCTGAATCTGCTGGTGTAAAGGTATTGGCGCAATATCATTCAGGACTTGAACATACTTTTGTTTGGGTACTTGATGCAAAAGATGCGCAAACAATTGAAACATTAATGATACAAGCAGGCGTTGCAAAATTTAATGCAGTAAAAATTGTTCCTGTGTTTACTTTTGAAGATGTAATTGAAAAATGTAAGAAAATAGAAGGACGAGACTAGGAATTTAATTTATTTTTGATTTTTATCCCAAAAATATTCTTTTCTTAAGAAAGAATCAAGCTGATCAAATGCTTCCAGAGATATTTCTTGTTTTGCTAACATTTTTGATAATAACAACAAAAGTTTTCTTTGAAATTCTACATCGTGATTGTGATATCGTTCTAGTCTTTCAATAATCTGTTCTAGCTTTTCAAGTAGTGGTTTTACCTCGCTTGAGACAATTTCTTTAATGTCAGATTTTCCTGCTGTTGAATCCTCAAACTGCTTAGTCATATCGAGATCATTTCCTAATTTCTAAAAGTAATTATCTTTACTAGGTTAACATTTTCCAAGCATTTTAACAGCTACAGCTATGCTTTCACGCCTAAACCAGAATTGATTATTTGAAATGATTCTCATTGATATGCTTTGAAATTGATTCCAACGAATCAAATTTCTCACGGCAATATGGACAAGTAAAAATCGTTGGATGTTCTAATTCAGGTAAAATTACTCTGCGAACATGCAAAACTCCACTAAGCTGTTTTCTTCTAATAATACCCAACGGTCTTGAATCATCCATGACAAGTAATCTTCGAATATTATTTTCTGCCATAATTTTTATTGCTTCACGAACTGTTGCATCTTTTGGAATTGTTAAAATTGGTTTTCTCATAACTTGAGAAACTTTGATCTTTAATGGATCAAGACCTTCTGCAACAACATCGTTTAGAATGTCTCTATCCGTAATAATTCCGACCACAGATTCATTTTCAAAAACAATTATACTTTCAACCATTTTTTCTATCATTATTTTTGCAGCATCAGAAACAGTAAGCTCAGCCGCGATCGTTGTTAATTTTGGATAGATGTATTTTGAAACAGAGTCTGAAAGTGATTTTTCTGTCATTTCTATACTATATGATCATCTTATGAATAATCATATCGCTAAAACTATGAAAAATTTAGCATAAGTTGGCTTTCAACCATTTTCTCATAAAAATATTATAGAAAATTTGATTTCATATCACCCTAAAACCTGAAACGAATTTTGTATTGAAAAATAGAATTTGTATAAATTACGGTGTAAAAATGAGAAAAAAGCACTTCTACTAATATGGCATACAAAAAATGTAGTCTACAGATCACTTTTTGAGATCAATTTTTCAAAGTGTTCAAATCGCTTCTCAGCAGTAAAAAATCGCAGTGAAACTTAATAACCTCCTTTTAACTCACGAAATTCAGATTGAGGTTAAAGTATTCGTATTCCATTTTGATACTTCTAGTTTTTGTAATAACAAGTATTCCTCTCTATTCAGCATTTGCTCAAGCAGAGGATCGTGACAGAGACGGTGTACCAGATGATCAGGATTTGTGTCCAAATCTAAAAGAAGATTATTTGGGTGAAATTGATGGTTGTCCTTCAAAACATAACGTCCCTCATGATAAGGACTTTGATGGAATTGCAGATCATGAAGATCAATGTCCTGATGTAAGGGAAATTTACAATGGATATAAGGACCATGATGGTTGCCCTGATACAACTCCGGGAAGCGCTGGTAAAGGAACCCCCGACTCCGATGGAGATGGTATCGCAGATTATTTGGATGCATGTCCAAACCAACCAGAAACATACAATGGAATTTTAGATAGAGATGGCTGTCCTGATAATTATATTCCAAGAATTGATTCAGACAGAGATGGAATACCCGATGCAATTGATGCATGTCCAACTGAACCAGAAACT
>DASSAK010000056.1:0-26419 GCA_035685445.1 Nitrosopumilaceae archaeon
AATGTCAATCACTGTTGCAACATCACTTTTTAGACCCACTTTGATTGCATGTTCTAGCTCATCAAGAGACTGTGCTCTGATTCCCTGAGCGCCGTAAGACTCTGCAATTTTGCAATAGTCTGGACAGTCTTTTTGGTCAACTCCAATCATTCTTCTATCGTAAAATGTTCTCTGCCACTGAGCAACCATCCCAAGCGTATAGTTGTTTACTAAAAATACAATGACTGGAAGATTCTCTAAAACAGATGTTGCAAGTGAGTTTTCTGTCATGTTAAAGCTACCATCGCCTGCAATGTCCACTACAGGAACATCAGGCTTTGCAGTCTTTGCGCCAATTGCAGCTGGAAATCCCCAGCCCATTGTTCCAAGTCCAGTTGAGCTAAAAAATGTCCCAGGCTGAATTACGTTAAAGAACAACGAGGCCCACATCTGGTGTTGCCCAACTTCTGTTGTGCAGATTGATTCGTGTGGCAAAACATCACGCAACTTGCGTAAAATTTTTGCAGCACTCATCTCACCTGGATGAAGCTTTAGGTTTTCTCGCCAATAGTCTTTAGTTTCATTTACATGTTTGAGCCACTTGTTCTCATCAGTCTTTTTGATTGCCTTTTGTTGAAGCATCTTTATCATGATTCGAAGAGAAGCTCGTACATCGCCAACTACTGCAACCTGAGTCGTCTGGTTTTTTCCAATCTCAGCAGGATCCACATCCATATGGATAATTTTAAGACGTTTTTCAAATTCCTCAAACGTTCCAACCGATCTGTCAGAGAATCTGGTTCCTATTGCCAATACACAATCAGCTTCAGTCATGAGCTTGTTTGCTTCAGCGTGTCCGTGCATTCCAATTGGTCCAAGCGATAATGTGTGATTTTCAGGAAATGCACCTTTTCCTTTGAACGTTGTTACGACTGGAATAAGTAACATTTCAGCAATTGCTTGCAATTCAGCAAATGCTGATGAAATAATTACACCGCCGCCAGCTAAGATGATTGGTTTGTCAGCTGAAAGCAACATTTCAATTGCTTTTTCAACATTTACCATGTCTGGATCAGTCCAAGGATGATATCCTCTCATCTTTACAGTGTCTGGAAAATTCATTTCAGCTTCGTTTTGCTGAACATCTTTTGGAATGTCAAGAAGTACTGGACCGGGTCTTCCAGTTTCTGCAATAAAGAATCCTTTCTTTACAACTTCGGGAACTTCTTCTGGAGTTCTTGGTTGAAATGAATATTTCACACAAGGGTTTGCCATTCCAATGATGTCGCTTTCCTGAAATGCATCGCGTCCAATCATTGGTACAGGTACTTGTCCAGTTACTGCAACCATTGGAGCAGAATCTGCATGAGCTGTTGCCAATCCTGTCAAGATGTTAGTAGCTCCTGGACCTGATGTTGCAAAACAAACTCCAGGTTTTCTGCTAACTCTACCAAAACCATCTGCCATGTGAGCTGCAGACTGTTCATGTCTAACCAAAATGTGTCTGATGTTACTTTTGTACAATTCATCATACATTGGAAGATTTGCACCTCCCGGTAAGCCGAAGACCTCCTTTACTCCTTCTTTTTCCATTGCCTTCATCAAAGCTTTTGCGCCGATCATACTTTCCATTTAATCATCAAACCCTGCGTCCATAATTTTAACTGTTAAAAATGGACCACACTTTACAGTACTAGAACAACTAGCAGTACAACGCTCAAATCGCCAGTTGTGTTTATTGTATTCATTGTGGTCAAGATAAAGCGTTGACTATAATTAATAAAGATTACGAGAGGAAGTGATATGACAGTGTCAGAAAATCAAGAGGTAATTGACATAATTGAAAAATTCTTTGAAGCAGGAAAATCAAAGGACTTGGCAGTTTTGCGCGATATTCAATTAGATGATTCTAGGTTTTCAAGCTTTAGCGACGTTCCGCCACACGACCTAAAAGATTTTGCAACATCAATTGCGCTTGAAGAGCTAAGATTCGTTAGTATTTCAGACTATGATTACAAAATTAAGAATCCAAAAATCAGTGTATATGGCGATACAGCAGTTGTTGCATTTGAGCTTCTTCAAACAGGAATGGCAGTAGACAATAAATCATTCACAGGAGAGACAATTTCCCTTGAAGGACGGGCAACCTTTGTTCTAATCAAAGACCCAGCATGGAAGATAGTTCACATTCATCTTTCAAAAACAAACTAGTTTTTCTTTTTTTGGTTGTTTGGTTTTTTCTTGTTGTTTTGATTGTTTTTTTGTTGGTTTGATTGCGGTTTTTGTTTTGGTGATTCTTTTGAAAGTTTTTTGAACAAGTCATATGCATCATTGACATTAGAGTTTGCATGAACAATAGAGCGTACTGCTTTAATCATTGCCACAGGAGAATCTGATTGCCAAATGTTTCGTCCCATGTCAACACCTACTGCGCCAGCTTTGATTGCATTGTATGTCAGCTCTAGCGCCTCTTTTTCTGGAATCTTTTTTCCACCTGCAATAATTACTGGGACAGGACAAGAGTTTACAACCTTTTCAAAGTCTTTGCAATAGTACGTCTTTACAACGTGTGCTCCTTGTTCTGCTGCAATTCTGCATGCCAGAGATAGATAGCGTGCATCTCGTACCATGTCTTTTCCCACTGCAGTTACTGCCAAGACAGGGATTCCATATTGTTCTGCCTCATTTACCAAATTGCCAAGATTAACAATTGTTTGCTTTTCATATTTTCCTCCAACAAAAATTGACATTGCAAGTGCACTGGCGTTTACTCTAATTGCGTCTTGGAGATTAACAGTTATCTCTTCATTTGACAAGTCTTCACCAATGATACTTGTTCCACCTGAGACGCGCAACACTACAGGGACAGGATAGTTTGCATCAACTGATGTTCGCAAAACGCCTCTTGTTAGCATCAAAGAGTCACAGTACTTTAGCAAAGGCCGAATTGTTTGTCGTGGGTTTTCAAGTCTTTCTGTAGGGCCTAAAAAGTAACCATGATCAACTGCAAGCATGACTGCTCTGTTGTTTGCAGGTTTGATGATTCGTGCCAGTCTGTTTTTTAATCCCCAATCCATTTTTCTTCGATTTTAAAAAGAAACGAATTGCCTTTCTTAAGCCTTTCTCATTTAGTGATTATAATTTTCATTGCATCTGAACCACTGCGAGCATGATCAAATGCTTTCTGAGTTTCTAAAATTGAATATTTGTGAGTTATCAAACTCTTCACATCAGCTTGCGATGATTTTATCAGCTCCATCGCTTTTTTTGTATCATGGTCTGATGCAGCATAGCTTGTTGTGATTGTAATTTCCTTAGAGTAAACCTTGCTCACATCAATATTCAAAGTATCTCCTTTTGAGGGAACGCCAAACATCATTATCACTCCGCCCTTTCTAACAACATCAATTGCATCATTTAACGCCTTTAGGCTGCCAGTGGCAATGATTGCAACATCAACACCCCTGTTTTCAGTGTCATTTAGAATTTTTTCTTTTTTTGCAGAGTCATCAGAGTGTAGTGCCAAAGTTATTTGAAATTTTTTTGCAAAATCCAAACGAAAATCATTTACATCAAGGCAAAAAATTTTTTCAAATCCATTGTGTTTTGCCATCATTATGTGCATCATTCCAGTTGGACCAACGCCAAAGATTGCAACAGAGTCTCCTTTTTTGTGTTGGAATTTGTCCCATGACCGCACACAACATCCAAGTGGCTCAATCATTGCAGCTTCATCAAAGCTCATCGAGTCAGGAATCTTTAACACTCCTCCATGAGTCACGTTCCATTCAGGAACAACATATTCTTCAGACAATCCGCATGGTAAAAGATTTGTTTCATAGTATTTTGGACACATTGTTTCGTTTCCGTGATTGCAAAAATGACAATCATAGCACGGAACATGGTGATGTGTAAAGACTCTGTCTCCTTTTTTAAAATCAGACACACTAGGGCCAACCTCAATGATTGTTCCGGCAGGTTCGTGTCCAAGCTTCATTGACGGCTGACCATATTTTCCAAACACCTTTTCCAAGTCAGAGCCACAAATCCCACATGACTCCATTTTTACTAAAATGTCGCCAGCTCCAAGTTTTGGTTTTTCAGTATCCTCAATAGATATGGTTGACTCTTTTTTTACAAAAGCTGTTTTCATGCCAAATCAAGCCTTAAAGTTATTAAATAATTTTCAGAGCTATACCCCTAGTATTTTTTTGAGCATTGCTCTATAATCAACGTCTGCCTTTTCGCTTCCAACTGAAGGCAACGCAAACACAAGCGTATCTTTTTCAGCACGAAGGCTAGTTAGTTGATCATTGATTGGTTCTGAAACATCATCACTGACAAGAACCAGCCCAACATCTTCCTCGTTTGTTAGCTTTGTAATTTCTTCTAGTGCCTTATCAGGTGTTTCAGAAACAACACCTGGAACTCCTGCTAATTGAAAGCTTGTAACAAACGCCTTACTTCCAACAGTGACAATTTTCACACTGGGAAATTTTTTCTTACCAATTTAACCCTTTTTAGAAATCAAATGTTTTGGAAAGATTGATTTAGCTTAATTTATTACAAAATTCATGTCAGAAATAGATTCTCAAAAAGATGTCTATCTTTTCACTCATGGCAGAATGGATTTGCAGGAAAAATCCATCAACGCCTTGTTATCAAAAGGATTTTCAAAAGAAAAGATAATCACAGCAATGCCAGACAAAGTAGGCTCTATTGGAGATTACATGGCAATGCTTTGGATGCCGCCAAATCCAGATCACATCAAGATACAAAAAATTACCAAAGTTGACAAAGTAGAACCAGAGGGAATGACTGGATTATGGAAGGGAGTTTCAAAAGAAGACTTGTTTACAATTCCTTTAGAGTAAACAATTAACTAAAACCTACCCCAAACTTGTCTCCTTCTTGCATTGGATCAGCAGAGTCGGAGCTTTGAAGTTTTAGATAAAGCAATGCCTCATACACTAGCTGCATTGCAGACTCGTCACTGTGTTTGAAATTTGTTTTTGCATATTCATGATATTTTTTTAGCTTGTCAGGATCCTGCTCATCAGGAGACAGCTTGTCATTAATCATCAGTGTTGCAATTTTTTCAATCTGAGTGTTGTATGTTGATTCATCCATGTTGCATGTCTAGTCCTTAGAGTTTAGAAGCTATTTTTTTAATACTGTTTACCATTTGCATTTTCTTTTTTATGTCAAGCTCTGGTTCAATGGTTACCAAAATTGTGTGTTTTTTTGTATACACTACTAGCATCGATACGTTTTCTCTCTCAACGTGAACATATCTCACCTTGCCAAGGCGTGCATCAAACTCTTCTCTCATTTTTCGCCGCTCAGCAACTTGCATGCAAAAATGCTCATCTTCTTTTTGAGATTCAAGTGAGCTTTTTCCTTTTTTCATAATTCCCTCAACAATATTTCCTTTCAAGTCGATCATTCCAACAAATCGCATTTTAGGATCCAAGTCAATTATTTGCTCAGCTACACTTCGTAGTGCTTCTAGTTTTGATGCCATTAAATCATGAAAGCGTTTTTCGTAATATAACACTTGATTTTGTTTAAATGCAGTTTTTACAAATCAGAAATTAATCCCGATAAAAAGTCACCATATTCATCGTCAGAAAAAGTAATGATCTCAAATTTGTTATTTTTTTCAGCTAGTTTTACAGACTCTAAATGATAGCATTCTTTTTTTCCATTAATTTTTCCAAAATAAAATCCAGGACAAGAACAAAATTCCATTTGCGGATACACCCAGTATTCCTCGCCCTTGCCGACAACGGTCCAAATTTTCCTGTTGCTTGGCTCAAATATGTGCAGCTTGACTCGTTTTTCAGAAACTGCAGATTCTATTTTGTTTGGTGGAATCTTCACAAGGAATTAATTTCAAGTGCATAGTATATTTTTGATGGTTGAGACACGAATAATTCCATCAAAGCCTGCTCTAATCTTAGAGGGCAAGACTCGAAGCCTAGTTGTCACGGATTTGCATATTGGTTTTGAAGCAGTCTTGGCATCAAACAATATCTTTGTTGGAAAAAACACCACAATCAATGAAACAATATCTGAGCTTTTAGACATTATAAAAAAAACAAAACCAGATTCAGTGATTCTGCTTGGAGATGTAAAGTCAAGCATAAAGTCAATTTCAAAAAATGAATGGGACGAAGTTCCTTTATTTTTTAAAAAAATTAAAGACAAAGTAGATGTGATTTTAATTCCCGGAAATCATGATTCTAATATTCAAAAGCTAGTTCCCGATGAAGTGACATTAATCAGCTCAAGCGGTTTGGTAATTGATAATGTCTTGCTTACTCATGGCCATACTATGCCATCAGAAAATGTTTCGCATGTTGAAAAAATAATCATGGGCCATGTTCACCCAGTTTTCTTTGAAGAAGACTCTGTACTAAATGGCCAAAGAGTATGGGTTTCGCTAAAGGCAGAAAAGCAGAAAATTTTTCCATCAAGCTCAGGACAGATTGAAATCACAGTCATCCCGTCATTTAACAAATACTTCTATGCAACGCACAAAAAACAATACAAAAAATCAATTTCGCCCATAATTGAGAAGACAAAAAAGGATTCATCTGCCAGAATCGTCACGCTAGATGGCGCAGTTATTGGCAACGAGTCTATAATTTCCCAAGTGCTTTAGGAAATTTCATCATACGGCTCTAGCGGAGTTTTTGTTGTCTTGTTTTTTTGAAGCCAGTCAAGTGTCTTTACAAATGAATCTGCAAGCTCAGTTGTCGTAAGTACGGGAATTCCAAGCTCCAAAGATTTTCGCCTGATTTGGTACTCATCGTAAAGCATTCCAACATATTTTTCCAAGGTTGATGTGCTTGGAATGTTTATGATAAAGCTAATTTTTCTCTCATAAAGTAAGTCAGCAATGTTTGGTTTGCGTTCTGGCTCGCTGATTTTGTGCACCACCTGAACATCGCCAATTTTTTGCTCAAAGAATTCAGCAGTATGCTCTGTCGCAAGAATGTTAAATCCAAGATTTTTCAGCTGGGCAATTGTTGGCAGCAGTTTTTCTTTGTTTTGCTGGCCACCAATTGTAATCAATGCTGTTCCTTCCTTTGGCAGGTTGTACCCAACAGAAATCAATCCCTTTGCAAGTGCATCATAAAAGCTATTTCCAAAACAAGCTGCCTCTCCAGTTGACTGCATCTCTACACCCAGTACAATGTCAGCACCTTCTAGCTGCATAAATGAAAATTGCGGGACCTTGATTCCATAGTTGTGAATTTTCTTCCATTGATCATGTGGGATGTGTGGGAGTGATTTTCCAACAATTGCATTTGATGCCAAACTAATTAGATTAGTTTTAACAAGTTTTGAAACAAAAGGCATAGAACGGGACGCTCGAATGTTTAGTTCTATAACATAGACATGATCATCTTTAACAAGAAATTGCAAGTTAAATGGTCCTTTCACATTAAATGATGTTGCAATCTTGTTGGTATAATCAGTAATTGTTTCAATGATTTTATTGTTCAAACGCCATGGTGGAATGCACATCATGGCATCACCAGAATGAACTCCTGCACTGTCAATGTGCTCAACAATTGCTCCAACAATTACGTTTTTGCCATCACAAACCCCGTCAACATCAACTTCAAGTGAGTTTAGCATGAATTTTGAAATCACTACAGGATGATCAGGAGAAACAATTGTTGCCTCTTTGACATATGTTTTTAATTCATCTTGAGACCAGACAACTTTCATTGCAGCTCCACTTAGTACATAGGATGGCCGAACAATTACTGGATATCCTACATCTTGGGCAAATGATTTAGCCTCAGCTATATTTGAAAATGCCTGCCACTGTGGTTGCTTTATGTGCAATTCATCTAAAACGCTGCTAAACTTTGACCTGTTTTCTGCCCTGTCCACGTCCTCTGCATTAGTTCCCATTATGTTGACTCCATTTTTTGCCAATGAAGGCGTAAGGTTATTTGCAGTTTGGCCGCCAACACAGGTAACAATTCCTTTGGGATCTTCAAAGTCAGAGATGTCAAGAATTCTTTCTTCAGTTAGTTCTTCAAAGTATAGTCGGCTGCAGATATCATAATCAGTTGAAACTGTTTCAGGGTTACAGTTTACAACAGCTACATTTTTTTCTCCATGATCCTGCAGTCCCCAAACCATGTTTACTGTTCCCCAGTCAAATTCAACGCTGCTTCCAATTCTATACGGGCCTGCACCAAGTACAACAACGCCTTTTTCTTCATTTGTTACCTCTAGATCATTTTTGTTTCCACCATAAGTCAGGTACAGATAGTTAGTTTTTGCAGGCCATTCTGCTGCCAGTGTGTCAATTTGTTTTACTGCAGGAATGATTCCAAAGTCTTTTCTGATTTTTCGTATTTCAGATGGCTTTTTTTCTGTTGCACGAGCAATTTGTTTGTCTGAGAATCCAAATCGTTTTGCATCTTTGACCAGTGGCTTGTCTAACTTTTTTTCTTTAAGCTTTGCTTCAACATTTACAATGTTTTGAATTTTTTCAATAAACCACGGATCTATTGCAGATAAATCAAAAATCTTTTCAACAGAAATTCCTTTCTTTAGTGCAGCTGCAACATAGTACAGTATCAAATCATCAGGATGCGACAAATGGTTTTCAATGTCTTCTTCATCGTATGTTTTGCCATTTAGTCGGTTTAGTACCAGTCCGTCATTTCCAATATCAAGCATCCTAATTGCCTTTTGGAGCGACTCCTCAAATGTTCTGCCAACTGCCATTACTTCGCCAACTGACTTCATTGTTGGGCCAAGTTTTCGATTAACCAACTCAAACTTTGCAAAATCCCAACGAGGGTGCTTGCAAACAATGTAATCAAGTGACGGCTCAAAGCACGCAGTGGTGGATTTTGTGATATGATTAACAAGTTCTGGAAGTGAATATCCCAGTCCAATTTTGGCAGACATGTATGCCAGCGGATATCCAGTGGCTTTGCTTGCAAGTGCAGAGGAGCGAGAAAGACGCGGATTAATTTCAATTGCCACATATTTTTGAGAATTTGGCTCTAGTGCAAACTGGATGTTACATTCCCCAACAATTCCAACATGTTTTGTTGCCCGCAAAGAAGCAGACCTTAGCATGTGATACTCGCGATTGTCAATGGTTTGAGATGGGGCAACGACAATGTTATCGCCAGTATGCACCTTCATCGCAAGCACGTTTTCCATGTTACATACAATTACATTGTTTCCAGAATAGTCCTGCATCACCTCATATTCAATTTGTTTCCAGCTTCCAACATATTCCTCGATTAGTACCTGGCCCACTAGACTTGCGTTTAGTCCTCGCTCAACTATTTCATGCAATTCAATTTCATTGTGGGCAACTCCACCACCTTTTCCACCAAGTGTAAATGCCACACGAATAATCACAGGATATCCTAGATCTTCAGCAATTTTTTTTGCATCATCAAAACTTGTCACAGTTTTGCTTTTTAGAACAGGTACATCGCACTCACTCATAGAGTCCTTGAAGAATTGACGGTTCTCAGTTTTTTGAATTCCTGCAATCTGTGTTCCAAGTACGTTAATGCCATATTTTTTTAGGATGTCAGATTCTTCTAGCTTTACACCACAGTTTAATGCAGTTTGTCCACCATACGCTAACATAATTCCATCAGGACGTTCTGATTCAATTATTGATTCAACATATTCTGGATTAACCGGCAACAGATACACTTTATCAGCAAATCGTGTATCTGTTTGAATTGTAGCAACATTTGGATTGATAAGAATACTTTTCAGTCCTTCTTCGCGAATAGCTTTGAGGCATTGGCTTCCGGAGTAGTCGAATTGACGGTCGCTTAACGACTTTCGCCTGCTTCTCCGATTTTTATTGCCCCACTACCTAAAACAAGAACTTTCTTTATCGACTCATTTTTTGGCAGACTTTCCCTCCTCCATCAGGTTCTTCAGCTCTTCAAAAACAAACTTGCAATCATAAGGACCAGGCGATGCTTCTGGATGAAATTGAACTGCAATACATTTTTGTTTTTTGTGCTTGATTCCCTCTACTGTTTTATCATCTGTGTTTGAAAACCATAAATCAAATTCAGATTTTTTCAAAGATTCCGGCTCAATGCAGTAGCCGTGATTTTGGCTAGTGACATAAACTTGATTGTTATCTAAATTCAGACATGGCTTGTTCTGTCCACGGTGTCCATACTTTAGTTTGTAAGTTTCTGCATTTCCTGCAAGCCCAATTATTTGCGCGCCAAGACAAATTCCCAAAGTAGGAATATTTTTTTCAATTAACGTTTTTGCAGTCTTGACAGTGTCAGGGCATTTCTGAGGGTCCCCAGGCCCATTGCTGATTACAACACCTTTGGGTTTGTATGAAAGAATTTTTTCAATTGAAGTATTCCAAGGAACTTTGATGACTTTGTAACCAATATTGCAAAGATTTCGAATTATTGCATTTTTTGTGCCAGTATCAATTACAACGACAGATTTTTTTTCTTTTCCAAAAGTTTGCTCAGACTTTGTTGAAACAACATCCATGAATTCTTCTGAATCATAGTTTGGTGCAGAAGAAAGTTTTTTCTTTATTTCATCAACATCGATTTCAGAATCAGACACAGAAAGTGCTGCCATCATTACTCCTTTTTCTCGAAGTTTTTTTGTCAGAGCCCGCGTATCAATGCCAGAGATTCCAGGAATTTTTTCGTTGTATAACCACTCATCTAAAGTCATTGACATGTTCCAGTGACTTGCAGATTGCGATAATTCATGAACCACAAGACCACGAACTTGGATTTTGTCAGACTCGAAATATTTTGAAATTCCATTTTCATCTTTTGACTCGGGGTTTGGAACGCCATAGTTTCCAACCAGTGGATAGGTAAGTGTCAGAATTTGCCCACTATATGATGGATCGGTCAGTGTCTCTGGATAACCAACCATTCCGGTATTGAAAACAATCTCACCAACAACTGTGGTGGAATAACCAAAGCCCATTCCGTCAAGAACGGTGCCATCATCAAAGATCAGCTTTCCAAATTTGTTTATGTATTTGGATTTTTTTGTGGTAATTGTGACCCTCGAAAAGTGGTTTCGATTACCGATTTAAGGGTTTTGAAGTGTGATCGGATCAAAAAAAAGATACAGTGATTGTGAATTTTATGCTCGTTTTCTCATAACAAACTGCATCAGTGTTTCTTCGGAATATTCAATTCCATGTTCACTTAGTGTATGATCTCCAAATTTGGAGATTACCTCTTCTGCGTCTCCGTCTGCCACAAATTCACAATCATAACCATAGTGGCTACAGCTTAACTTTACCATAAGTCACATTCGACAAAGTAGATCATAAATAGATGTAAATTTTGATTTGAAATTACACTTTTGTAATTTTTTTCTATAACGCCTTGAACTCTTCGCTCCACTTGTAATATGCGCGAATCATTTCTGTGGATACACTAGGCTTTCTTCTAGTCATAATTGCTCTAAAGTCTGCCATCGTAAGGTCTCTTGGTTGTAGCGGGTCTTCTCCAGTTACAGGTTCTTTGTAATCGGGGGAGCTAAACAACTCATTTACTGCTTTGAGCTGAGCTGCCTGGCAAACATCTTTGATGTCACTTGCACTGTATCCATCAAATAATTTTGCAAGCTCTGGACTGCGTACCTTGATGTCTTTTCTTAGTGGCGAGGTGTACAGGTCAAATAGTTTCTGTCTTGCTTCTTGTGTTGGCAATGAAACGTAAATTCTTTTTTGGAATCTTCTCAAAAATGGCCAGTCAAGACTCCAAGGTTTGTTTGTTGCACCAACAACATACATTTTCAAATTTTTTCCCTTGTCATTTACACCATCCATTTCAGTAAGAAATTGATTTTTGGTTCTAATTTCTCCACCAACCTCGCTGTTTCTAGAGCCTAAAAGAGAATCAACTTCATCAACAAACAATATGACTGGTTTTCCTTCCTTTTCTGCATAATCTTTTGCCATGTGAAATAGCTTTGAAACATTTTTTTCAGCTTCGCCAAGCCATTTGCTCATCATTGATGCAGCATCAACGTTAATGAAATAACCATCAAGCTCACTTGCAGTTGCAGCAGCTAGAATTGTTTTGCCACAACCAGGTGGCCCATAAAGCAACAATCCTTTTGGCCAGCCAAGCGGAAACAAATCAGGTCTTTTTGTTGGATAAACAATTGATTCACGCAATGCGTTTTTTGCATCATCTAAACCTACAACCTCTTCCCAACTAACGTTGGGTTTTTCTTTCATTATTAGGTCTTCGACATCACTTTGATCCTGATGCTTCTTTAGATTGGTCTTTTGCTCTTCTGGAGAAGCGCTAGGATCAACTGCAGGTTCTACTCCATGAGCTTCTTGCAGGGATTTGATTCTTTTTTGATATGAAACAGTTCGTTCTTTGTAAATTGGATTTAGTTTACTATTTGGATAAAGCCGCATTAATCGAACAAGTGAATCGATGGCCTTTTGGTAATTGGCAATTGCCATACCCCTTGCTCCTTGAGAGTCGAACTTTATTGCGTCAGATGCATATTTGCTTGCGCTATTTTCCAGCTCTTGCGGTGCTAAACTCATCTAAATTACCTGCTCAGCCTCAACTGTAGAATTGTGTTGGTATTCTTGAGTGTAAACGCCTATAGAAGAATTGGTTAAATTATTTCCACTTGATTTTGGCAGTTTTTCTTTGATTTTGGCCTTTTGGTTTGATTCAAAATCAAAATCATCAGAAACTTTGCCCTGAATAGTTTTGATGTTAGAAATGGTGCTTTCAGCAGAAATGACAAGCTCACAGATTTCATCATCAAGGGATTCAATTGAGGCTGCAGATTTGTTTATGATTCCCACAAATTCTTTTAAAATGGAATGAAAATCTTTGTTATCCTCATGTTTTGTTAGTATAAAATCGGCAATTCTAAGAATTTCATGTAAATCTTGTAGTTCAGTGGAATTGAGTTTTTCAATTTTTTTATTCTTTTTTTGAGCATAACTTTCCATTTTCTTATCTACCAAAGAGGACAGTTTTTGCACCTTTTTCAAATCATTTTTTATGTTTCCATTTCGTTTAAGAACACTCAAGATTGTGTGCTGTTAGGGATTGTACATTAGGGCACGACGCATAAATTTTAGAGCCTCCAATCAATTTTGCTTAATCCAGTTTTAATGAGTGTTTTAACCGCAGTGACACCATCCAAGGGGTACAATTTTTGAGCAGATGTGCTAAGAATTTTAGCTTTGGATTTTACCTATTTGAAATTCAGTAAATTACATGGTTAATGAGCATGCTCTTACAGTAAGTCTTGAAGAGTTTGGCCTCAGCAATTATGAAGCGCGAGCCTATGTCACATTGGTTGCAAAGGGAACCATTTCAGCTAGCGAATTAGCATATTATTCAGAATTGCCAAGAACAAAGGTTTATCCAATTTTGTTAAAGCTTGAAAAGAAAAAGTTGGCAATTATTTCAAAAAGCAAGCCAAGAATGTGTACTGCAATTGCACCAGAGGATGCATTTGATGATGTTGTTCAAGAACAAATCAACAAGGTAAATGCAATGAACACACTAGTAACAAATCTAAAAAAAGTTAGCGAAGATAGCAAAAAATCAAGAGGCTCAGTTGAGAAAAGATATTTTGATCTTAATGCAAATTCAGTACTGAGTCAACTACGAACAATGATAGAAGGCTCAAAGTCTTCAATTCACATCATGGCAGACCAGTGGGGCCTTGGTCTTCTTGCAGAATGCAAAGAACAGATGTTAACTGTACTAAGACGCGATTTAGAAGTAAAAATAATTATTCCATCATCTTTGCTTGGAGCAGAATCAATAAAACAAATTCCAGATGGTGCAAAGACCAGAATTTCTGATATCACACAAAACTGCTTTGTCTTTGATGAAACAGAACTAATGTTAATTGACAACAACAATGGAAAAGGTGCAATATTTTCATCAACTGAGATTTTGGGATCTAACCAAATGAAAATTTTTTCAGATGTTTGGAAAAATGCATTAAAAATTGACTGTCTTTACGACATGACAAAATCAGAGGCCCAAGAAGTTTACAAGATAATACAACTAGTAAATGAAAATGCTTTAGGACATATTCTAAATTCACTGCTTGTTTCAAAATCAAAAGAGGTTGACATGGTAAAGTTTCTTGAAAAAAACGGAGTCAACATCAAATCAAAGTCACTTGATGATCTAATTTCAATTATTGATTCATCACTCCAAATGGTTTGCTCAGGCAAAGCAGACTTGGAATCTGGAACAAAAAACATCACAATTGAATCAAGAATGAACAGTGGACATTCACTTCCCTGGGCAGCAATTGTTACTGGATACCTACAAAAACAAGGTCACAAACCAAGACTAGTTTATCAGAACCAATCCCACAAAGGCGAAAAGGTTCACATAAAGATTAACTCATAAAAACCGGATCATTAGTTTTGAATTTGTTCATCTATAATGAACAAAACTATGTTAAATAATGAAAGCAAATTGCTAGAAATAATACTAATTTAGATTAAGATCTTCAAAATTATGGATTATCATCTGGTGGTGGAGGTAAACAAACAGGATCTTGTGAACAGGCTGCATCTTGGCAAAGTGGAGTATTAGAACAAATTCCTGTATCTAAATCGCAAACATCTTCAGTACACGAAATGCCATCATTGCATTCAGTATCTGAGGTGCATGCTGATGAAGATCTTATATTAACTGTAAAGTCATCAATTTCAGCTCCGTCGTGAGCTATACCATAATCAGAGGTACTTACAAATCTAAAGCCAGCTGAAACTTTTGCAGGTCCTTCAAAAGTTCCATTATCGCGATCCCAGAATACAACGATTTGAATTGAATTTTCTTTCCAATCTACAGGATACTCGCCACTTATTTCATCGAGAGTTTGATCAAAATCCGATACTACCAGTTTTATGTCAGCTCTCTCATAATCTACTCCTGATGCTTTTACTGCTTTTGCAATTCCATGATGAACTGTACCAGAAACTACAAATGATTGTGATTCTTTGTCCCAATCAATCTCACTGATTACAATCTTGTTTTTCATTGCAAACACATCATAAGAAATTCCAATTATACCTAGAATCAAAATGCTCGCTAAAATTGGAATTGCCCAAACAGTCTTCATTTCAACAATCATAAAAAATTAAATTACTTAAGTATGATCAAATTTTATGCAGTTCATACCTTTTTCGGATAAACATAGTAAGATTATCCTAATCTATAATTAAAACTAATCAATCTCATTAGTTACAGTTTTACTCTTTGTGTCAAGAATAAATTAACTGTGAATTGCTTGCCAACAACAGCATTCATCCCAAGTGCAATTAGGACATTCTTTTGGAGAATGACTTTCTTTACATTCAGCTGGAAGGCAACCACAATCAGCACATTTGATTTCAAACATATGTCAAAGTATTCTTCGTAAAACAAATAGTTGTTGTGATAAATTTGGAGTAAATCTTAAGTAAAATATTCAGAGTTTTGCGGTAATGATGACCAGAAATGCTGCATATCTGTCATGGATGTGGCCCTTAGGATTTCTAGGATTTATAGAGCCAGTTTTGTTTGCACTATTTGCATTTGGTCCTATAGGAACTGGCCTAGCAATTTGGGTTGCAAAGAAAGAAGGAAAATCAGTTCAACCAATATGTTGCTGTTGCGGCGTAATGGTTTCAGACGAAGACAAAAAATCAATTTCCTAAAATCAGATGCTGATAATCATAGTAAAATTATTCTAATCTATAATGAACAATTTCGTATAATCCTGTATAGATTATCTGTTCGTTATTCAAGTCTTGAAGATTTTGTAACGTAAATTACTGAGAATGTGTTTTGCCAAAATACTTTTCCATTATTTGCAAAATGTCATCAGCAATTGTATCATGTTCGCCCTTATCCCATATTGCCTTTAATTCTGCTACCATCTCCTGATTATCTAGGATCTGTTGTTTTAATTTCTCAAGATTATCCTTGGTATATGCAAGTCTTGGAATCATGAAAAAGTTGTAGTTCATTCCAACCAAAACAAAATCATCTCCAGTCAACTTGATTTTAGAAGCGTATTTCATAACTCAATATTTCTCTTAACTTGGTTTGCCTTTTCCCAAACATGAATCACACAATGGCTCATTTGTCATGCTGTATGATGGTTTGAATTTATTACCACAATTTGTACACGAATTAAGTAATGTCACTCCGTTGACAACATCTAAATTATTTTTTGTTTCAGTCATTCTAAAGCATCATCACACTCTGAGCATCAAAGTTTGTTGTAATCATATAATGTCTTTGGTTAAGATAATGTGTACAGTTTTCTTTTGGTTTTTTGTCTTGCATGTTGTTCTCAGTCAACTCAATACTAATTGATTCAGTCAACGCGATTTAATCTCCTTACATTCAGTCATATTCATCAAAGACAGGTACATCCTTGATTCTAGGCATATTGAGCATTTTACAATTGAAATACCATCACTGTTTGGCAACAATGCAAATTTGTGGTTGCCATACTTGTAGTTCAATTCGTTGTCATACCAGACATCATTTACAAGTGTCATTTAGCCAGAATCCTGAAATGTTTTTCCATAGCACTAGTGAAATGTTTTCTCATGCTTGTTGACTTTCTTGAATATCTTTTTTTAATTCGTCATAGGATTCTAGATATTCCTTTTTCATTAGATTTTCAGGTTTTGTTTTATTATTTTTGTTCTTTTTTGGTATGTGCTTGGTTTTTGGTTTTGTCATATCACAAGTATACTCATCTGACATATATTCTTGTTATGGTAATTTGTAGGGAATCGGAAATGCTTAAGTTTATGCAAAGATAAGAAATTGATATGAGTAAAACATCAAACAAAGCGAAAAACAGAAAAAAATCACAAGATGCAGCTAAATTGAAAAAATAATCCCCATTCTGAAAATTCTTAATGTAATTTCAAAATATATGCTAGTTTGAAAATTATGTATTGTTTTCCACTTTTAATCATTTTCACAAAATGTTATTCCTGCATTTTCCACCAATAATGTTCCTTTTCAATATTGTGATGAAGGAACCTATGTAAAATTTTCTTAAGCTTAATCATGTTTTCCCAAATCCATCATGTCATCTTTTTCTTTTTTCCACACGTTACATGCAGGGCAGCGATTTGTTATTTTGCTTCCTACTTTTTTTGAGAATACGTTGCCACAATGACTGCATACTCTCAAATCATTTAATGTAATCATTTCTTTATTTTGTTCTCCTACAATAGATTCGCTCATTTCTTTAAATGGGTTTTTTCATGGGCAAGTACATTCCCTATATCATCCGAATTTCCTTGCCAATGAAAATTACAGTTTTTACAATTATATTTCATTTTCTTCCCAGGTTCTTTTTGTTTTTGATGCTTTGGATGTTTTTCCGTCATCAATTACATTGGCATTACAAAAACCAAGTTTCAGCTTTGTGATTAGTTTTCTAAACATGCTATTATAACGGCTATCTTGGATATATACTCGCGTAATTGCTTAATTTCATGCCTAATTTTCAATATATTTTTTTATGATCTATAGACTTGAATACGTAGATATATATTAGCGATAAGTAACTATATAGATATGGGAAATACAGAAAATAAACCAACATTGCCAAAAGTTACTACAGTAACGGCAGACAGTGACACAAAAAAAGAAGAACATAAAAAAGAAGAACATAAAAAAGAAGAACCCAAAAAAGAGGAACCCTCTTCTTAGGTTTTGATAACATTTTTCCTTTGAGTTAAAATATGAATGATTATACATGTACCTGTAATTGTGGATGCGAGAATCCTTCTGGGGATTATATTTGTTATAATTGTGTGATTGGCTTGTGTAAGATTGGAATGAAAAAAATGGTGATTGCATAAATGTTAAAGCTCAAACACAGCTTAAAGCAAAATTCGTCTTATCTTGTAATGATGATTGGAATAGTAGGACTTTCTATATTGTTTGCTTATTTTGGATGGGAACGATGATCTGTAAGAATTGTAAAGTAGAACTTTATACCAAAACAAAAGAGTTTTGTTCTTTTGATTGTTTATGTACGTCCTTAAATCCAGGATCAACGTAAATATATTATGAATACTTTATGTGGTTCAAAAGTTTGTTCTGATTGTAAAAGAATGAATTGTCAAAATGGATGCACATGTGATTGCCATTGGCCTGGTAGAAGGTATTAATTTTGTCATATAGAACAGTAACTCAGCAAACTTGCTCTCATGATGCCAAAGTCAAGATGCCGGGCTACAAAAACAGATTTGAGTGCACCAGATGTCATAAATTTATTGTTTATGATCATAAAACATCTTAAAAATCATTCATTGTATTCTATTCCAGCGGCTTTAGCTCAACTTTTTTCTCATGGTGTCCGCAGTATGTAGAATCAAGACTCAGATACTGTCTTTTGCATTGTGGACATATCTTATAATAAGACATGTGAGTCCAGTCGATCTCCTCCCCACATTTACTGCATCTGATTGGAATTTCCCCAATTCTGAGAGTGATGTAGCCATCACAGTTATCATTACCACATAAGAACAATTGCATCCCCATTCCTGCACCTACTATGTCCATAATCCTACTGAAAAGTGAAACGTTGGCATCATCTTTTACATCATGCGTTCTTCTCGGCTTGTACTTACTCATGTTTAGTTATGTGTATTGTCTTAATTTAATCTATATTTTTGACAAATTTCTTGTTCCATATCTTTGACCATTTCTGAAAGGGTTGATTAACATTGTACTGCTGTCAATAACACTAAACATTGATTATTCCCAAATTGACCAATTCACTACCAAGACCATATCCTAATAATGCAACACCTGTTCCAAGTCCTGCCATCTCTAGCCCGCCAATTATTTTGTTTGTGTTTGCCATTTTTGATTTGACTACACCTACAATAAATGATGTTGAAATGCTTATGCCGATTGCGATAAAAAGCGCGCCTAGCCCTGAAGTAAAAAAGAACGGCAGTATCGGCAACATTCCACCTATTAAAAATGAGACAAACATACGTACCGCGCTCTTGATTGGACTGCCAACAACTTCTAAATTCAGATTCAATTCCTCTCTGAGCATAGTATCAAGCCATACCTTTTTGTCAGAAGTGATTTTTTCTACTATGAGATCAAGTTCTTTTCCTGAAAATCCTTTTGCTGTGTAAATGTCTACTATCTCTTTTCTTTCATCTTCTGGTTTGTTTTCAATTTCCCATTCTTCTCGGGCGATTTCGGAATTTAGTAACTGTCTTTGTGTTTTTACTGCCAAATAATTTTGAACGGCCATGGCCTTTGCTCCAGTAAACATGCCGACCAGCGCTGCAAGGATGATGATGTTAGCTGAAAAATCAGCACCTCCTACACCTGCCGCAATACCCAATGATGTGTTAATACCATCACCAAAACCAAATACAAAATCCCTCATTGCACTTGATTCCTTTAGATGAGGTTCTAGATGCCGTGGCTCAGATACTTCCTTCAATGATTGAACAATTCAGATGTCATATTTACAAGTCTTCGTTTCAAAGTATTGAAAATAAGAAAAATAAAGATACACCAAATTACTATTTTCATTTCTGATTATATGAAATAATAATCAAATTTTCTCTCCAAAGATTTCTTCACACTTTGGACAATAAGAAGAATGTGTCCCATTAGGCAGTTTTGTTTCTACTAATCCTATGTTGTGAAGAGGACATTTTTTCTTCATTTATTAAAACCTAATAGAATTATCATGTTTCATAATTGAAGTTTTTATCAGAAAATAATTCATAATCATATAAAAGATCATTCGGGATAATCATAGTAAGATTATTCTAATCTATAATGAAAAACTAATCATATAGTGCCTATTGGCTTTTGCATTCGCATTTTGTTTGTTGGGCAAATCTAGGATACTTGAGTTTATGACATTTCTCACAGTATAGTTGACTTGACATACATGAATATGCCTTCTCTAGTATTTACAGTATTGTTATTCATTAATCAATTGAATTAATTGGTACTGACAACGTGCCCAGTGACATCAATCAAGTTACCACAGGTTTCACATTCCCAATTAGGGTCAGAATTCAGCTTATCTGAGTTTAGAATCTTAATAGTATTGCATACCTTACATCGCATTGACGTTTTTCTTTCCGTTAATGGTCTATCTCTTTTGCATAATGGGCAATATTCTTCTTTTGAATAACGGTTAATCGGAGTTAAGCAATCATGACAATACTTCATAGTCTTTTGTTAAATTCAGCATATTAGAATCTATCAGTATCATATGGGCTCAATCATAAAGAACTGTCCATGCAAGAATTTTCTAAGATTATGTTTTTACCTAATTGATTCAGAGATTTCCATTGCACATTTGGAAGAACAAGTAGCGTTATCAAACTTATTAGCAAATTCCATTCCACAGTGAACACATTTTCGAAACATCATAATGTATAGTACATCTTCATAGTACTTAACTGATAATTATATGATGTTAATGAGGATAAACAATGAATTTATGACATCTGGTACACTCAAATCTGTTTTTGTATCCTGGCATCTTGACTTTGGCATCATGAAAGCAGGGTTGCTGAGTTACTGTTCTATATGCCAAAACTATTCTTCAATCTCTTTTTTCCATACGTTACATGCAGGACAACGATTTGTTATTTTACTTCCAATCTTTTTTGAGAATGCATTACCACAATGACTGCATACTCTCAAATCATTTAACGTGATCATTTTTCTATTTTATTTCTCCACATCATAAATTTAGTAATGGTTACCATGAATTTTTTCATGTGCTAGTACCGTTTCAATGTCGTCTGAATTTCCCTGCCAGTGAAAACTACAATCCTTACAACTATATTTCATTTTATTTCTCTCTACCATCTAGTTTCTTTTTTTCAGATTCTTCAAATGTTTTTACGTCCTCAGTTGTTTTTGTCTTACAAGAACCAAGTTTCAGCTTTGTAATGATTTTTCTAAACATGCTTTAGTATAACGCCATTCAAATATATACTAGCGCATTTGCTGAATTTGTGCCTAATTTTCTATATAATTTTTTGCGATCTATAAAATCAAATACGCCAGTATATATGAGGTGTGATTATCTATATAGATATGGAAAACACAGAAAATAAACCAACATTGCCAAAAGTTACTAATGTAACGGCAGATAGTGACACAAAAAAAGAAGAACCTAAAGAAGAACCTAAAAAAGAAGAAACCTCTTCTTAGGATTTGAAAACATTTTTCCTTTGAGTTAAAATATGAACGATTATACATGTACATGCAATTGTGGATGCAAAAGTCCCACCGGTGATTATGTTTGTCATAATTGTATGATTGGGTTATGCGCTACTGGAATGAAAAAAGTGGTAGTTGCATAAATGAAACCAAGACCTAGACTAAAATATTATTCAATTTATTTAACTGGCGTTACTGCAATAATTGGTCCCATATGGGGGTTTTATTTATGGAATTGAAAAAAAAATCTGCATATCTGTTAATTACATGCAACGTTGGCAAACTTGAAGAGGTAATGTCTCAGATTGAGAATTTAGATAGTATTAAGGAAATTCAAAAAACTCATGGCGCATATGATATTATAGCAAAGGTTGAATCGACCACCTTGGAGCATTTACAGAAATTTATTGTCCAAAAAATCAGAACCGTAATTGATGTTAGAAGTGCCATGACACTAACGTGCAACCCAAATTTATAATAATCATGTTCTTAAAATGTAAAAACTGTAAAAAGGAATTTGAGTTATTTAACAGTGAATTTTGTTGCAGGCAATGCTTTGATGAGTTTTATCTTAACTCATACACAAGATATTAGGTTGCAAAAAAGACAGGGTTGTTTTTATGAAAAATATCATAACACTTGAAAATCATTTTGCTAAAATGAGACGGTATTGATAGTATGGCAACTTGTTTGACTTGTAAAAAAGAAGTAGAGGACAAGAAAAAGGAGTTTTGCAGTATTGAATGTGCAAAAAAATTTCTTGCATTTAAAACAGAATAAATTCATTAGGTTTAAGACGGTCGGCACTTCTAATAGGTAATGGTTATTTCCGTTCAAAATATCAAAGAAACGTGTTCAAGATGTGGAAAACATGCTCTAATCACAGACACCCAAACGAATGAAGTCTTTTGCACCAATTGTGGATTTGTATTGTCTGAGCGTGTAAACGATGGAGGTCCTGAATGGCGTTCATTTCCAAATGATGAAGTTAGTAGGAGAAGAACAGGTGATGGGACGCCTCTCGCAAGACATGATAGAGGCTTGTCAACGATAATCAATCAATCAAACAGAGATGTTTCAGGAAAACCACTTTCGGCTTCAATGAAAAAGACCATCGAACGTCTAAGAATTTGGGATAGTCGCAGTCAAAGCAGGCCAATTGATCGAAACTTTAGACAGGCCTTTAGTGAACTTTCTAGATTAAAAGATAAGCTTACCCTCTCTGATTCGGTAGTGGAAAAGGCTGCATATATTTACAGAAAAGCGCTTGAAAAAAAACTTGTACGTGGTAGATCGATCACTACAATGATTGGCTCATCACTATATGCTGCATGTCGTGAAGTTGAAACTCCAAGAACTCTCAAAGACATTGCACTTGCGATGAATATTAAAAAAACTGATTTAGCTGCATGTTACAGAAAATTAATAGTTGAATTAGACCTGAAGATTCCTGTAGTTGATTCAGTGCAAAACATTGCTAGAATTGCTAGCAAAATAGGAATTTCTGAGAAAACAAAACGTCATGCAGTTGAAATTCTTAAAAAAGCTGAAGAAAGTAAAATCTCAGCTGGAAAAAATCCAATGTCATTAGCTGCAACTGCTTTGTATATTTCCGGTCACGACACCGGCGAAACTCATACACAACGAGATTTAGCAGAAGCTGCCAATGTTACAGAGGTAACAATTAGAAATAGATCCAAAGGACTTTTAGAAATGCTAAAAAAAGTCTAATCAAAAGTTTAGGTAGTTCATGCTTTTTTGGATAACCATAGTAAAATTTGCCTAATCCATAATGAAATACAATTGGTTATTTACAAAAAATCCTAGATAAGAAATCTCTTTAAATGAACAAGATGGAGTAGAGTTAAAAATTGCAAATTTTTTAGAAATTACGTGATAGAGGAGAAACTACAATCATTAGGAGTTGAATTGCCCACCCCACCAAAACCTGCAGGGGCATATGTTCCAGTGGTGATTTCAAACAACCTTGCTTATGTGTCTGGGCAAATTCCAATGAAAGACGGAAAGGTGATTCATGAGGGCAAAGTAACTGATGAAAACTTGGAAGATGCAAAAAAATCAGCAAGACTTTGTGCAATCAACATTTTGGCACAGCTAAAAAGAGAGATCGGAAGTTTAGACAAGGTTTCAAAAATTGTCAAGGTTTCAGGATTTGTAAACTCAGAGCCAAATTTCACTCAGCATCCCAAAGTGATTAATGCAGCATCAGATCTTTTTTTTGAGGTTTTTGGACAAAAAGGACAACACGCAAGAATTGCAGTCGGTGTTTCAAGTTTGCCATTAAATTCCATGACAGAAATTGATGCAATAGTTGAAATTCAAAATTGACATTTGGAAATGATCTTAAATATTTTGTAGAGGATTTTGATGTCATGGCTCAAACATGCAAGGGACTATGCATTAGATTCAAAAAAGAATCATTTTCAAGTAATCTAAAATACAAGATTGGTCAGAAATGGTGCTCATTGTGTGCATTATTCTTTTTTACAAGTGAGATAATGTGTCCTTGCTGTAAAACACGACTACGATCAAAACCAAGGAGCAAGAAACAATGATTTGTGAAGATTGCAAGCTGAATTGATACAACTGGTAAATTCATAGAAGCATTGTGTAAATCTTTAATTGTTTTGTTTGAGAATCTGCTCTACTTCTTTTCTGTGCTTTGAGCAGTATACTCCTGCTTCCTGACAAGACTTGCAATTAAGATACTTTTCAAAGTCTATCCTGTCCTCTAAATCGAAACTGTTTGTCATTCTAACTCGTCATTTTCTGACATACTTTAGTATCTAAGCTTGTGTTTGTCAACAAACTTACTAACATTTTCATATAGTATTAATAGCCAAAAATTAGGCCGTACTAATTTCTCGCAGTTTCTTTTCTCGGTGTAGTTTGATTGCAGTCAATGTGTTAAATCCAAAAATTATTGCCAAGCCAAGATACGCCAAGCTTTGACTGTACTCTATCAAAACTCCTGACACACTGGCACCTAAAACACCTGGAAGTAATGACAAAACATAGAGCCACCAACCACAACATCCAAGTGGCACTAGAGAAAAAAATGAAAAAAACGAAGTAGCTGCCGTGCTGCCAGAGTTTCCACCAAATGCCTTTTTCTTTACGTTGAGTTTGCATCCAAGCATTTTGCTTTTTTCTGCAAGAAACATTTGCAGTCCGACACCAACACCCATTCCAACAATGACAATAGAATTGAGTTCAAATGCTGCACTAATTGCTGCATCAGCTGGCAATGCCGGAGTGGTTACAACTACAACTGCCAGATACGCAAAAATGGTGATTACACCAAAAAGAATTCCCTTTGTTATTGGCCTCATGTAGAACCACCATAGATTTGGGTTTCAGGATGAAATGCAACCCATTCAAACCAAAATCCGGGACTAAATCCCAAGCGGTCTAGTTTTTTGCCTTCTAGTTCTCCTGAAACTGCAACCCCCTCATAATTCCATTCAGAATTTGTTTTGATGTCAACAATTTTGCCATCCGTGTATGAAAACTCGAGAATTTCACCATCAAGCATTCTATCAAATGCTCTTGTATTTCCAGAATATAATGAAGCAAGTAGAATTGGTTTGCCATTGATAGTGTCATTAATTACAACTGATGATTCCACATCTTCTTGCAAGTATGCTTTGTACACTTTACCCACATTAAATCCTAGTATGATTTCTTTTGGATAAAATGTGTCATTTTTGTTTTCTACTGGAAAAATTATTCGAGGGTCGGTGTAATAATCACCGTATGGATCAACGCCATATGCTCTGATGTGGCCAGTGTTTGTAGTTAACACAACAGTGTCTGGATAAAGTTTCTTCCAATCACCCCAGCTTATGACATCAAATGGAATTATTTTTAGGGTTTGTCCGCTAAGCTCTCCCTTTATCCCAAGACCTAATGCCTGGCTCCAATATGTTCCTGTCATTCTATCATACATCACTAAATTACTATTGTACAGTTTTCCTGAAGTTCCAAATTCAACTGGCTGGCCATCTATCACTCTCTCAAAAACTTGGTTTGTAAAACAAAGTGGACAGTATGTTACTGCTACAGGAATTCCACCGACATTATCGTTAACAATTTCATGCCAAACAAGAATTGATAGTGGATATGCTTTTGCCTCTCCATTAATTTGCAGGCCTAAAACAATGTCATCATCTGAAACGTGATTTTCATTTTCTGCTTCAATAAATTGAGGATTATCAATTGATGGGATTCCATCGGGTGGAGGTCCACCGCTTTTAATTTTGTCAAGAGGAATGACGTGTTTTTCTCCATTTGTAACGCTTATCTCATACTCTACTGGATTAACCAAGCTTTCAGATGGAATCATCTGTTCAACAGGTTTTGATTGTTGCACTTTGGTTTTTTCGTCTTGGGAAGATTGTGTTTGAGGTTGAACCGGTTTATTTTCAGAAGGAGTTTGCATCACGTCTTGGTTTTCTGAAAACTCATAACCACTAACTAAGAATGCTGAAATAGCTATTATTGCGATGCCTGCTCCAGCTGCAGGAAAAACATATTTTAAATTCAAATTTAGAAAAATTTGTCTTTTAAATTATTAAAAAATTGTTCCATATTCGAATTTGCTTGTTACAATTTGCAAAAAGATTTGGGTAAATACTTTTAACTAAACTTCAGACCTCGAACTCATGCAAGTAGAGGCTACACTAAAAGAAAACAAACTGCATGACATTACCCATTGGGGAATTCGTGCAGCGATTGGTACAATCTTCATAGTGCACAGTTTGAAAAAATTTGATCCAAGCTGGCAAGATTGGTTAATGCAAATTGGAATGCCTCCTGAGTTGCAGCTACCAATTGCTCTTGCAGAGTTTATCGGAGGAATTTGTCTTGTTGTCGGAGTCTTAACGAGGGTCTCAGCTTCAATTTTCTCAGTAATTTTACTTGGCGCAATATTTCATGTAAGATGGGAAAATGGATTCTTTGTTTCCCAAGGTGGATGGGAATGGGACCTTGTAATGGTTGCAGGATTGCTTTCAATAATTGTTGCAGGCCCTGGTAGAGTATCTATTTCGCACTTGGTAAAACGAATTCCAAGATTTTTGCAATAAACTTTAGAGTTTTAATTTAATTTTTTATTAAATTCTTTAAGAAATGTCTTTATCTTT
>DASSAK010000057.1:0-3429 GCA_035685445.1 Nitrosopumilaceae archaeon
AATTTTTTGTGGGAGTTTACATCATCCGGACTAATGCCGATAATCTCAATTCCAGATTTTTTAAATTTGTTATAATCTTTTGAAAATTCATCTGCCTCTGTAGTACATCCGGGAGTAAAGTCCTTTGGATAAAAATAGATCACGTGTTTTTTTCCTTTAAGATCAGTTGATTTTATCTTCTTGCCATCTGCATCTTCTAATTCAAATTTTGGAACAGTTTCTCCCTCAGAGATCATAGTGGATTGCACTAATTTCCCTAATTAATTATTTTTTTACTGGGCTTGCACAATCCAAGTCGAATCTTTTATATGGAAATTGGCGGGGCTGATGACATTGGTTAATCCAAGAAACTGGTTTGCAGAGGGTGTTGCAACATTTTGTCTAGTGTTCTTTGGACCTCTTTCAGTAATTTTAGCAGCAGCTGCATTTGGTACAGGGCTCTCAATTGAAGGAATTATTATGATTTCGCTAGGACACGGTGCAGCAATCGGTTTGATGGTATATGCATTTGGTCATGTTTCTGGGGCTCACATTAATCCTGCTGTAACTATTCCAATGATGATTACCAAAAAAATTAGTGGTGCAGATGGGGCTGGCTATATTGCGCTTCAACTAATTGGTGGAATTGCAGCCGCATTCACATTAATGATTACTCTGCCAGAGTTGGGTTCGGCAGTAAACTTTGGAACTCAAGCTCCTGGAGATTTGATCAACGGTGATCCAATTTCTGCATTAGGATTAGAAATCATCTTCACATTCTTCCTAGTCACAACAATATTTCTTACAGCAGTTCACAAAAAAGCAGCAGCTGGAATTCACGGAATTTCAATTGGTGGAATGGTTTTCTTGTTGCACTTGGTAGGTGTTCCACTAACTGGTGCATCAATGAATCCTGCAAGAACTCTAGGACCAGCAATTGTTTCTGGATTTTGGGAATTTCATTGGATATACTGGATTGGACCAATTATTGGTGGAATTATCGCAGGTTTGATAATGAACTATCTCTTTGTAAAAAAAGCTGAAGCAGAGTAATTTTCCCACAAAGATTGATAAGTATTTGAAAAATCAAGTAAATAATGGCTGAAAAAGCAGAAACAAAATTCGAATCAAAACAAAAACATTCACAATATTCAGGATTTGGAACATATACAATTACCGACACATTAGAATTATCGCTTCCTAAAACTGAAATCACGATCACACATGAATCTGACAATAAATTTTCTTATAGAAGAAAAAATTCAGATGATCAAATCACTAACAAATTAGTTTCATCAAACTCTAATTCATTAAAAATTGAATTAGCCCCAATTCTTCCATTAAATTTACCTGCAAAGAAAACAAATGATCTAATGTTTTTGCGATTACAAAAACAGGTGTTTGTTGGTAAAAAATCAAAATTAGATATTCTGGTTCAATTTCCAATTGAAATTGGTGTCTTTGTTGTTGATGATTCAGGCTCTTTTGATTTTTTTGATTGCTTTACATGTGAACCAATGCATTCACGATTTGCACTATATGGTACTCCAGAAAAAGGAAACTTGTGTATGTATTCTAAAGTAGAAATACTTGACAAACATGAACCACAAGACTATGTTTATGCTATAATAAAAATCACAATCGACAATCCTCTAGATAAAGGAGTTAAAGTTGGAAAATTTGTTTTCCCTGTAACATATCATGATATCTATTACAAAGATGGTAGCTCAGAATCTCATATTGATGACATTGAAATGCAAATTGATGAACAAATTTTAGGTAAGGTTGCTAAAATATCTCACGTGACATTCAAAAATAAAGATCAAAATTTGAAATTAGCTCCACGTTCTACTGAAAAAACTGAAAAGTTGGAATTTTTGATGGATAGAGGATTCGATTAAATGGTCTTAGAATTTTTAGATTCATCCATTGGTGATACAGGATTCACATACTGGAGTCTCATCATAACTGGAATCATCATTGTAGTTGGTATAATAATTGCAAGGATTGCAAGGATGGTTTTCAAAAAGAAATTTGCCCCAAAGATGACAGTTGATTCTGCAAAAAATATGAGCAAAATCCTCTACTGGGGAATTATTATTATCACACTTTTAGCTGCAACCTCAAGCCAGGGGGTTGATTTTACTGGATTGATTGTTGCAGGAGGAATTTTTGGTGTTGTTATAGGATTTGCAACCCAATCCGTTGTCTCAAACCTAATTTCTGGAATATTTTTGATGATTGAAAAGCCTGCAAGGCAAGGCGAAAACGTAGAAATCCCTGATATGAGTATATTAGGAAAACTTCTTGATATTGGAACCTTTTCAACAAGAATTCAGCAATTTGATGGAACGGTATTAAGGATTCCAAACGAAAAAGTATTCACTTCAAATCTTAGGACGTTCTCACTTTCTGAAATTCGAAGGACTGACGTCACAGTTGGTATTGCGTACAAAGATGATATTGATAAAGCAATTAGTGTAATGAAAAATGCAATTCGAGAAAAAGTCACTTATGCCTTGATGGAACCTGAGCCACAATTTTGGGTAACTGAGCTTGGCGATAATAGCGTAAACATCAAAGTTCTTGTTTGGCACCCCCGCGATGATCTTGGAGAAGTTTATCCAATACTGTTAAAAATTCTTAAGAATGCTCTTGATGAAGCTGGAATTGAAATTCCATTCCCGCAAAGAGTTATCTGGCAACAATCATCGAGTTAATTCTCTGAATTTGTAAATACGCAAGCCAAATTAAGAGGAAAATTTGCAAATTGCATGGGCTCGTTGCATAGCATGGATAGTGCGAACGCTTGCGGAGCGTTAGGTCGGGGGTTCGAATCCCTTCGGGCCCGCTTTTGTAGCGGTTCTTAAATTGGTTTCCGATGTAATAGATGTGGAAAAAATGATAGAAACCGATCCATTAGAAGTATTCTTGTACGGACTAAAGAGTCCGTTGACTAAGGATCGTTACAAACACAGACTGGGAAACTTTTTTGAGTTTTTGAAATATTCAGGAGACTTGTCAACGCAATCAAAATCATTCATCGCAGATTATAACAAGAAAGGACAAAGATGGCTCACTGCAACTGTAATGAAGTTTCTAACATTTCATAAAGACAGAGCAGAAAGAGGCGAAATATCTAGCGCAACAATTCGCAACTACTACAAACCTATAAAGGCATTCATGGAAATGAACGAAATCGAACTACCTTGGAAAAAACTCTCAAGAGGGCTTCCAAGGGGAAGACGCTATGCAACTGACCGCGCACCAACACTTGAGGAGATTCAAAAGCTAATTGAATACCCTGACAGAAGAATCAAGACAATTGTTCTTGTGATGTGTTCAAGCGGAATAAGGCTTGGAGCTTGGGATTATCTAAAGTGGAAGCACGTTACTCCCATAGAACAAGACAGCAAAGTAGTTGCTGCAAAGCTTGTTGTTTATGCTGAT
>DASSAK010000058.1:0-3694 GCA_035685445.1 Nitrosopumilaceae archaeon
CAAAAACTTTTGATGCTACTCCAACTGTTCCTCTCATTCCAGAACCTATAAGTGCAACAATTGCAACATTTGTTGTAACTTCCAGTTTTTTGATAATTTTTCCTAGTAATTCCATTTCTAATGAATTAACAGCCTTATCCAGATCATCATTTTTTACTACAACTGAGATACTTGATTCTGAAGGATTTTGTGAGATCATCATAACGTTGACCCCAGCATTTGCTAGTGTTGTAAATATTTTTCCTGCAGTGCCTGGTGCGCCAACCATACTTCCTCCTCTGATGTCTATCAAACCATTGTTTCGAATTGTACTAACACACTTTACAGTTTTTTTAGTTTCAGGACCCGGAGTTGCAGTAACAAGTGTTCCTAGATTCTTTAAATTGAAAGTATTTCTTATTCTCATTGGAATTTTTTTAGATAACAATGGTTCAAATGTGCGTGGATGAATTTGTTTTGCACCAAACAACGACATTTCAATTGCTTCAACATAAGAAACCTCTTTGAGGATCTTTGCATTTTTTACAATTTTTGGATCTGCAGTCATTAATCCGTCTACATCACTCATTAACCATATTTCATCAGCCTTTATGGATGATGCAATGGTTGTTGCAGAATAATCAGATCCACCCCTCCCAAAAGTTGTGGTTCTTCCATGCTGATCGGCGCCAGCAAATCCTCCAACAACAGGAATTATTTTTTTTGCAAATAATGAATCAATATTTTTTGAAACACGTAGTCTAGTAGTATCTAACAATGGTTTTGCTTCACCAAAATTAGAATCTGTAACAATTCCGATTTTTTTGCCAGTAAATGGCTCAGACTTTATTCCTTGATCCACTAATGCTGCAGAAACAATTTTGCTTGATAGTCTTTCCCCATATGATATAAGATAATCTAAAGAGCGAGGTGTTATTTCCCATAGCTGAATCTTTCCATCTACAAGGGAAACAAGTTTTTTGAAATCAGTATCTAAATCTACTAAAAGTCGTTTTCGTACTTTGGGATTTGAGATAGTTTGTTGTGCAAATTTCCTATGTTTTTGAATTATTTTGTTTGTAAGTTGTTTTACTTTGTCTTTTTTTTCTTTTTTTATTAAATTAGATATTTCTAATAGATCATCAGTGGTTCCGCTAATGGCAGAACAAACTACAACTATTTCATTCTCTTTTCTAAGTGAACTTAAGTGTTTTACAATATCTTTGACATTTTGTGGTGTAGCAATAGATGTTCCACCATATTTCAGTACTAATTTCAAATCAGTATAACCTGTTTTAATTAATCCTTAAATTCTTTAACTTTCCACACGAGGGGCCAAATAGAAGTGAATTCTTCCAATATTTGCTACTTTGAATTCTATTCTGAGTGGTTTTGCACTTGAATATTCGCAAGTAACAGTTCCAGCTGTTGTACCAACTGCTTTTACTACTGGAGTAAGATATTCTAAACTATAGGTACCAGTGCTTTCTGTTTTTACAGATAAATCTTGAATGTCGTCTTTATTTTTTTCAAGCTCAATTACAACTTCGCCTGAATCACCTTTACCTGAAAATTCTGCGTTAGATTCTGATGCAGTGATTGTAAGATAGTCTGAAACTACTTGAACGTCTCCTAAAATTTTATCAAATGCAGTTGAGTTTAATTCAATTTTTGCATCATATGGAATTTTTGGAAGTGGTGTTTCACCTGCAGAGCTATCAATTAATCTAATTTTGTATTTTTTATTTTTGCCAATTGTTACCAAAAGCTCATTTTCTGAGGTACCAATTTCAATGCTGTCTTTTTTGTCTGCCCTTTTGATCAATTTTGAAAATTCATCAATTCTAACACCAAATTTTTTTTCACTGTCACACTCATATTTTTCAAATGCAGAGTTTGGCCACGATATATCAATTAAAGCTACGTGTGACGGATCCATTCCCCTGAATGTTATTCCTTCTGCAGAGGCTACAAAGGTGGCTTCTTCTACAAGGGTAGATATTGCAGAGATGATTGCCTTTAGATCATCAGAACCACTAGTTTTAGCTGAGAATACCAAATCAATCACTTGTTCTTAGTACTCAAGTTAAAAGTTATGCGTAATTACGCCAAGTATGATTACATTTTGTACATCTATAAAACTGAGTTGTTGGTTCATCTGCACTTCTAGTTTGAAGCATCCACCAAACTGCCTCATTGTGACCACATTTTTCGCAATCAATTTTAATCGTTGGTAATGTTTCTTTTCCTTCATTTTCATCTAAGACATTAAATTCAGAAACTTGTTTTTCTTCAACTTTTTTTGTTGTTGTAGCACTTCCTTCAACATAATCACATTTAGGACATTTTAGTCCAGAATCACTTTTTTTAAGCCGTACCTCACAGCTAGGACAAAATTTCATTTAATTTCACTTTATTTTTGAATTAAATAATTTTTTTAAATCTTCAGAAATTTTGATTGCAGATTCTGATGCTTTGGTAATTTCCTTTAAAGGGCTGCTTTTTGATGTATTTACACGCATCCAGCATTCATTGGTTAGTGGATGTTTTACTATAACTCCAGCAAAATCAATTGCAGAATCTTTTAGAAGCTCATGTTGAATGATGTATAGAGTAGCTACGTCAGATTCTGTAATAGAGATGTTTACTTCCTTTGAGGATGACTCTAATACCTGAGCTTGCATGTATTCGGAAAAGGAACTTATTGTAGATATAAATCATTATCAGCGATTGGCATGGGCGGCAGCAATATATCAGAAATTGAGTTAGTAAAGGACAAAGATGAATTTTCTTCTGATGAGAGAATTTCAATAAATGTTAAATTTTCAATTCAAGGCTTGATTCGAGACAGTTTTAATGAAAAAAACTGGACAGCGGCTTATAACAAAAATGATACCATGTTCAAAATGAAATATGGAATTAAATTGGTTTCAGGAGGGCTGCGAAAGCATGAGATAGGAAAACCTGTTGATTCTTACAGAAAGGCCTCTATTTTTTGGACTAGAAATCCAAAGCTAGTAAATCCTATGAAAGATAGAAGAATTTGGGTTCAAGTGGCAAAAAATTTTGAACCGTTTATTCGATTAACTGAAGAAGAGGTAAAGCAAGAACTGTTTGATTTTGATGAGAAATTTACCTTTAATGCATCTGATTTGGGGAAAGGAAAACACAAGATTGGTGCAGAGGTTTGGGCATCTTGGCAAAAACATGATTACATAGATCCAGATAGTGTAAAAGACCATGCAAAGGAAATTGAAATAAGAATCAATTAGTAATATAAGGAACTTTTTTTGAAAACCTTCATGGCAAAATATGATGGATTACTAGGACAGCAAGTTCTTGAAGTTGAAGATCCTGATAAAGAGGGAGGAATTACTATCATCTTCAAAGACAACAGATTCATGTTTATCAAGGCAGCCGACAACAAAATTGAAACTGTATCAATTCCAGAGTGACAAAAATGGAAAAGTATGATTCAATAAAGATGATTGAGCTTGTCAAGGTTGAAGATCCTAATAGTGAAGGCGGCATAACATTGGTTTTTACAGATAACAAACAAATTAAGATTAAAGCGGTTGATGGAAAACTAATTTCAGAGGTTATCTAGAAATCAATTTTTTATGTGTTTTTCATATAGTTGAATGGCAATTTCTTGTGTTTCTGATTGGATAGAACCTGGTCTTTGTTTTCTTAGTTTTTCAATAGCATCTTTTGC
>DASSAK010000059.1:0-20836 GCA_035685445.1 Nitrosopumilaceae archaeon
TGGAAGGAATTGATTATAACAATGAACATGATGTAACGCAAACCAACCCAATTTCTGGTGTTGCTGGCTCAGATCAAGGAAACAACTAGTAAACAAGACAATCATTTCATATTCACACAAAAACAAAATCAATATGTACAAATTTATTTGATGAATTGTGCTTTTTATCGGAAACAATATGAAGGTTACTAGAGTCTACATCGCTGGCATAATTGCAGCTGTTGTAATGGCTGGAATCATCGGAATTGTTGGTTTTTCAAATGATTCTGATATCAAAAAAAATTCTAAAACAAGAACAATTTTAGAAGAAAATCCTGAAATAGAGCTGCACAATGCGGCAGAAGAATTAACTGAAAAAGAAAAACTTGCAATAAAACTTGTTCAACAACATAATGGACAAGATGGAGAAGGAGAGAACATTGCATATTTGTTGGGAAAAATAATATCATCAAAATATTCTGATGATTTAATTTATGATCCTGAAACTGATCTTGGATGGAGTGCATATGAAGATCCAGATAATCCTGAACTTTATGGGGTGGCGTTTGATTTCAAATCAGATATTGATGATTTTTCATTCTTGTGGTATGTGGATTTGCAGGACAAAGTCATTTATGCAGTTGGTGGCGGAGCACAAGAACTGTTGAACATAGTCGATTCTAAAAAATAAAAAAGCTTAGATACACTTAACAATAGTTCAGTTTTTTTTGCAATAATGGTTCAGACAATACGATGGGTTGGTATTTTCGTATTTGCAGGAATTCTAGCGACATTGTTGGTGTTGAGTTTGTTCTCAGAGGCAGATTAAGAAATCAGTCGTCACAAACATTGTTGAAAATAAAACCATAATGATGAATGTGAATCATAGGATTGTAATTCAGTGGTGTGAATCATTAGGGATTTGAACTTGAATTTGTCGAATAATATGTAAGAAACTCTTAATTTTTGGTGGTATGAAGTTATTTTGTACATTGGGATTAAAACGAATTACAATAATGCTTGATGAGGATCTTCTCAAAAAATTAAGAAAAATACAGGCTAAAGAAATTACAAAATCACAAAACACAGTTAGTCTTTCAAAAGTAATCAATGAAACTTTGGCTAAAAGAGTGTAATCCTGTATAGATTATCCAGTTTGAAATAATAGATGTTCGCGCTAGATTAATTTCTCGCTGGTTTGAAGTTTATTATTTTTTCTGCACCAATTAATGAGTCAGCACAATTTGGACCATCAGTAATAGTGACCTTAAAGCGAGGAACCCTAGTATCTACTTCAGTAATATCTCCATGACAGACACTACGTGGATCATTTAACACAACTTGAACATGATCACCGAGTATAGGATGTGAAGAACAATGTGCAAATCCATTCACATCTGCAGCACCACAATAAAGATCAGGCATGCTTGCAAAAACAGGAATAATTGAAAATCCCATCATTAACGCAATCCCAAAAATTATTGGTACTGCCCAAATTCCCTTCATAGTATTTGTTTCATAAAACATAAAATTACTTAAGTGTGATCAAAAGTTCATCAGTTCATACTTTTTTCGGATAATCATAGTAAGATTACCCGAAAAGTATAGTTTCATTTACACACCACAATTAGCTACCATTTGCAGCTGTTTGTTATGACAAGAGCTACCGCAAAATAGCTAAAAACAGCGATGTAGCGCACCACAATTAGCTACATTTAGCTTTTGGAGCTATATCGTGCGTAACAAAAGCTGTTTGTGATAGCTATGTTACTCGTGGAAAAAAGCTACCATTAGCTTTTGTAGCTAATTGTAACAATTTGTGATATCGCAAAATACCAAAAAACTAGCTTTCTTCATCCTCAGAAAACGGTAAGATCAAAAACTCTTCCACTTTTTCATATTGGTTACTCAAAGATTGTGGTGAATAGACCACTATTAATTTTCAATTCTGTTTACCTTTTTTAGCAGAAAAAACAGTATTTAAAAAGATGAAGGTAAGCAGGCCAATAATCATTGCAGGGGCAATGGTACTTTTTTTTGGAATAATTTTCCATTATCAGGGACAGGGAATAGTGGGTCCAGAATCCTCTTTTATGTATTCAAATCCAGAGTGGATTGCATACGGCCAAAAAATCGCAATGATTGGAATAATCATTTTAGTAATTGGAATGGGCTTAATGGTTTCAAAAAGACTCTAAATTGTTACTCGCAGGGTAATTGTGCTTCGAATTTTCTCTAGTTTTCTAATTTTTGAAGTAATTAATTCATCCATCTTTGCTGCATCAGCTGTTTCTGCTTCAATCACAATATCATAGTCGCCATATGTTATTGTAACATGTGTTACTTCATTAATTGCATCAAGCTTTGATGCTAATTCTTGCTCTGTTCCTATTTCACAGCTTACCAGAATGTATGCCTTTTCCATTTATCCTCAAAAGCTGTGGGAGTTTTGCCCAGTACTTAATGATTGCTAACTTAGAAACCTGATCGAATTGGATCCTCGGGTTTTATCATTTCACGCAAAACTATGGTTGCAAAAGATCCTCTTGAAAGTGAAAACGAGACAACATTATCATTTACAGAATAATTACTACATGAAATGGAACTGTTTCTGTAACCGCCTTCATTACTAACTTCTTGAATTTCTTTTATGTAAAAATCCTTTAGAGAAATGTCTTCTTCTTCTAAAATGTGTGATATGTAATAATCAAATCTTGTTTTTTTGTAATAAAAATACCCAACAAGTGGGATAGAAAGATTTTGTTCTAATCCTTTAATGTATTTTCCAAGTATACCATTTTTATCAAAACACACATCTCCTTCTTGAGGCAAAAACAAATCTTCTCCGTTTTCAAATGCCATGCTAACAGTTTTGTTAAACACAAATGACTGATAGGCTTGAACAAAAAATCTTCTAATTGATAACGGTAAGGCTTTGATTGCCTTTAATGGATCATTATGTTCAATCATTTGAGAAATTGCTATTCTCTCCAAGTCCATTTGTGGTGGCACATCTGAGAGCAATTTTTTGTAATTTGACTCGTCCGCTAATTTTTTTCTTAATTCTGTGTGTTCTTTTGAATCAAATTCAGAAGTAAAAGATACTAGTAATTTTATTGCCTTAAAAAAATCACGCTGCAAAATTGCTTTTCCTATCAGATGAGTCACAGGTCTTGATGAGCCAAACCTCTGGTAGCCAAAAAAATTTAAGATTTTATCATATTCATCAAATTTTGAAGGATCTGAGGTAGGTTCTGAAATTTTGATTTGAAAATTATTTCCAACCATGTCCTTTTTTGTGAGGGGTTTTTTAACAAATCCAATCTTTTTAAGAGAATATTTTGATGACACAAAATCTTGAATTGTTTTTGATTTATTCATGGAGCAAACAAATTGTTCTGTAATTGCAAAAGAGTCCTTTAATCCAAGAGATTTTAGTCGAACTCCGGTTCTTCTAAAGATCTCCTTTAGTGCATGATTTGTGTCAATGTTTTGTTTTTTTAATTTGTATACTGCATATCCATCACTTGGTTTAATAGAAGACAGCGATTTTTCTGAAAGAATTTCTGAAACAACAAAATCTTCCATGTTCTGCCTAATTTTTCCGCCACATCCACTAAATGATGTACTATAAATTGAAATTCCAATGTCAGTGTCTATTTTTGGAATCACGATTCAACGTGTAGCGTCAAATATTTTGAAATTGTGACATCATCTGTTTGTCCTCCAATGAGAACTTTGTATGTTCCAGACAATGCAGTCTCACTAGCAGATACTTGAATTGGAATTGAAGTTGGCTCATCTGAGTTTAAGTCAATTGTTTCTACATTTGATTTGATGGAAAGATCATCAAATGCAGCAGTACTAGTTGACACTAATGACACGCTTTGAGAGTCATAGTTTGGTACAAAATTCACATTAATTTGAGTTTGTTCTCCTTTTTTCAAAACAATTTCATCAGTATCTATACTTACTTTAAATGGCAATGGAATCGAAGTATCTAAAACGCCAATATTGTTTTCAACCCATTCTGTAAACCAAATTTTTTCACCAGCAACTGTAAAACTAAAAACTTGTGCCAAACCACAATCAGCTAACAATCCACAGTCAGCCCAGTTAGGGTTTTTTGATGGAATTAGATATTCAGTTAGCGTGTTAGTGTTTGGATCAAATATTCCAATTCTGTTAGCAGTTTGTTCATTGAAAACAACTCTTTCATTTTGATCAAGCTCAATCCAATATGGTCTTGTTACTGGAGTTTTGATGAGCCCTGAATAGTTTCCATACGTTGATGCTGTTGGAAGCGAAGTGCTGTATTGTGTGAAAGATTCACTTTCTGGATCAAAGCTAAAGAAAAAACTACTTGAGGTATCTGCCAGCCAAATGTTTCCTTTCGAATCAGCAACTACTCCATTAGGCGTATTGAGACCCGGTGGAAGTTGAAATACTGAAAGATATTCATGGATTGGCAAAACATCTTCTTGAGAGGTTTTCATCAAATTAGAAAATCCCTGTTCATCAAATTTTACAAGGACCCCATCTTGTTGGAAAATCCAATTTGTGTACCACAGGTTATTGTTCTGATCTACTGCAAAGTCACCTGTTACAGAATTTTCAACTGGCGATGGCAAACTTAGATATGTTAGCTCATTTTCTGTTTGCGCTGCATCAAAAAATGTAATTTTGTTCCCAAGAAAATCATTAATTATTATTTTAGATCCAACTATTTCCAATCTCTGAGGAAGAGAATCACCTTCTGCGGGAAAATTAAATCGATCATATTTTTCATCAAGGATTGAAAATTTCCATACAGAGTCAGTAGCTTCATCAGTGTATAGTAAAGAACCGTCTGGCGAGTAATCAATTCCCCACATCATAGAACGTGCTCCTGGAGGCCAACTTGGGTTTTCATATTCAGTAAATGATTCACTGGAAGGATCAAACTTTGCGATTTTTCCAGTATTTGTTTGTGTAAACCAAACATTTCCTTGAGGATCAGTTACAATAGATAATGGCATTGTACACTCTGTTGGAATTTTGTATTCTCTAACATACGTGTTTGATTTTGCATCACCGGTACCACAGAATTGTGCTCTTTTTTCATCAGGGAAGTTATCAGCTGGGGTTCCTGTTTCAGTAACTTGCATTGATTCGTCTGGCGGCATAATGCTTGGTACAGAGGCAGCTGCTGCCCAAAAAAGTAATGCGCCCCCAAAAAAGACAATTGCAATTATTCCTTTTGTCTGCTTTTTCACATTAAAAAAACAAAATTTCCTTGTTATATCTCTTCCAATTGATTTCTATAGTAATTTCAAATCTCCAGTAACTTTATCGATAAGATTCTCAGGTGCGGGCCCTAATGAAATGCACGTTGTAGTTCCTGGTTCAATTTGTGTGTGACCTGCGTCGGTGACTTCAGACCATGGAATATCAAGTGAAATTGCATCTTCTTTGAGTTTTTCTAATTCTTTTAAGCTTCCAACTTTAACAACAACTTTTTCCTGACCATTCCACCACTCTTCAAACCAATCAGGATGAGACTTTCTAACGTGTTCAGCACCCAAAACACACGCATGTCCAACTTGAGCTGCAATCTTTCCTTTACCCATGTCAAGATCAGTCCTCACAGCAATGACTTGCTTTATGTGTGCCATATTCAGATACAGATTACAGTATAATGAAAAACTTTTGAATTAAATAATTGCACAAAAGATACCAATTGTGGACTATGATGTTGTCATAGCTGGCGGAAGTGTAGCTGGCTTGTTTTGTGCAAGAGAAATAGCAAGTGCTGGACACAGTGTATTGGTTTTAGAAGAAGATTATGAAATAGGCACTCCCGAGCACTGTGGCGGATTGGTCAGTATGTCGGGCCTAGAAGAGCTTGGAATAATTCCCCACAGTAAAACATTTGATCACATTATACAATCTGCAGAAATTTTTGCACCAAATGGAAAAAGCTTTACAATAAATTCAAAAAAACAAAAGGTTGCCGAGATTAGCCGCAGAGAATTAGACAAGCAAATTGCTCATCAAGCTCAGAAAAATGGTGCGCAAATTAGAGTGAAAACAAGTTTTCAAGAACTTACAAAAAAAGGAGTTCGAACAAATGATAGAGAGATTGAATGCAAAATTGTTGTTGACGCCCGCGGAGTTTCTGCAATAATTAACAAAGATAGAGACGGCGTTTTATCTTCTGCACAATATGAAATTTATGCAGACTGGATAAAAAAAGGCAAAGTAGAAGTTTATTTTGATCAAGAAAAATATCCTGGTTTTTTTTCTTGGATAATTCCGTCAGGGGAAGGAACTGGAAAGGTCGGAGTTGCCGGACGTGGAATTAATGCCTCTGAAGCATTAGAAAATTTTCTTTCTAAACGAGGCAAATACTCAATCATTCGAAAAATTTTTGCTCCAATATGGATAAAGGGTCCAATTGAAAGTTTTGTTTCAGACAAGGTTGTTGTTGTTGGAGATGCAGCAGGACAATCAAAACCAACAACGGCTGGCGGAATTTTTTCATGTGGTATGGCCGGAATATTTGCAGGGCAAGCCATTGCAAAGTTTCTAAAATCAGAAAACAAATCCGATCTTGCAGAATATGAAAAAAAATGGAGGCAAAAGTTTGGAAAAGAGTTTGAAAAACAATCATTTGCAAGAAAATTGCTTGAGAGATTAGATAATCAGACAGTTAACAAATTGTTTGAATCAATAACACCAGAAATTGTTAAAGATATTTCAGAAAAAGATGATTTTGATTTTCACACAAGTTCAATTGTAAAATTACTTGGAATGAAAGGATCAATTAAAACTGCTCAAACAATAATTGGCTCAGAAATAAAAAAACTACTCTCGTAGCTGTTCATAATTTTGCAAGGAAGATATAAATGCCCTCTGAAAAGCTACGTGATTAATGTCTTCTACAATTTCACTTCCGGTATGTAGTTGCTGCCACAGACACATCATGCCAAACGACAAGTGTGTAAAATTTGACTGTCCAAGTTGTGGTTCTGTTTTGATTTGGAGATGCCAAAGTTGCAGAGAAGCAGCTAGAACCTACACATGTGAATCATGTAACTTTTCGGGACCTTAGAAATGGCGCAATTATTACTGATTGTCAAAATTCTTCCTACTGGAACCGAAGTAGATTTGGATCAGTTGACAGAAAAGATCAAAGGGGCACTCAAAGACGGCATAGCTCTAAGAAATTATGCCAAAGAGCCATTAGCTTTTGGTCTACACTTTATCAAAGCAGAATTCATTTTAGATGATAAGGAAGGACAAATGGATTCGCTAGAAAATGCAGTTAGGTCAGTTGATGGCGTAAGTGAGTTCGAAGTTTTGAATATGAGTAGAATGTCAGTGGATGTAAAGTAGGTGATCCCATGGCACGCAAAGACGAGCCCTTACAAATGCGAATAGGAGAAGCAAAACAAAGAGACGTTGGAAAAAAACGTGCAAGAATAGGTCCAGATGCAATGGACTTTCTCAAAGTTACACCAGGAGACGTCATTGAGATTTCTGGTTCAAAGTCAAGTTGTGCGGTCGTGTGGCCAGCAGATGAGGATGAAAAACATCCAGATGTAATTAGAATAGATGGTCAGACAAGAAAAAATGTTGGTGCTGCATTAAATGACTTTGTAAAAATTAAAAAAGTCACAACCAAAGTTGCAAAAACAGTTGTTTTAATGCCAGTAAACGATTCAGTAACGGTAGACAAAGAGTTTACTGATTTTGTAAAAAATAGATTGAAAGGACTTCCACTTTCACAGGGTGATGAAATTTCTGTAATGATTCTTGGAAACTCGATGGATTTTAAAATAAACAAAATTTCTCCAAAGAGTGTAGTAAAGATAGATCGTGCTACAAATCTCAGTATTTTAACAGAGACAGCAGTTGATAAAAAGATCAGAGTAACCTATGAAGAAGTTGGTGGACTCAGAACAGAAATAAAGGCCATGAGAGAAATTGTTGAGCTTCCATTACGTCATCCTGAGCTTTTTAGTAGATTAGGTGTAGAAGCTCATAGTGGCATCTTACTGTATGGCCCGCCAGGATGTGGTAAAACTTTGATTGCAAAAGTTCTTGCAAGCGAATCAGAAGCAAACATGTATTCAATTAATGGTCCAGAAATCATGAACAAGTATTACGGTGAAACCGAAGCTAGGCTTCGAGATATTTTCAAAGAAGCAAAAGATAATTCGCCAAGCATAATTTTCATTGATGAAATTGATGCAATCGCTCCAAAAAGAGAAGAGGCATATGGAGATGTCGAAAAAAGAGTTGTTGCGCAACTTCTTGCGTTAATGGATGGGTTAACAGACAGGGGAAATGTAATTGTTTTAGGTGCAACAAATCGTCCTGACAGTGTTGATCCTGCACTAAGAAGACCAGGAAGATTCGACAGAGAAGTAGAGATTTCAGTACCAAATGAGGATGGAAGATTGGAAGTTCTTCACATTCACACTCGTGGAATGCCAATAGCAGAAGGAGTTGATCTAAAAGAGCTTTCTTCAGACTTGCACGGATACACGGGTGCAGACATTAAATCATTATGTCGTGAGGCTGCAATGAAAGCTATTAGACGATACTTACCAGAAATTGATCTTGAAAGTGAAAGAATTCCATCAGAAGTGTTGCAGACAATGGAAATCAAATTACTTGACTTCTATGATGCAATGCACGAAGTTGTTCCAACTGCAATGAGGGAATTTTATGTTGAGCGGCCAAAGGTTTGGTGGCAGGATGTTGGAGGATTAGATGAAATAAAAAAATCACTAAATGACAATCTAATTCTTGCAATGCATGATCCTGCAAAGTTTAACAAAATGGGAATCAAGCCACCAAAAGGCGCACTAATCTATGGTCCGCCAGGATGTGGTAAAACTCTACTTGCAAGAGCACTTGCTACTGAAAGTGGTGCAAACATGATTCTTGTTAGAGGTCCAGAAATTCTTTCAAAATGGGTAGGTGAATCAGAAAAAGCTGTTAGAGAAATTTTCAGAAAGGCAAAAGCATCTTCACCTTGTGTTGTAATTTTTGATGAGCTTGATTCTCTTGCAAGATACAAATCAACGGATGAAGGTGGAGTTGGTGAAACAATTCTTAGTCAGTTACTAACGGAAATGGAAGAAGGTGCTTCATCAAGAGTAGTTATAGTTGGAATTACAAATAGACCAGATTTGCTTGATAATTCACTGCTTCGAACAGGCAGATTGGATTTGGTTCTTTTTGTTCCACCACCTGATGAAAAAGGTAGATTAGAAATCATAAAGATTCTAACAACAAAAATGCCATTAGGTAGCGATGTAAAGTTGCAAGAGATTGCAGTTTCTACACAAAATTATACAGGGGCAGATTTGGCTGCACTGTGCAGAGAAGCTGCAGTTAATGCAATGCAAAATAATTCAAACAAAATTACTAGTTCAGATTTTGCAGCAGGATTAAAGAAAGTAAAACCATCTATTACAAACGAAGTAGACCAGTGGTACAATACAGTAAAAGAAAGTATATCTAACGTTGTACCTAAGACAATTGATAAGACATTTTACGGATAAAAATGACAATACCTCTAAAAAATTCAATATATGAGATGATAAAAGAGCACGGATCTCTTACTGATTCTGAGCTTTCAAAGGCACTAGTTAAGGAAGGATTTGTTATTGCCGATGACAGATTCAACAAACTATTACTTGATTTAGAGATAATGGGTCTAATCAAAGTAGGCTGGCTTACAAAAGACAAACGTCGAATTGAAGTTGTTATAGAAAAAGAAGATGAAGATGCAGTTGAAGTACAAAATAGAGAAATGATGGAAAAAGAATATGAAGCTAGTTTTCCTGGCGCAGAAAACGGAAAAGTTTAGAATCTAAAGTGAAACGCAGCATCTAATGCAATCGCAACAAAGATTATTGTCAAATATGGCGCTGTAACTTTGTATGCTTTCCATGCAAAGTCAGACGTGGGATTTTTTGTAAGCTTGTAGTGATAAGCAAGCATCAGTCCGCCAGAAACTGCGGCAATAATTGTGTAAAGGATTCCCATACCAAAAGCATACAACATCAATGAATATGGCAGTAAAATTATTGTATTTGCTAAAATGTACTTTGAAGTTTTTTGCATTCCAATAACAACGGGAAGCATTGGAACTTCAGCTTGTTTGTATTCTTCTTTCATTTTCATTGCAAGACACCAAAAGTGTGATGGCGTCCAAACAAAAACTAGGAATCCTATTAAAAATCCTAAAATATCCATAGAACCAGTAGCAGCAGACCAACCAGCCATTGACGCAGCACTTCCGGCAAATCCACCAATTACAATGTTTGATGTGTTTAATCTCTTAAGCCAAACAGTATACACTACAACATAAAAGAAAATTCCAAGTGCTATGAAAAATGTTGCAACAGGGTTTAATGTAAAATATGCATAAATCACTGATGCACAGCTAACTGCAAGACCGTAAATCAAAGCATGACTTGCCTTTAGTCTTCCAGAAGGAATTGGTCTTGTACTGGTTCTTTTCATTCGTGGATCGATATCCCTATCATAATAGTGGTTTAGTGCACTAGAGCCTGCTGATGCAAGTGAGCCCGCAATTATAATGTGGACAAGTCCCAGATTATCAAGTTCTGGTCCAACAAGTTTACTTGCGGCATACATTGACGTAACGGCAGTAATTACCAAAAGTATGATAATGCGGGGTTTTGATATTTCAAAAATCTCTTTTAATCCCAATCCTCTTCTAGCTTTTTCTATGGTGATTTAATTTCTTCGACTTTGCTGATCCCTTGTTTTTTCAAAAGGATTAAGTATCTCACAAAGACGAGCTACTACGAATGAGTAATTGGGACCTCATGATGCCAGGTATGGGGCTTACGGCAATTGGTCTTACAGGCATCACTATATCATACTCAGGAATTGCACACACCTTTGTTGATGGCATGCATGCACTTACAGGCCTTACAATGTTTGTGGGGCTAATTTTCTTATCAGCTGGAATTTTAGAAGGAGGGGTTTCAACTAGCAATAAAGCAAAAGCAACTACTTTGGTAATTGTGTCAATTGCACTATCATTTGCAATGTTTGCATTTACACAAAATACTATCAGTACAATGCCCACATTTGCTAGTCTCATGATGATTATCGCCATACCATCAATTGTAATTGCTTATGTTGCTATGAAAATGCCAAAGTATCTAAAACCCGTTGCAGGAATTTTCATTTTAGCTGCAGTTGCAGGAATTGTTTCATTTGTTGCCTTTGGAGTATATGGACCGTCACCATATCTATTACCTGAAGAGGTTGCTGAAGAAGTAGAAGAGGTTACAAAAGAAATTCCTGAAGGAGTTCATGTTCACAGTGTTTCGATTTTAAAAGGTTCTTCTGAGCAAGGAAATCCTGATTATGATCCAGACGAAGTACGCGCAATGCAAGGGCATGTTATAGAGTGGACAAATAATGATTCGTTTGCACATACAGTTACAAGTTCAATAGACTTTGGTGAAACATTTGATTCAGGATTGTTGAATCCTGATGAAAAATTCATTTTAGATACGACAGATCTTTCACTTGGCGAATATGAATACATGTGTATTGTTCATCCTTGGATGATTTCATATCTTATTATTGAAGAGCCAAGAGAGATGCAAACTACAGTGGTTTCAATTCCCAATGGTGCGGGCATTCAACAACCTGGTCAGCTTTACTATAATCCTAACTTGGTTACAATACCTGTTGGAAGTACTGTTTCGTGGGCAAACAACGACGAACAGGTACACACTGTAACATCTGGAACGCCAACAAATGGGCCTGATGGATTATTTGATTCAGGAATAATGTCTGCAAAAGGTTCATTTCATTACACATTTGATACTGCTGGAAATTATGATTACTACTGCATAGTACATCCATGGATGCAAGGTACTGTAATAGCAGAATAATTTTGGAAAAATCAATTGTTATTTCACAAGATCAGAAAGATCTTTTGTTAAATCATGCACTAAAAGTAAAACCAAATGAATCATGTGCCATATTATTTGGCAGCATTGAAGATGAAAAAAACATAGTAAAAGATGTATTTTTGGCAGAAAATATAGACGAGTCACCAGTAAATTTTTCCATTTCAAATGAAGAATTGCTCAAAGCATACAAAATAGCAGAAGAAAAAAATCTAGACATTGTGGGAATTTTTCATTCTCATCCAAGCTCAGATGCATTTCCTTCAAGCACAGATAAGAAATTCATGCATACAAATCCAGTAGTGTGGCTTATCTCAGGAGAATCAGATGCTCTAAAGGCATTTGTTTTAGAACCAGAAATTATTGAAATTCCAATCATTATTTCTTAAATTGAAAAGTAGCTTCTAACCCATCAGAGATTTTTGTTAGAATGGATTTTTTTGGATTTATAATTTTTCCAATAACATTAACTGGAGAATAAGGTTTGATTTCATCTTGTTTTCCAATTGGTGTTGGGCCAAAAAACAAACAGATTGCTCTTCCTGATGGCCAATAAGCTACATCATTTAATTCAACAAGAGGTATTGCATTTTCTTCTTTTTCAGTGATCGGTGATTCATCTGTATAGATTTCTTCTCCCCAAATATTTATTCCAACAGTAAATGGTAAATTTTTAACAAATTTTTTTACAGTGTTTGGAGATTTTGAATCATCAAGTTCTATTTCTATATTTTCTACCTTTGGAATAACAACCTCAATTTTGTATTTCATGAGTAAATTAGTTCTTTGAATTAAATATCCCTATCTTTCAATTATATTATGGAAATTCACGTATACGATACTTACGTAAAAGCCAGTGATGGGCACACTATGCACTTTGACGTGATTACTTCTGAAAAAGATCATGACAAAGCAATCGAGTATGCCAAAAAGTGGTTAACATCAATTGGTGAAGCAGATGCAACTGTAACAACTGAAGAGTGTCAATTTTGTCACTCACAAGGTGCGCCTGAGCCAGTTGCACAAGCAATTGAAAAAGATGGCTTTTTCATCCAGAAAATGGAAGGATGCCCATAAACCTTCTAATTTTTCATTTTTCTAAAGTTTTTTAGCTGTTTTAATTATTGAAAATTATGGAAAAACATCCATACGCAAGACACACAGTTGAAGGCGACAAAAAAACAAAATGGATTTGTGGTTGTTTTCAAACTGTAGATGATTATTTCAAGTTCTGCGATGAACACAATGATACTTTGAAAAAAGCAATTAGGGCACAGATTGATGAGCTAGACATGACACTAGATGTCGAAGAGTTATCTAAAGAGCAATAATTGCGACAAATGCGGAAACAAAGACAATTGCAACAGTATTTAGCAATTTAATTACGGTGTTTAGAGCAGGGCCAGCTGTATCCTTGTATGGATCACCTATTATATCGCCAACCACTGCAACTTTGTGCTCTTCTGTGCCTTTCTCACCCTTCATTTCAATCAATTTCTTTGCATTATCCCACGCTCCACCAGTATTTGCAAGGTGGAATGCAAGGAATATTCCTGTAACAACTGCTCCCATCAAAAGTCCAGCAACTGCGGTTGGGCCAAGCAATACTCCTAAAACAATTGGTGCGGCAACTGCAATACTTGCAGTCTTCCATAGTTCTTTAACAGATGCTATTGTAGCAATATCAACACACTTTGCATAATCCGGTTTTGACTTTCCAGTTAGAATTTCAGGATCATTTTTGAATTGACGTCTTACTTCGTCAACTAATTTAGATGCAGCTCGGGATACACCATTAATCAAAGTACCACTAATTATGAATGGAATTAATCCTCCAACTAAAAGTCCAACAATTATTGCAGGATTTGTCAAACTATAATCAAATACTTGATGAAAAACTTCTGCTGCCTCAAACTGAAACGCTTGAATCATTGCCAAGGCTGCAAGTCCTGCACTTGCAATTGCAAATCCTTTTGTAATTGCCTTTGTAGTATTTCCAACTGCATCAATCTCATCAGTGACTTTACGATTTTCTTCTCCCATTCCAGTCATCTCTACAATTCCTCCTGCATTATCTGCAATTGGTCCAAATGCATCAATACTTAGAACAATTCCTGCAAGACTAAGCATTGCCATTGCAGTAAGCGACGTTCCAAAAATTCCATACATTAATGCCTGAGACGGGTCAGGAGCTACTGATGATGAGATTGCAAAAGAAACAATGATTGCTACAACTAGTGCAATCATAAAGGGACCTGTTGATTGCATTCCTTTTATGATTCCCATTAATATAAGTGAAGCATATCCCCACTTTGCTGAATCAGCAATTTCTTGAACAGGTTTGTATTTGTAATTAGTATATCTGTCTGTAATTTTTTGAATGACTGGAACCAATATAACGCCAATAACTGTTGCGCCAAATAACGCATAAGCAACTGGACCTTGTCCTAGAAAATAATACATGAATACAAAGTTTAAGATTATTGCGATTGCTGCAGAAATGTAAAACGCTTTGTTGAGGGGTTTCATCACATCAGTAATGTTGCGAGACCCAACAGTTGCAGCTCCAATTATGGATGCAATCATTCCCGATGCCCCAACTAGAATTGGATAAAGTATGTTTTCTGGCGCACCAATGAGTGCTGCGATAAGTATTGACGCCAACATTGTAACAATGTATGATTCGTAAACGTCAGAGCCCATTCCTGCTGCATCTCCAACATTATCACCAACATTATCTGCAATAGTAGCAGGATTACGAGGATCATCTTCTGGAATGTTTGCTTCCACCTTACCTACCAAGTCAGCTGCCATATCTGCGGCCTTTGTGTAAATTCCACCGCCAATTCTTATGAATAATGCAATAAGACTAGCGCCTATTCCAACTCCAGCAATTGTAATTGGGTCAGGAAAAACAAAATAAAGTCCAGTAATTGCAAGCAACGCCATTGCAGGGACTGCAAGACCTACTGTTGCACCACCACGAAATGCCAATGCAAAGGTTTTGCCCAGCCCAGTGCTGGAAGCATTTGCCGAACGCACTGCTGCTTTGACTGTAATTTTAAGTGAAATGATTCCAGAAATTGCAGATAGTGCAGCGCCAACTGCAAATGCAATTCCGTTTGAAAATCCTATAAAAAAACCAATAATGACAGATAGTCCAATTGCGATTGGAACGATTATTTTCATCTCTCGTTTTAGAAAGGCTGCTGCACCAACTCGTACGGCTTCTGATATTTCCATCATTTCTTTGGTTCCAGACTTTTGTTTTGAAACCCAAGCAGCAAATCCAGCAGCTATGACAAAAGATGCAATGCCAGCTCCAACTGGCAGAAGTTCTTGTACCTCCATTTTATACCTGCTTGCCTATATGTGGGAAATATAAATCATAGACTACAAATTGAGAAAATTTTCATTTTCTTTTTTGATATGGTGAAAAAGTTTTTCCTTTCAATCCTTGTCGCACAAGTTTGTTGAATCTTTTTCCATGTGCAAGATATGGAAAGCGCATGTGAATCAATTCATGAACAATTGTGTTTTCAAGTGTTTTTTCATCTGGAATTTTTTTTACATTTAGAAATATTAGGTTGCTTTGCATATATGAAATTCCATAATATTTGTAGGCAGTAGTTCTTCGTCCTTCTGTAAGTTCTTTTGGTTCATCAAGAACCTCTTTTGGAGTGAACAGAACTTTTGGTTCTGGAATTGAAAATCTATTCGAGTAAATTCCAACCTTTTCAAGAATTTGCAATCTAAGTTCTGGCTCAAGTTTCATGTAATTTTTTTTCAAAAATACAGTTTATTCTCAATTGTCAATTGTTACTTCAGTTTTTGTTCATTTAGATTATGAAGGGGTCAGAGTTTAGTAGGTGTAATCATAGATCATACAGCCACCGTCTCATCATACCCTACTAATTCATGGCATCGAGGATTGATTTAGTTTTCTTTTTTATCTCATCGTTAACCGATACTATCACTAGACCTTCATTTGGTTGTCCATACATGATTATTGTATTTTCTGGCGCAAAAATGCAAACGGGAATTACTAGAAGATCTTCTTCACCATCTACAGTTATTCGGACAGGAGGTTTTGATGCAATTGCTTGCTTTATTGTCTCAATACTTTGCCCAGTTATTTCACCTGCAGGATTTTTGCAAGACAGATTTGTTAAAAGCTCATTTGTTTTTGGTGGCTCTCGTTTTACTCTTTTTTCTTGTGCATCAATTATTTGAAGAGAGGGCATAATTCCATAGCTCAGTATTTTTTCGGTTGTTGCATCACCAATTGTTACTAAAAATGAATTTTCAGAAATTTGTTTGAGAATATTTTCTTTTGATGCCTGATTGTTGGGCATTAATATTCCAAGTGGAATTTTTAATTGCTCACGAAGATTTTCTGGAAGGCGCACTGAAAATCTTTAGCTGCTTGAACTTGAAGTACTTGTTGCTTCTGCAGCCATTTCTTCTTTTAGTTTTGCTGCAACAATACTACATTGCGCAGCAATGTTTTTTGCAGTACTCCTAAAGGCTTCAGCACTTTGAGAATTTGGATCAGTGAGCATGATTGGTTTTCCAACATCAGAACCAGACATTATTCCAGAGTTTAATGGAATTTCACCAACAAATGGAATGTTAAATTGCTCACTAATTTTTTTTGCGCCTCCTTCACCAAAGACGTAATGTTTTTCATCACATTTTGAACAAGTAAAATGACTCATATTTTCAACAACACCAATTATTGGAACGTTTAATTTTTCAAACATTCCAATTGCTTTAACTGCAACATTGCTTGCAACATCTTGAGGAGTTGTTACAACTAGAATTCCGGTAATTGGAATTGTTTGTGCAAGTGTTAGCGGAATATCACCAGTTCCTGGTGGAAGGTCTACAATAAGATAATCTAAATCTGTCCAGCTTGTATCAACTAAAAATTGTCTTAAAATTCCAGAAATTATTGGGCCTCTGTAAATTGCTGCTTGGTGCTCTTGTTCTGCAAAAAAGCCAAAAGAAACAACTTTGATTCCATTTGAATCAGCTGGTTGTAGTTTGTTATTATCAACTTGCAAGTATGCGTCTTTCATTCCAAGCATTAATGGAATGCTCGGTCCGTAAATGTCAGCGTCTAAAAGACCAACTTTGGCACCAGTTTGAGACAATGCAAGTGCGAGGTTTAATGCTACAGTTGATTTGCCAACTCCGCCCTTTCCACTTGCAACACCAATGATGTTTTTTACAGTTGCAAGTCCAGTGTCATCATCTAAAGAACGACCTTCCATTACTTTGGCCGTAACATTCATGTCAAAGTTTTTGATTCCTTCAAGTTCTGAAATTGCTTTTCTTGCATCTTCTTCAATATCTGCATTGAATGGACATGCAGGAGTTGTTAATTCTAATGTAAACTTTAGATTACCATCGTTTAATTCTAAATCTTTTATCATCCCCATTGAAACAATATCTTTGTTCAAATCTGGATCAATTACTGTACTTAATTTTTCTAATACTTGGTCTACTCCAACCATATTGAAAAAAGGTCATTTTACAATATTTAAAGATAGGTCAGTCTTGTTCTAAATTTTAAGAATAATTTTAGGACAGACTAATTTTGTTCAAGAATTATCAAAATTTACCCAAAGATTCATAAAATCAAATTCGGCAGTGAGCACAGTTGTTTTCTATATCTACCCTAGTGGATGTTGTTAGGATTCCACCAAGTTTGTTTGGCACCACGCTAAAAAAAGCAGCAATCAACATTCTCAAAGAAAAATACGAAAGCATGATCAATGCAGATTTGGGATACATCATCATGATTCTAGATGCTAAAGTTGAAGAAATGGGAAAAATGATTGCGGGCGATGGTGGAACATTTCATAAAGTAGAATTTGATGCTTTAACATTTTACCCGAAACTACAAGAAATTATTCAAGGAGAAATTGTAGACATTACAGACTTTGGCGCATTTGTAAGAATTGGTCCAACAGACGCATTACTGCACCTTTCTCAAGTAATGGATGATTATCTAAAAAGCGATGTAAAATCTGGAATGATTATTGCAAACCAAAGTGGAAGAACACTAAAAGTTGGTGCAACACTTCGTGCAAGAATTACTGCAGTATCATTAGGAAAAGCAGCTTCTATGGGAAAAATTGGAATTACTTGCAGACAACCATACTTGGGGGCAGATGAATGGATTGCAGAAGAAATTAAAAAATCTGGAGATTCTGCAAAAGAATCAAAATCAGGCAAAGAATCAAAAAAGCAAGAGAAAACTGTAGAAGTAAAGGAGAAGTAAGATGGCAAGAGAAATGGCTTGCAGAAAATGCAAGTTTGTAACAACAGGCAAAGTTTGTCCTGTGTGTAAATCATCTGATCTTACACCGGATTGGAATGGAATTGTTTTAGTGGTAGATCCACCAAATTCTCAAATTGCTAGAACTTTGGGCATTACTGAAAAAGGAAAGTATGCACTAAAGGTTACATAAGTTAAATTTTACACAAAAAGTTAGATTTTTGATTTTTTGGATTTATCATTTATCTAGGGAGTTATTTTTTGAATAGTGAAGGACATGGATGTGATAAAATTTGTCAAGTGAAGCGGATCTTCTAAAAAGAATTTTAGAGGTCAGAAATCTTAAAGAAAATTGCTTCAAGTATTTAGAAGAAGAATCAAAAGACTTGCTAACTCACAAAATTATTTTTGCAATTGCAGAAATTTCTTATGAAAAGAGAGGGGCTGTAAAATTATCAGAAATTGCTCAAAAAGTACATGGTGAAAGTGACAAGAAAAAACAGGATCTTGTAAGGCTGACAATTGAAAAATCTCTTTTAAAATGTGGTCTCATTGAAAAACTTCGTTATTCTGCAAATGATGTAAGATATGCCTTGACTGCATATAGATTTCAAAAGGTAAAAGGGGTTGATAGCTTTAGAGGAGAAAGTGTAGAGCATATTGGAAAAGTGTATGAGCTTCCAAAATCAACTTGGCCAATTCCCGATGAATTTTTCATTCTTGTTGCAAAAAAATTTGGTTATGGTGAAGCATTAAAAAAAATCAATACTGATTTTGATAAAGAAGAAATCCCTAGAGGAAAATATGAAGATCTAATTAGAACATATACTGAGGATCTAAATCAAATTACAAAAAAAATAAACGAACAGTATAGTGGATTAGAAGAATTGGTGGGAACACGAATTTGAAAGTATTATTTATTCTGATTTTGTTTAGTTTGGTTTTTCTTGTTGGAATTAGTCAATCAGAAAATGTTTTTGCCCAATCACAAAATAGATTATCGGTTAGTTTTGAAAACGATGTTGCGCCAAGCTATGAAGTTTCATTAAACCCAAATGAGAAATACATTCTTAGTCAACCCTATTCTTGGGTTAGAGACCAAACAAGTAGATACAATTTAGTTTCTTATTCAATTGATGGTTCTGAGCACATACCAATTCCAAGAATTGCTAGAGGAGACTTTACTCTTGATATTACAACCGATTCATCACACTCTATTGTTTTTCGTGCAGTTCCTCAATTTCCAATAGAGGTAACAGGAGCTGAAGTGTATTTTTTCACACCAGAGTCACCAACTCAAGACAATTGGTTTGATTTAGATTCAAAGATTTCAGTTGTAGTTCCAAAGGGTTCTGAAATTGAAGAAGGTAAAATAAGAAAAGCCATTACAGGGTGGGCACTTGATAAGACCAAAATGCAGGCAATCATAGATGATGATAGTGAATTTTTTAACACTCCAACAATTCAGATGTCAAATTTTCATACGGTGGATTTTACAACTGTGACTCAATACAAGTTAGAAGTCCTCTCGCAGTTTGGAACAACCACTGGAACTGGTTGGTACAACAAAGGTGCTGAAGTTACAGTAAGTGTAGTTCCTCCAGGTGATTTATTGATTAGAAATGTGATTGATCACTGGGAGGGACCAATAGTTGAATCTATGGGAAATTCTGCTACCCTAGTAGTTAATGGGCCAACAACAGTTCAAGCGGTTTGGACAACAGATTATACTATGCTTATTGTTGTTCTGATCATTCCAGCTGGTGTTGGTTTTTTCTTTTTTAGAAGAAGAAAACAATTGGTTTCCTCAACACCTCAGGTAGCACAAGTTGCTCCTCAAGTTGGAAGACCTTCTGTTGGAAAACCACAATCTGAAAAGCAATATGTTGCACAACGCTTTGATTTTAAATATTCTAGTGAACTCACAAAACTAACCAAACAAAAAACTATTGAGAAATTAGAAAAAATGTGTACAGCAAAACTGATGACAGAAGCAAGACTAGCTGAAATTAAAAAGAAGTTAGAATAAGGTTCTGTCAAGTCATCGGTGGAATTTCTCTGTAAATTTTTGGTTGATGGGATTACATATTTTAAAATTCTTTGAAACAGTCAGTTTTTTCCCATTTTCTAACCACAAGGCAATATCCTCCCAATCAGTTACTAGAATAATTAGATTAATTTAGTACTAATCTACAGTTCTAATGTTCATTTTTTGTGGCACATGGTAAAGGCCTAGATGTTTCTAATCATGCCTATTTTTGGTTCGAACCACATAATTTTTGATGTATTTTCAAAATACGACAAGAATCAAAATCATTTTCAAAGTTTTGTAAAGAATTTTTATATGTATTTAGATTCTAGTCTTTTAAGAAAAAAATAGAATAGAAATTCTATTCTGATAATTTGTTTGAAAGGTCTCACTTTTGATAGATTCTGTATGATTCGTTTAAGATAGCGTTCTCTTTCTGAGACCATCTATTGTTTATGGTTTTTTGCCTTTACCTTTTCCTTTTCCTGAATCACTGCCACCTGGTGGATCACTGCCACCTGGTGGATCACTGCCACCTGGTGGATCACTGCCACCTGGTGGATCACTGCCACCTGGTGGATCACT
>DASSAK010000060.1:0-57704 GCA_035685445.1 Nitrosopumilaceae archaeon
CGCGGTAAACCAATTTCTTCCACGCCGGCGATATATCGGACTCATAATTTTTTGCAAAAAATTTTTTTATGCGATTTTAATTCCTGGATTCTTTAGCTTGTTTTTTATCATTGCATTAAGTAACAGCGGCGTTGCAATTTCAGCCATGTAAGACAACGAACCAGGTCCCAAGTAGATTGGTCGCAATCCTTTGATTTCATTGATTAATCCATTTACAACATTAACAGAGTCCTTGTCATCTCCGCAAACAAAGATGTCATAGTCTAACGGAATGGTCGGATCTGCAAGTTTCTTTTCAGATATGACATGAAATGCAGAAACAAGTTTTGATTTGTCTTTCATGTGCTTTGATACAAGTTGATACGAGAATGGTTTTCCTTCCTTCATTGGTATGAACTCAAAGCCAGCGTCGGTCTTTGTCATGGGTACGATTGGAGACACAACAACGCAGCTGTCCTTTACTAGTGGAAGTAGTTCTGAGCACACTGAATCAATGTGCTCATACTGTATTGATAGAATCAACACATCACTTTGTTTTGCAATGGACTGATTATCATTTCCAGAAATGCTTCCATTGATATTTCCGTGAATCTCTTTTGCAATGTTTGTGTATTCAGAAGCAGAGCTTGCAGCACGAGCTGCATCACGAGATCCAATCAAAACATCATTATTAATACACCATCGAAGTGCGAAACCTTTTCCCATTCCACCTGTTCCGCCAACGATGCCAATTTTCATCAATTTCAGTCTGGCAATGTTATTATTATCTCTATTTGAAATTTGAGTCGAACTTGGGATCTATAATTTTTCTGCGACACGGCCAAGCACAAAATAATGTCAAGCGAGTTTTGGCAGGACGAACACCGGGCGTTTCACTAACAAAAGATGGAATAAATCAAGCAAAAAAGATTGCAAAATTTCTCAAGCCAATGAACATCTCAACAATTTATTCAAGTCCAATAGAGCGCGCACAAAAGACTGCAGAAATTGTTGCAAAGCACAACACAGTGGATTACAGAATTGATGAGAGACTAATTGAATTGGATATGGGAAAGTTTACAGGAATGGCATACGATGAAATTTTTAAAACTCACGGAAATGTTTTCATGAAATTTTACCAAGGCGAATTAGAAATTGCACACAACGGTGTTGAAACATTTCCCCAAGTAAAAAAAAGAGTTCTCAGCATTGTTGATCATGTATTAAATGAACACAAAGGAGAAAATGTAGTACTGGTAACTCACATGGACCCAATAAAGGCAATGCTATCAACTGTAATGGATTTAAAACCAGAGTCATTGTTTGAATTAATTATTGCAAACGCATCGCTGACAGTTTTTCGTGAAGAGGGAGGAAAGTTATCAGTTAAAGCAATCAACGCAATGGATTCAACGCGTTTCGATCAAGAATGGTAGCTGGAAATCTTCAAAACCCTTAAATAGAAATTTTAGGTCACGCAAGTCAACTGGGAATGAGGAGCATAATTGGATTACTTTTGGTGTTAGGTGTTCTTATAATAATACCATCTTTAGAGTATGCTTTTGCCCAAGACGAGCCAGGCGAATATCTAGACCGTAGGACTTTGATTTGGAATCTATTTTTTAGAATGATGGTTGTCGCATTTACAATTGGAGCAGTAGTTTCAGGAACTATAGTTTGGTTAGTTTGGAGATTTAGAGAATCAAATCCAAAGGCAACACCAACAGAATACGAAAAGGCAGGAGAGTGGTAGACAGATGGCACATCATTCTACTTGGCCTGAATGGATTTACATCGGAGTTGTAGTTGCACTATTAGTTTGGGTAGGAGCTGAGGCTTGGGAGGTTGAACGACTAGTAGAGCATGTTCCAGAAGATGCCGAAGTCATCAAAGTAACAGGACAACAATGGTTCTGGACATTTGAGCACGAGGATGGAACAAAAGAGATTGGAGAATTACATGTAGAGGCTGGCAAGGCCTACAAGTTTGAGGTAACATCAGTTGATGTAATTCATTCATTTAACATTCATGATTATGTAGTCTTAATGGATGCAGTTCCAGGAAGAATTAATACCGTTTGGTTTTCACCAACAGAGCCTGGCGAGCATGACATTCAATGCAGAGAGTATTGCGGTTTGATTCATTATAATATGAGAGGCAAACTAATCGTCGAGGAGGCATCATAATGGTTCTAGAGTTACAAAAGCCAAGACCAATTTGGCAAATAATGTTTTCAACACACCACACAGACGTGGGACTGCTATACCTCATTACATCATTAGCATTTTTGTTTATGGGCGGTGCACTTGCAATTGCAATCAGACTCGAGTTGTTCATGCCAGGAACACAGCTCATTGCAGACTCTATGACATTTAACAGAATGTTTACAGTCCATGGAACTACGTTAATCTTTTTGTTTATCTTGCCTTTTGCATCAGCTGTTGGAAATTACTTTGTTCCAATAATGGTTCGATACAAAGACATGGCATATCCAAAACTAAATGCACTTGCATTTTGGATGATTCCGCCAGCTGGCGCACTAATCTGGCTTGGATTTGCAGACTTTACGTGGTATGCCACTCCACCATATTCAGTAATCAGCGCACCAGCACCAGCTGCCGACATGTGGATTTTTGGACTAAAAATTCTAGGAATTTCTTCTGTGCTTGGCGCAATTAATTTCGTTGTCACAATTCTAAAGTGCAAACACCCTGACATGTCAATTGGTCAGGTTCCTCTTTTGGCTTGGTCATTTTTGTCCTCATCATTAATTGTTCTTGTTGCGATTCCAACATTTGCTGCAGCTTTGCTGATGTTGCTCACAGATAGGCTGGGAGTATCAGGATTCTTTGATCCTACGGTGGGCGGAGACCCAATTGCATATGCACACCTGTTCTGGTTTACATTCCATCCAGAGGTGTATGTCTTGGTAATTCCAGCAATTGGTATGATGTATGAAATAATTCCAAGGTTCTCAAGAAAGCCAATATTCAGCTATAGTTCTGGCGTCTTTGCGTTTGTCTTGCTAGCAATTGTAGGATTTTCATCGTGGGCTCACCACATGTATGCAACAGGAATGTCTTTTACAGAAAAAACTGTATTCATGGTAGGAACACTTGCAGCAGTTCCTGCTTCAGCAATGCACGTTTTCAACTTTTTAGCTACAATGTGGGGCGGCAGAGCAAAATATGCTTCCCCAATGATGTGGTCTGTTGGAGGAATTGCATTGTTCTTCTCAGCAGGAGCAGGAGGAGTTGTAAACAGCGCAATGCCATTAGACTTTGTAACACACGACTCGTATTGGGTTGTAGGACACTTCCATCTCTTTGTGTTTGGAACAATTGCGTTTGGCTCCATTGCATATCTTTACTACATGTTCCCATATGTCACAGGAAGAATGTATCATGAAAAACTAGGACAAATTCACTTTATTTTGACATTTATCGGAGCAGTGATGGTATTCTTTACACAACACGTACTTGGATTGTTTGGACAGCCAAGAAGAATTTATGACTATCCACCAATTCCTGAATGGATTGCAATGAACCAGATTGCATCAATTGGCGCAATAATAATTCTAGTTGGAATGGTGATATTTTTGGCAAACATGATCTATAGTTCTGCAAGAGGAAAGCCAGCTAACATGGATGATCCATTTGGACTTGGCGGCAAGTACTATTATCCACATCAACAAAAGAATCCGCATCATTAGGTGATATTATGAGTCAAGATCCAATTTATCGAACATCAGGGGAACGAACAGGAAAAATGTTAGCTATAATTCTTGGAATTTGTATTGTTGGTGGTGCAATCTTTTTTGGAATGTGGGATTATTGGATTTCATCTCCTGCACCCGTTGTCGCTATGAAAGAAGGCGAAACTATAGAGCATGATGTTCAAGCAGCATTTACAGGAGTCCATATCCCTGTATCATTATCCTTTATAGAATCGCCAGACTTTAGGACTCTAGCATTTAATGCACTACCAGGTGAACCAGATAACAACCCAACAATTGAAGCAGATGTTGGTGATGAAATCAATTTTGATGTTGTAAATGATGGCAAGTCTTTTCATGCATTTGGTGTAACAGCTTCAGATTCAGGAACTAGCGGAGTAATTCCTGGAACCGAGATTGCATCAGCTAGCAATCCACTAAAACCAGGCGAAGGCGGTGAAGCATCATTTATTCCACCTGAAGAAGGAGTTTACTATTACATTTGCACAGTTCCTGGTCACAGAGAACAGGGAATGGTAGGAAAAATCATCGTAGGCGATGTTGAAGAATCAGCCGGTTCTGCAATGCCTGTTCCAGCACCTGGAATGGAAGAAACTCCAGAAATGATAGTTGAAGAAGAACCCGCAGTTACAGTTTCCCCACCTAAAGTCGAATCACCACCTGCAGCTATGGGTCCATTTACTGGTGTAATTTCAATTCCAGAGGGTTCTGGAGTTCCTGGATGTGATGAAACAAACGAGTGCTATATTCCAGCTAAAGTATCAGTAAATGTTGGCGATGCAGTAACTTGGTCAAATGATGATACTGCAGCTCACACAGTTACAAGTGGAAATCCAACTGATGGACAAGATGGAACATTTGATAGCGGTTTGTTTATGGCTGGAACCACATTTGAGTATACATTTGATGCGGCTGGAACCTATGATTATTTCTGCATGGTTCATCCTTGGATGAAAGGAACAGTTAATGTCGGATAATCACAAAGAAAAATTTTGATTTTAAAATATCTCGCATTATCATCTCTTATAGTTTTGTATTCGTTAATGTTTATTGGCGGATATGTCTCAGCAGCAGGACTAGGTCTTACTTGTCCAGAGTGGCCACTCTGTCCAAACGGAGTTCTTCCAGATGATGAATATTTCATTGAATGGGTTCATCGATTTATTGCAGCTACAACTGGAACACTAGTAATTGCAACAACAATTGCAAGCTGGATTAACAAAAATGCTGATAGGAAAATTAAGCTTACCAGCTCATTGGCAGCAGTTTTTGTTATAACCCAAATTACACTGGGTGCAATAGTAATTGATCTAAAACTTCATGCAGTACTGGTTGCAGTTCACTTGGGAATTGGAATTTTGTTGTTTGCAATGGTTCTTTTAACAACATTGTTTGCATTTAGAATATCAAAGGCTTCAATTCAAACTAAGGTTTAAAGCGAGATTTCAAAATTCTTGGAAGGTAAATGTAGCCTACCACCACTGCAAATGTAAGTGCTCCAATAATTATGCTAATAAAAAAAACATATCCAAAGGGACTTTGCGTGCTCATGTTAAATGTGTAGGTTAGAAGAGATTTTGTATCAGGCATGTCATAAAGGTCTACCTTAAAGATGTGGTTTCCAGGATTTTCAAAAACAAAATCTGTTTCCCAGTGAGAGTCTTCATGGGACTTTGGCTGAAATGTATAAATCTGCTCGTCATTGAAAAACACTCTCACCCCCATGGTAAACCTATCTACCTCGTTAAAATCACCATCTGTAACTCGAAACAAAATTTGAGATTTTTCCCCAACGTTTGGAAATTCAGGAAGAGTTGCAACCTGAACTCTATATCCTCCTAAAAATTCCTCAGCCGAATTAAATAGCGAATGAGCACTTACTTGAGAAGTTGCGATCGATAAAAATATCAAAAAAACTAAAACTCCAATGAAAAGCCTTCCAGTCATTTTCATACATCATTTGAATTTTGATGAATATATTGTAAAGGAATCTCCAAACGAAAAATTGACAAAACCTTTAAATCCAGACCGGCAAAACAACCAAGCGTTGACTGTCGTAAGCAAATCAATCGACGTTAAAGTTCCTATTGATACTGTCTTTACATATTTTGCAAGACCAGAACATGTTTCTGACCAAATGAGTGACAAGGGTGTTGGCATGACAGTTATTCCAATGGATATCAAAGAAGGAATGGGCGTTGGAACAACTTTTAGAATTATTGGAGACTTTAACGGAAAAAGACTAGAGTGGGATTGTGAAACAACCGAATTTGAAAGAGATGAAAAAATTTGTGCAAAAATGATTGATGGCCCATTTAAGAGATGGCAAATAACAAATGAATTCAAATCATTAGGTGACAATCTTACCAAAGTTACAATGACAGTTGATTATGAAATGCCATTTGGTCCCCTTGGAACAATAATGGACAAGGCAAAGTTTGCAAAGTCAGCTGAAAGAGGAATGGAAACTGCTCTTTACAAAGTTCGAGGTTTGCTTGAGGGTAATGGCTCAATTCCAGTTTACATTACACTTGATGCTTATCAAAAATTGTTAGCAGAAAAGAAAAAGATGAACAATGTTCCCGTATCAACTGTTCTTTCAGCAATTTTAGAAAAGTACAGCGAAGTAGAAACAAAAATTCCAAACTAGAATTTTTTTAATTTTAACTCAACGTTAATAACGAATCCAGCGTTTGCTATTTTAATTGGGTCTATGGCTCAGCCAGGTAGAGCACCGGACTCTTAATCCGGCTGTCGTGGGTTCGAATCCCACTAGACCCGCTTTATTGCAAAATTTAGTGCGTACACTTGCAGGTAATCATTTTTGTATCAAATGTACAGTCATGAGGACCATCTGATTTTCCATCTACTGGAATTTCTTTCATGCATTCATTGTGCCTTCCCTTTTTACAAAACCAGCAGATTTCTTGTGAATTTCCAGTTGAACAGGATTCCATTTACAATTACCCTTGTCCTATTAAGAATAAAAAACTCACATTAAATGTATGTGAGCCAGGAAAGAAACCTCTCATCTTTGCCCATTGCGACATTTGTAAAGGACTTTTGCAATGCCTTGGTGATTTTACCGGGCTTTGCATTTCCAATTTTTACATTATCTATCTGAGTTACAGATTTTACCTCTGCTGCAGTACCTGTCATAAATACTTCATCTGCAGAATACAAATCATCTCTTTCCAAATCAGATTCAACTACAAATCCGCCATTTTCTTCAATTATCTGAATTACACTGTCTCTTGTAATTCCCTCTAATGCACCAGTTGTAAGAGGTGGAGTTAAAATCTGATCATCTTTTACAATGAAAATGTTTTCAGCACTTCCTTCTGCAATCTTTCCATCAAAATTTAGCATTATTGCTTCATCGTATCCGTTTTCAAGGGCTTCAACACGAGCTAGTGCAGCATTTGAATAATTTGCAGCAGCTTTTGCTTTCATTGGTTGTGATCTTGAATCAATTCTAACCCAGCTTGAAATCTTACACTTTGCCCCGGAAAATTTTCCAGCCTTTGATTCGCCCATCTTCCATTCCCAACACGCAATTGCAACATCAATATTATTTAGAGGAGGAGTTAACCCAACTGCGCCATAACCACAATAAGCAATTGGTCTGATGTAGCATTCTTTGAGCTTGCTAGTCTTTACAGTCTTTATTATGGCATCTGAAATCTGTTTTTTTGAGTATTTTATTTTCATTGAATACAATTTTGCTGATCTAAATAACCTATCAACATGTTCTGGTAATCTAAAAATTGCCGAACCGTCTTTAGTGTTGTAGCATCTTATCCCTTCAAACACAGCAGTGGAGTAATGCAAAGCATGAGTAAGGACATGTATCTTTGCATCCTTGAATGGAACAAGTTTGCCATTCATCCAAATCTTTCCAACCTCCTTCATAGGAGAATGAAAAAAATCATTGTAATTTAAGTAATTGTCTTAGTTTCAGGCTTACAATTTTTAGAAACTAAATATTCTCAAAAAATCAATAGTAAATATGAACTGGATAATGGGAGGAATTGCAATTGCATTGCTCATAATGGGACTAATTGGTCAAGGCTTTGAGATGAGAAAAATACGCAAGTCAATTTATCGAGATGAAGAACTAGCGTCACCAAAAATTTTTAGTGATAGACGAAATTTCAAATGGTTTGCAATGATTGGAGTAGGACTAGTACTTTGGTTCATTGCTGAGCGTACGCCTTGATATTCTATATAGATCAAGTCTAAATATCAGAAAATGAGAGAATAATTAACGCGTGTTTTGGGTAACGCCGGACTGATTCATGATAAAGGTCCAAGAAAAAACCCACCTTGGCACTTCTGGTGAAAACTGGAAGCGCCTTGTGCAATTGTTTTTGAAATGAATTAAACGAATTTAATTTTAGATCTTTCTAAATGAATTGCCTGAATTGCTTTTTCAATATTTTTTTGTGAATCTTCTATCACAATAATTATTCTTGATGTCTCCTCTTGTGCATCCATATTCAAAATGTTTAACCCAGCTTCTCCAATTTTTGCACTGGCCTTTGATGCAATTTGTTGAACTCGCCACATTTCATCCCCAATTAGGGTGATTACTCCTCTATTGTAGGTAATGGTTGCAAGCGAATCAAATCCAAGTAGATATTTTTCATTTCTTTTTACATAATCCCCATCTAGGAACAAAATTCTGGTAAATTCCACTCCGTCTTTTGTATATGGCGATAGTATGATAAATTCACTATATCTTTTATCATGCTCAAGTGAATCTAACAATCTTTCTGCAGATTTTGTTTCAATTCTAAATATTGCACAATTTCTTTTTCCTGTGACAATTTTTAATGGATGACCATTTTGCACATCGGGTCTTCTTTTTATGGTTGTAGTTTTTGATGGTTCTTTCATATTTGTAATAATTATTGGCATATCTGCTCCATGCTCTAAAATCTCTTTGATAGTTATGGGATCTAAAATTTTCATTCCAAACATTCCAGCTAACCGTGCTTCATTGTATGAAAGCTGAGTAACATCACTTAATCCCTCACCAACTATTTTTGGATCAGCAGAAACTACAGCGCTGTCCTTTTCAAAATCAATTGATGTATTGAATTTTTTATAAAATAAAATTCCAAGATCTGCCGCAGTACGATCAGAACCACCACGCTCATATGTTGTAATTATTCCATCTACCGTTTTTCCAATAAATCCTGCAATTGAAACCACATCGTTATCACTAAGCAATTTTTCTAATGATTGGATTCTTTCTGATGATTCTGATGAAAGAAAATTTGTAGACTCTATATTGTTATCTGTAATAATTGGCCAAGAATCTAACTGAACAGCACTTGATTTTATTCCCTGTCCTTTCATGATGTAATTCATTACTTGAGACATTAACAATTCACCAGAATACGCTAAAGCCCTCGAGCGAATTTCATCAGCAAATTCTTCTTTTTGTCTTGCATCGTCTAAGGCTTTTTTACAATTTTCTACGTATGAATTAACGATACTATCGCACTCTTTTTGAAAATCTGAACTTACAAGCTCCAGAATTTTTTGATATGCCTGTTTTATTTCATTTACATTGACTTGTTCACCTGATTCTGCTTTTCTTCCAAGATCTAGTACAATATCAGTTAATGATCTGGTTTTTCCATTTTGAATGGTCAATGGAGCTGAAAAAACTGTAATAACTTTGGCATTTTTTTTTAATTCATTAATTCTGTGAAGAATTATTGGAATCGATGATCCATCTGCTCCTATTGCACTACCACCAAATTTTGCTACTATCAAATTTGTCATGAGGTAAGAAAAATCAGTGGCCATCTATTAAGCATTGGATTTAGTTGGTAGGATTTTTACGAATTTACTTGTTTTTTGTTTTTCAAATTTTTTTCCAAAATAAATTCTCAAAGTTTAAATGGATTTTAACAAGGTAGTTTGCTGGGCTCATAGTCCAGATCGGTTATGACGTCGCCCTTACACGGCGAAGATCCGGGGTTCAAATCCCCGTGGGCCCATTTAAAATTTGTAATGAAAAATAATTCTAAAATCCTCTAAGGCCTTTCGGTCTAACTGCTTCAGGATGTTTTTTCATCCACGAAATTTTTTCTAACATTGCTTCTTTGTCTTGAGGAAATGTTCCCTTTATGGTATACGCATTAGAACCATGGTTTGCTCGAAAAATAATCTCATCTTTTACATCAATTTGTTTTATCAAATCTTCTAGCTCGTTTAGTGCTTCATCATCTGATATTGGAACAAACTCTCCACCATATTTTGTAAAAAATTCTTCTTTAATTCCATTTTCCAAGTATAGTGTCAGCGCGCCAACATAGTGTGGTGCTGATGCATTGATTACTTCAGCAGTTCCTTTGATGTGTTCTTTAGAATACTTTTTCCCACCAAGACCCAAAATTATCATACAAGACATTGTAAAGCCAGCATCTTTTGCTTTTTTTACCGATTTTATGATGGTTTGAGCTAACGCCCCCTTTGTTACTTTTTTAAGAACAATGTCTGAACCACTTTCAATACCTAGATATAGCATCTTTAAGCCTGCATCATACATTTGCTTTAGCTCTTCTGGTGTTTTTTTGAGTACATTCATTGGCATTGCATAACAAGACACTCGTTCTAGATTTGGAAATTTTTCGTAAATGTACTTTACAATCTTAATCATATAATCAGTTGAAAGATTGAGTGCATCACCATCTGCAAGAAAAACTCTTCTAGTGTCTGGTAGCTGTTTTGCCATCATGTCGATTTCAACTTTCACTTCATCCCAAGGTCTTTCAGAATATTCTTTTGATCGATACATATCGCAAAATGAACACTCATTGAATGAGCATCCAAGCGTAACTTGAAAAATTAATGATTGTGCCTCAGATGGCGGCCTATACAATGGATAATCATAATTTAACATCATAAAATTAGATGCATTTTCTTCTAATTTATCACTTTAGTCATTAACGGGTCTTTTTTCCTACTGACAAATACAAAAATCCTCCCCAGCCTTCCAAGTAAGAAGTCTTTTCAAAATATTTTTCAACTGATTTCCATGCTTGCCGTTCATAGTATTTTTTGCCAACAGCAAAAGGCTTGGTAGTCAATAGTAATATTGGCGCAAAAATCTTTGCAGGCCCTTCTGATTTTTTAAAGTCAAGCAGCACAAAATTTTTACCAAGTTTTAATGCTTTATGTGCTCTTTTGATTATTTTGTCATACTGTGAAGAATATGACAGTGCACCCGTTGAGAAAATTCCATCTACTGTCTCAGGAAACTTGAACTCTGCAACATCACAGAGTACTAATTCAACATTTTTCCATCCATTTTTCTGTATTTTCTTTTTGGCTTGTTCTAACATTTTATCATTAATATCAACTCCAATTAGTTTTCCATTTGGTCCTATTGCATCTAAAACTAAAGAAAAATTTGATCCGGTACCGCATCCTAATTCCACAACTGTGTCTCCTTTTGATAACTCTAGTGCAGCAATTGATATTTTTCGGTATTTTGGAATTTTTAATCCTAGTAGACGGTAAAACTTTTCAATAAAATCATAATTTTCTGCATATTTTCTATAGGAATTAATTATTTGTGTTGTACTTTTGTTTGGCATCCCATATCTATTTGGTTTTTAATTTCTCAACAAGTTCTTGTTTTTTTGGAATCCCTGTGAATTCTAATTTCTCATTTATCACAATTCCTGGGGCTGTAAATATTGGATATTTTTCTAAATATTCTGGTTTTTTAGTTACATCAATTACTTTGTAAGACACTTTCATTTCATCAAGCATCTTTTCAACAACGCTGCAGTTTGAACATCCTGGTGTAGTAAGAATTTCTACTTTCATGATTTTTCTTGAACCACTTTTTTTCTTTTCATTGAATACCAAACCATAGGAATTACAATTAGCAAAAAGAGAATTACTGGAATGACCCCTTTAGAAATATCTCCTTCCTCATGTTCGTGTTCATGCTCATCCATCCCAAATTCTGAAGGTATTGGAGTTAATTCAATAAATTCATTCCATCCTTTGTGAATAAATGTCTCTTCATACCATTCATGGCCTTCTGGAAGTCCATTTATGATCAAAAATGCCCCAATAACAATAAGCATTATACCTGTTGCTTTTTCTATAGACTCTCTTTTTCTTGTAAGGCCTTTTGTTGCATTAATTCCTAAAATTGCTAGTGTTGACATTAGAATTAATGGAATTGCTCTTCCAACACCGTGAACAATTCCCAAAGAGGCACCAATCTCTAAACTTCCTGTACCTGCAATGTAAATTAGTAACCAATAGAATAATGGATTGGGGCATCCAACACCTGCATTACCTAACAACAAACCCATAAAGAATGATTTTGAATATTCTCCACGATTTTGAATAAATCTAGGAGTTCCAGAATAGGCTGGCAATTTTAAATTTAGTAATTTCAGTTGGGATAATCCAAATAGAAAGGCTGCAATTCCTGCAATGAGAAACATTATTGTGGAAATTTGATCAAGAGAAGCTGTTTGTCCCAGAATTGCAACTCCAGAGCCATAAGCAGCTATGGTTATTGTTAAACCAGCTCCAAAAAGTAATGCCATTGAGAGACCTTTCTTGTACCCTTGTCCCATACTAAGTGGAACAATTATGAATACGAGGGGAAGAGTGCAGGGCAAAACAATCATTGATAGACCTGCAACATAAGCAATTGTTAACCAGGATAAATACGAAGTTTCTTGATATTCTTCAACTATAAACTCGCCTGTTAGAGAAAAAATCCCTCCAACAAAAATGAAAGAAAATAGAACAAAAGCAATAATCACTAATGATTTTCTTGCTCCTAACTGAGATGACATCTAAGCAAGAATGCGTTTCATTATAATTAAAACTTGGACTAAATATTCAAAGTCAAAATTACTTAATTCATCTAAATTAGGAACTTTACAATCCAAATACCTTATAGTTTATTGAAATCAAGCCTCTTGTATTACATATGGCAAATGATCCTCAGGTGAGACGGCTTTTATGGTTTGTATTTGCTGGTTCGCGTGGAGGATTAAATCGGCTACGAATCATTTCTATTTTAAAAGAGAGGCCAATGAACACAAATCAACTTGCAAATGAATTAGGTTTAGATTACAAGGCTATTCAGCACCACATCAATGTTCTAGAAAAAAACAATCTTATTTCAAAAGAAGGAGAAAAGTATGGTGTTACATTCTTCATCTCAACATTCTTAGAAGTTAATATGGAAACATTCAATGAAATTGCAGACAAATTGGACAAAAGTAAATAAGAGAAGTGTAGGTGGAGTGAACTAAATGGAACCAACATCTGCAATTCTTTCAGGCGTTTCAATTGCCAACATAGCAGTATTGGGCATATTGATATGCACATTTGGAAAAATGTATGCAAAAACTAAAGCACAACTGCCAATAGGAATGATTGTTGTCTCTTCAATGCTACTTCTTCATAATGTAATTGGTGCACTTGCATACTTTTCCATGGAGGAATTATTCTCTCATGACATATTTCCTTACATGTTGGGAGTTGGCATAGCAGAACTTGCAGGACTGTTAATCTTTTTGAAAATTACATTAGATTAGATTTAGTTTATTTGTAAGAGAATCTTACATCAAATTAGAATGATTAGTGTTTATGTTGATGGTTCAGGAGGAAGTGATCCTGGATATGGTTTTTTTGTTAAAGAAACTGGTGAATCATTTTATGAAAAAAAAGCAGGCATTACAAATAATGAAGCTGAATATTTGGCAATCATAGCAGCTCTTAAGAAATTTGTAGATTCAGATGATGAAATCACAATTTTTAGTGATTCAAAAAATACAGTTTCTCAACTCAATCATGACTTTGCAATAAACAAAGAAGAGTTACGTGCCTTGGCACGTGAAGCATGGGAACTTATCGCAAAGTTTTCCAAACTAAAACTTGAATGGGTTCCACGAAATGAAAACTTGGCTGGAAAGATGCTTGGTAGTTAGAGATCTGTCATCGTCATGAATACTTTATTATACAATTTCATTTGATCAAAGTTCGTTAAAATGTCAGAGTCTGTTTTTCTTTCTCCAAAATCTATTGCAGTTATTGGAGCTTCTGATAAAAGAGGAAGTGTGGGGCGTACAATTACATCAAACATTATGAATGGTTTCAAAGGAACCGTTTATCCCATTAGTCCTTCAAGACCTACAGTATTTTACAAAAAAGCATACAAGAGCGTATTAGATGTTCCAAAACCAATTGATTTAGCTGTAATTGTTATCAAAAATACCATAGTGCCAACCGTTCTTGAAGAATGTGGAAAGAAAAAGATCAAAGGTGCTATTGTTATCACAGCAGGATTTAAGGAAGTAGATGAAGAAGGCAAGAAATTAGAACAACAGCTAAAAGATATTGCAAAAAAATACAATATCAGAATCATTGGACCTAACTGCTTGGGAGTAATGAATTTAGATCCAAAGACAATGATGAATTCTACATTCCTCAAAGTTACACCAAAATCTGGAGAAATTGCACTTGTTTCCCAAAGCGGCGCTATTTGTGCAGCACTTTGTGAGGATGCTAGCGCACAAGGAATTGGATTTTCTGCAGTGATTAGCATGGGAAACAAAGCTGACACAAATGAAATTGACGTACTAAAGATGTTGGCAAATCATAAACAAACCAAAGTTATTGTAATGTATCTTGAAGATATGGGAAATGGACAAGAATTTCTAAAGGTCAGCAAAAATATTACAAAGAAACTTAAAAAACCAATTTTTGTTTTGAAATCTGGACGTAGTGCTGCTGGTGCAAAAGCTGCAATGTCTCACACTGGTGCTTTAATGGGTTCAGATAAAATCTATGATGCATTACTCAAACAATCAGGGGCTATCAGAGTTGATACAATGGAAGAATTATTTGATTATGCAACAGCATTTTCAAAACAACCACTTCCACTAAAAGGAGACTTTGTAATTGTATCAAATGCTGGCGGTCCAGCTATTATCACAACTGATGCATGTGAAAAATATGGAATTAAAATGGCAGACATTACTAGTATTCGCCCAAAAATTGATGCAGTTATTCCCCCTTGGGGTAGTTCTCGAAATCCTGTTGACATTGTTGGTGATGCTGACTTTAATCGCTTTGATAATGTACTAAGCGAAGTTCTAAAGCACAAAAATGTTGGCTCTGTTATTACGATGTGCACTCCATCGGGAACTTTGGATTATGATAAATTAGCTGAAGTTATTGTGAAATATTCTAAAAAATTCAAGAAAACAATGCTTGCTAGTCTTATGGGATTAGATGAAGGAGTTGAAAATAGAAAGATACTTTCTGAAGGTGGTGTTCCTTACTATACTTATGCTGAAGGCGCCATAAGGACATTAGCTACCATGCTTAGATTTGCTGATTGGATTAAATCTCCGCCTGGTAAAATTACTAAATTTAAGGTTAACAAAGAAAAAGTAAGGAAAGTTTTTGATAAAGTGAAAAAAGAGAAAAGACCAAACCTTCTTGAAGAAGAAGGCCAAGAAATTCTTCGTGCTTATGGTTTTCCACTTCCACAAAGCTCTTTGGCTAAAAATGAAAATGAAGCAGTAAAGATTGCAAAAAAGATTGGTTATCCGGTTGTAATGAAAATAGCTTCTCCACAAATAATTCACAAATCTGATGCTGGTGGTGTTAAGGTTAATCTTACAAATGATGATGAAGTAAAAGCTGCATTTAATGAAATTGTAAAAAATGCAAAAAAATATGACAACAAAGCTCAGATTAAAGGAGTTCTTGTTGTAGAGATGATCAAAGGCGGTAAAGAAATGATCATTGGCTCAAAACTTGAACCTGGGTTTGGTCCAGTGATCATGCTTGGTATGGGTGGAATTTATGTTGAAGTTTTAAAAGACGTAACATTTCGTTTAGCTCCTGTAACTGATCGTGAAGCAAATGAAATGATTTCATCAATTAAAACTAAAAAATTACTTGAAGGTGTTCGCGGCGAAAAACCTTCAGATGTTAAAAAATTATCCGAATGCATACAAAGACTTTCACAACTTGTAACTGATTTTAAAGAAATCAAAGAACTCGATATGAATCCAGTACTTGTAATGGAAAAAGGAAAAGGATGCAAAATCCTTGATGTCAGAATAGGCCTTTAACCAAATCTTGAATTATATGACTGAAAATGATCTAGAATTTTTATAGAACCTAGCGTGAAAAATTATTATGGTAATAAGAACTGGAGAAGATTATATCAATAGTCTTCGAGGACGAAAATTAAAGGTATATCTCTTTGGTGAATTGGTAGACGATCCAGTAGAACATCCAATGATTAGGCCATCAATTAATGCTCTTGCAGAAACTTATGATCTTGCAGTTAGAGAAGAAGAATTAGCAACTGCAGAATCTTCCATCACTGGACAACGAGTAAACCGATTTTTGCATATTGCAGAAAGTGCTCAAGATTTAGTTTTACAAAATAAAATGCAAAGAAAAATGGGTCAAAACACAGGAACATGTTTCCAGCGCTGTGTTGGGATGGATGCATTAAACTCACTTCATTCAACTACTTTTGAAATGGATGAAAAACATGGAACAAATTATCATAAACGATTGTTAGACTTTATCAAAATGGTACAAACTGAAAACCTTGTCATTGGGGGCGCAATGACTGATCCTAAGGGAGATAGAAGTAAGGGCCCTGCAGAACAAATTGACCCTGATCTATTTTTACATGTTGTAAAAAAGGATGACAAAGGAGTTTATGTTACAGGAGCAAAGGCACATCAAACTGGTTGCATAAACTCTCACTGGATTATTCTTATGCCAACAGTTCGATTAACTGAAAACGATAAAGACTATGCAATTGTTGGTGCAATTCCTGCTGATGCTGAAGGAGTTACTTACATCTATGGACGACAATCTTGTGACACAAGAAGTATGGAAGAAGGGGATCTTGATTCAGGAAATTCAAAATATTCAGGACAAGAAGCAATGATAATTTTAGATAATGTTTTCATTCCATGGGACAAAGTTTTCATGTATGGTGAATATGAGTTTGCAGCCATGTTGGTTGAAAGATTCACATGTTATCATAGAAGAAGTTATGTATGTAAAACGGGGCTTGGTGATGTATTAATTGGTGCAGCTGCAACAATTGCAGACTATAATGGAATACCAAAAGTTTCTCATATCAAAGACAAGTTAATTGAAATGACTCATCTTAATGAATCAATTTTTGCTGCAGGGATTGCTTCGTCATATCAAGCACACAAACTAAAATCTGGAGTTTGGTTAAATGATGATATGTTAGCAAATGTCTGCAAACACAACGTTACGCGTTTTCCATATGAAATTGGTCGATTGGCACAAGATATTGCAGGCGGTCTAGTAGTAACAATGCCTTCTGAAAAAGATTTTAGAAATCCAGAAACTGGTCCATTACTAAGAAAGTATCTAGCTGGAAGAAAAGGAGTTGATGTTGAAAATAGAATGAGAGTTCTTAGATTAATAGAAAATATGACTATGGGGAGAAATGCTGTTGGATATTTAACAGAATCAATGCATGGTGCAGGTTCCCCACAAGCACAAAGAATTCAGATTGCCCGTCAAATGCAATTAGGATACAAAATGAACCTGGCAAAACATCTTGCTAGTGTTAAAGATGATTTTCAAGAACCAGTAGAACATTCAGATTATTTCAAACGAGTTTTTAAAATTAGAAACGACAAAGAATAAAATTATTCTTTTTTGTCATCATTAGAACTGTCTTCTTTTTTTTCTGCATTAGAATGATTTTCTTTGTATTCTGAATTGGAATTCTCATTTGATTTGTTTTCGTTTTGAGAAATAGAATATTCGTTGTCTTTAGGAATTTTTTTGAATTCATCTTTTTCATCAGATGTGGTTTGTTCTTTATCATCTTCTGAATCTAATGATTTGAAGTTTGTCTCCTTTTCTTTTTTACTTTTAGAAATCTGTTTGAAAACCATAACTCCAATAATTATTGCAATAATAATGTAATTTACAGGTGGTTGCATTATTCTAGTAATGTAACCTACTTGAGGAACAACATGCCAAACTTTTCCAATATATTCTTCTTCAGTAATTGGAAAATCAGTTCCTGGAATTGAAGCAGGATTGGCATCTCCTTTTGTTCTAATTGTAAATGGATCTTCATCTATAATTGCAGCTACTCTATGAACAATTACTCTGTCATGCCCTGACGGCCGATTAAAAACAATAATGTCACCTACATCAACATCTTCAAAAGGAATTTTTCCATCAACCACTAATACATCATATACTTCTAAAACTGGAACCATGCTTCCGCTTGAAACAACATAAAACGGATTATCTGTACCAGTAACCATTTTTAATCCAAACCAAATGATCAAAACACCAACAACAACAATAATGATGTCTTTAACTACTCCTCGTGAAACTTTACCTGCTGTCAAATTATGTTAAACCTTTTTTCATGAATAAAATATTACTTGAATTTTATAATCTAAAGCTTTGCACCACACTGTTCGCAAAATTTCGAGCCTGCTTTATTACTATAGTTACAACTAGAGCAATTTCCTGACTGTGAAACATTAATTGCACTTGAACTTCCAAGTAGTATCACTTCACCAATTTTTCGTATATTGCTCCACGGAACTGTGACGTCGCTTCCTTCATTATTTGTTATAACTAATACTACATTTTGGGATGAATCTATACCTACTTGCTTTGCAGTTCCAATTCGTTTTGCATTCTCATCAATAACAATCATTCCAGAAATAGAGCTGAACGTTGAGTCCATTGGTTGTGTTTGAAACTCTGGAACTGATGGTTCGGAAACACTTGCCGGCTCATCAAATGTTGGCATTGTAAGTGGGGGCTCTTCAGTTGATGGTTGTGGTACTGACTGCTCAGCTGGCGGAGTATAACTTGTTTCAGCTGGTGGAGTAAAAGAGGCACCGTAATCTGGAGTTGATGGTCTTGCTGCACCAACATCTCTTTGCACATCAGGTTTTTGAAATTCTCTATATTCAGCTAACGTTGAACCACATGTATTACAAATGTATTGACCTTTTTCAACTAGAGTTAAATTCTCTGCAACTTCTTCGTTTGGATTGTCATATTCAACCTTTGGACTCCCTTCGTAATCTTTTTCACATGTATTGCAAAAGTATTTAGAAATTTTATCAGAATCAAGTCGTCCAACCGGAGCTAGAAATAGATCAGGACCACCCAAATTACCTTTTTGCTGTTGTTCATCTGTAACGTTAGCCATAATGTATCCACCAGACCCTCTTAATTTTTTTAATCTCATCTCTGAGCTCATTACACAGATTCAACAAAATGGTCATTTAAGTATATGTCAGTTCAGTTGTACGGTTATCAAATTTTAGAATGAAAAACCACCAACAAAATTTGGATAAAATTTTGGCTAACATTTTTAGGGGCGTTTAGATGAATATCGCATAGAAATGGGAATAACTAAAATTTCAGACACAAAATCATGGGAAATTGATGTAATGAATTCAGACATTCCTGTATTTGTTGACTTTTGGGCAGAATGGTGTGGCCCTTGTAGAATGGTAAGTCCCGTTGTTGAAGAGCTTGCAAATGATTATGATGGCAAAGTAAAATTTGTCAAAGTAAATGTTGATGAAGCCAATGAATTGGCATCAAAGTACAATGTTTTTAGCATTCCAACATTGGCAATTTTCAACAAAGGTCAGTTAGTCACTCAGCAAGTTGGCGCCGCATCAAAAGAGTCATACAAAAATATGATTGATAAAACCCTTCAAGCTGCATAATTGCACTTGTGTTTTTTCATTTTTTTAATCTAAAGTATTAATATTGCAATAGTCAAACCAGCTCATGTCTGTTGGAGAAGTTGATACATTAAATCTTCTGACCGAAAAACTAGACAATTTATTTAATGAATCTCAAAGTTATTATGAATCATTTCTAGATGCAAATAATTTATACAAAAAAGGAAAATTAACTGAAAAAGAATTTTTTGAAAAGTTAGGAGATTATGTTGTTGCATATTCTGCATTAGAGTTTCTTTCAATCAAAGTAATTTTAGAAATGAAAAAAGCTTTGGATAAACTTGCAGATGGGAAACCAATTGGTGGTACACAATCTCCTGGATTAATGCCTGGAATGGGTTCTCCAGGAATGACAGGAGGTGGAATGGGAATGCAACCTCCTCCACGAGCAGGAACTGCACAAAACCCCGTAGGAGGACCTCCATCTGTTGTCTCTGCTAGAGAAGGATTTGGCGAACCAGGAACTTTGCCAACTTCAGAACAAGCTATGGGTTCAACATCAACTAGCTCAGGACCGTCTTGTTCCTCTTGTGGTGCAGCTTTGCGTCCAAACGCAAAGTTTTGCACAAAATGTGGCACAAAAGTTTAGAGTTTTTTATTTTAAAATTATTACTAGTCTTGTGTAGAACCACAATCTGTACAGAATCGTGCACTAATTGATATTTTAGATCCACATTCAGAACAAAATTTTACATCAGAATTGGTTTCAACTTCTTGATTTCCGTACACTCCAGATTCTCTGACAGCACCAGTTGGAACATATTTATCATCATCAATAATTTGCACTGGTTCAAAGTCCTTTTCTTCAACATATGTGTACAATCTTGGGATTGTTTTTTCTTTGTCTTGAGGATCTGGTACCATCTCTCCTAACCAAAATGAATATCTCATCAATGTTAATTCAGGAGTGGAAAATGCAAGTGTATGACTTGACATATAATCCTCTGCTGCTTGTTTTCCATTGAAAACTTTCATGTTTCATTTAATATTGAAATTATGTATAATAGTTTCTAGGTGGTGGACCGGGAGGGAATTGAACCCTCGACATCTGCGTTGCGAACGCAGCATTATACCACTAAACCACCGGCCCTTATCTAATCACAAATTGGTCTGCTTTTATTCATTTTCTCAACGCATAATAAACTGCAAAATACAAAAAATTTAGATGACATACGATACAGTGATCACTAATTCTCATTTAGTTTTACCTCGTGGCATTGTTGACAAAAATATCGTTATTGATGAAGGAAAAATTGTCTCAATTACTAATGATATTCCCTCATGTGATCACAAAATAAATGGAAATGGCCTAGTTTCCATACCTGGTTCAATTGACACGCACATCCATTATGGCGTCTACTCCCCAATCGATAAAGCAGCTATATCTGAATCACATGCAGCAGCAATTGGTGGTATTACAACAATGATGCGAATGTTAAGATTGGGCGATTCATACAAATCATCATTAAAATCTCAGCTTGATGCAAGCTCAAAATCACATTATGTGGATTATACAATACATGCATCAATTTTTAATAAACAGCAAATCAATGAAATGAAATTTTGTGTTGAAAATGGAATCACATCTTTCAAATTATACATGAATCTTGGTGGTGATGTAGGTCATGTCTTTATGGACATGAAACCTGAATCAAATTTTTTACATGAAGCAAAAGTAAATGTGACTCTGGAAATTGTTGAAAATGTAGTAAAAAATGCAGCTGCATTAGGTTGTCCAGTATTAGTTCACGCCGAAGACTATGAATCATGTGCATGTGGAATTAAAACTGCCAAAGAAAAAAAAATAGATGGACTTGATGCTTGGTCAGAAAGTCGATCACCAGAATCTGAAGTTAAAGCCATTAGAAATGTTTCAAAATTTGCTAGAGATTATAGTTGTACATTATACTTTGTTCACATTGGATCTTCAATAGCACTAGATCAAATTAAAAAAGAAAAGGCCAATGGAACAAAAATCTATGTAGAAACATGTCCTCATTATCTTACACTTTCATATGAAAAACAAAGTGGTTACCTGGCTAAAGTAATGCCTCCCATTAGAACTTCAAATGATGTAAAAGCGGTTTGGAAAGCAATCGCTTCTAATGAAATTGATACAATTGGTACTGATCATGTTGCAAATCAACTCAAACTCAAATTGGGTGGAAATGATGTATGGGATGCCTTGGCTGGTTTTCCAGGAATTGGAACAGAATTACCATTGATGTTAAGTGAGGGGGTAAACAAAGACAGAATTTCTATTGAACATTTAGTAAATCTAACGAGCACAAATGCGGCCAAAATTTTTGGCATGTTTCCTCAAAAAGGCATACTTCAGAAAGGTTCTGATGCAGATATTTCTCTCATCGATTTAAAAAAAGAAAAAAAAGTTTCTAATGAATTGTTTGGTGCATTTTCAGATTATACTGTTTATGAGGGAATGAATCTCAAGGGATGGCCTATCAAAACCATAGTCCGTGGCGAATTAATTGCAGATGATTTTGAAGTTGTTGGAAAACCTGGTTTTGGTAAGTTTGTTAAGAGAAAAATTTAAGAAATTATTTCAAACTTTCCATTTGGCTTTGCTTTATAAATCACATCAGGCTTTCTTGTAAAAATTCCAACTTCCATTACTCCTGCAATCTGAATAATTTTTTGTGCAAGAATTTTTGGTTTTTTAATTACGCCAAAATTACAATCTAAAATAATATTTCCATTTTCAGTAATGAATGGATAACCTCTTTCTAAAGTTCTTATTTTTGGCTTTCCATTTAATTTCTTAATTGATTTTGTAACACTGCTTCTAGCTAAAGGATGCACTTCAACTGGAACTGAACGATTAAAATGTTTTACAAATTTTGTTTTGTCTGCCATAATGATTACTTTTTTTGCAGCATTAATCAAAATATTTTCTCGAAGTAAAGCTCCTCCACCACCTTTGATCAAATTTTTTTCTTCATCAATTTGATCTGCACCATCAAAAACTACATCAATATGATCAACTTGATCTGCTTGAATTAATGGAATTCCTCCTTGCTCTGCAATTAATTTAATTTGAAGTGAAGTAGGAACTCCTTTAATTTTGATTTTTTTTGTTTTTATAAATGCCGAAAGAGACTTTACAAATGATGTTGCCGCCCTTCCGCTCCCAAGACCTATTACATAACCATCTTTAACAAATCTTAATGCATCTGTTGATAATGCCGAAATGGCATCATCAAAAGACATTACTCCACCTCTGCTTGTTCTAATCTGGAGAGAGTTTTCATAATCTCTCCCTTGATTTTGTCTAGATCATCTTCGTCTTCATCAATCTTATCTTCATCAGAAACTTTTGTTGCTTGAGGTTTTTCTTGTTTGATTTGTGTTACATTTTCTTGTGTGATAGGTACGTTTGTTTGAATTTCTTGTTTTTGAGTTTCAGGGGTTGCTTCTGGCTTTAGTGCATTTTGTGTATCTTCAACTTTTTCAGAAGGTTTTTCTTGCTGTTTTATATCTGCAATCTCATTTTTTGGTTGTAGTTTTTGTTCAATTAATGGATAATCACGATGTCTATTTGATAATTCAGTAAGCGTAGTTAATTCTACTGATCTTGGTAACTGTGTAATTGTTTGAATCTTGGGAATTATAATTTTTTCTTGGGGCTTCTCTTCAATTTTTTCTTCAACTGGTTTTTCTTGTGGTTTTACTACTGGCTTTTCTTTTTTGGTTTCTTCTTTTTCTTTTACAACTTGGGTTTTTACTTCATGGGATTGAGAATTAGCTATCGTAATTTTTGATGAGAGTTCATATAATCTCTTATCTAGCTGCGATAATTTTTGATCCATTAATGTAATTAGGCCTTCGCCAACTGGACCAAGATCCGGATGTTTGCTAGCCATATCTAATTTTTCTATCTTGGCAAGGATGATGCCTAATTGATGTTGATATCTTAACAATAATTTATCTCGTTGAATCTTATTTAGGCCAGCGTCATTTTGATAAAGTCTAGTAATTGTCTTGGTGAGGATTTCTTTTTCTAAACGAAGAGAATTAATTTGATTTTTAATTTGAGAATTTGCACCAATAGTTTTTGCCTCAATCTTGTTTTTAGGAAATTTTTTTACAGCTGCTGCTGTACAGGCACCTGCAATAGAGCTTAAGAAAAGAGCAATTTCTTGCATCTATGTATACCATTTGATCCACGAGTACTTTCTAATCTTGGCCTCTGGGAAGCCACAACTTGCACATCGGTGGTGACGTTTATGAAAAGAATTCTTTCCACATCGACGACATCGTATGTGGACCTTTTTCTTTGTAAAACCACCCATTGAAGTTGTTCCTTTCACCATGATTCAATCACTCACGTAGATGGAGGTGGAGAAATCATGACCACGTTGTCTCCTCTTACAACAATGGTTCCTAGGCTTTTTGACTCGCCCTCAGAAGGGATCTCTTCTGACTGGTCGAGTAGCAGATTCATGTGCTGGTCAAAACCAAGCAAACTTCCTCGTATTGTCTTGCCGCCTTTGAGCTTTATCAAGACTATCTTGTTAATACTCTCATCAAGTACTTTTACTGCCATATCAACGGACATTTACTTCACTTATTAGCGATCGTATTGGAGGATTATATTAAAATTTCATTGGTGTAACTTTGGATTTTTACCAGTAAGGCAAGTTTGACACTTTTTTTCTATGTTTTTTACGATTTCAGACAGCATTTTCATACCGTCTTTTTTTGATGCTTTTCTAGGATCTCCCCACACACCATTTTTTGTTGCTTTTGGAAAGGATTTTGTAGCAATTTTTTTTATTCTAGAAATTTCTTTCTGTTTCAATTTTTTTGTAACTAATCCCTTTTTTGCAAGGTTCATTTTTACCTTATTTGATACCGCAAGCATTAGTGACGTTTCAACAAAACCAGCGTGATCAAAAGGTTCTTTCATAAAATTCCAGTAAGAAAAAACAAAAACATGAATTTTGCCCCTAGAAAGTTTTTTCACTATGCTGCTGAGGTTTTTGATAGCTTTTTGGTTAGTATAATGACCATTTAAAACAAAAATCGTTTTGATATTGTTATCCCCTAATGATAAACAAATTTCTGAAAGAATTTTTTGTAATGTGGCGGGCTTTACACTTAGGTTGAAAAATGGTCCATGCTCAAATGATACACCATAAGAAATTGTAGGTAAAAGAAGAAAATTTCCCTTTTTTGCTACTCTAGTTGCAATCTCTGTAACCAAATCAGAATCGGTAGAAACAGGAAGATGAGGGCCGTGCTGTTCTATGGAACCTACAGGAATAATGGCCACCTGATTTTTCTTTTTGATTAATTTTCTGAGATTAGGATCTAACTGATCCTTTATCACTACCATTCGCTTCACTTGGATCTTATGTGAACCTTTCTCCAGCGAACGTCTAATTTGTTTTCCAGATGCATTTTAACGGCTTTCAACAAAGTTTGTGCTTCAAGCCTCTGACCCTGTTTTTTTATCTTCTCTAATACATCATTAGGATCAACTTTGAACGAATCTTGGAAAATAATTGGGCCTTGATCCAAGTTTTCAGTTACATAATGCGCTGTAACACCAATAATTTTTGTTCCTCTCTCATATGCTTGTGCATATGCAAGAGCTCCTGGAAAAGCAGGCAGTAATGAAGGATGAATATTGATTATTCTTTCTGGATATCTCCAAACAAAATTTGGTGTTAAAATTCTCATGTATCTTGCAAGAACTATTAAATCAATGTCATATTTTTTACAAATTTTAATTAGCTTTTCTTCTGCTTTTTCTTGAATTTTTTCATCAACTAGAACAAATGGAATTTTTGCCTTTTTTGCCATTGACATTAGGGTTTTTTCAGTACCAACTATCACACTAATTTTTCCTTTGATGGAATTTTTTGCTTTTAGAATTGCATCAAGACAATGAGATTCTTTTGTAACAAATATTGCAATATTTTTTTGTGAACTTAGTTCGTGGTGAATACTTACATCCATTTTTTGTTTTTTTGCTAGTTTTTGTAACTCCTCATCAAATTTTTTTATATTAACACTTTGTGTGAAAGAAACTTCAAGATACATTCCAAAAAGCCCTTTCATTACATTTTGGTTTACTTTTTCAATGTTTGCACCTTTTTGGAAAACATAATTCGTAAAGGCAGCAACAATTCCCTCTCTGTCTTTTCCAACTACTGTAACACCAATGATTGTTTTTTTCACGACGGTGATTGATGATCATACCTTATTAATGCTTAAAACAATAAAACAAAATTTTTGAGTGTAAATGCGGAAGGTGGGATTTGAACCCACGAACCCCTAAGAGACAGGGTCCTAAGCCCTGCGCCTTTGACCAGGCTTGGCAACTTCCGCAACGCAACTGCCTTTAAACACAAATTTATCTATTGTTGAGAGACAAAAGCATGGGAAAATTATTTGGAACAAATGGAATACGTGGAGTTTTTGGTGATGACTTAACTCTAGATTTTATTCATGACATCACACTGTCAATTGCAACATACTTCAAAGAAGGACCAATTCTTGTTGGTTATGATGGACGAGATTCTAGTATAATAATTGCTAAAACAATTTGTGCTGCCTTAAATTTTTCAGGATTAGATTCAAAAAATGCTGGTCTAGTTCCAACACCTTGTTTAGAATTTGCTACAAAAAATCTTGGATACAAAGGAGGCATTATGATAACAGCATCTCACAACCCTCCAAAATACAATGGAATAAAACCCGTTGCTAGTGATGGTGTAGAAATTTCACGTGAGGATGAATCTGTGATTGAGGATATCTACTTTAATAAAAAATGGCAAAACAATGCTCAAAAATATGGCTCAACTGATGAGGAAAAAAGAGCAATTCAAGTTTATTTTGATGGAATAAAATCCCATGTAGACATAGAAAGTATTATCTCAAAAAAATTCAAGGTTGTATTAGATCTTGGTAATGGCGCACAAGCTACCACTGCACCAAAATTTTGCAAAGAACTTGGCTGTGAAGTAATTACAATCAATGAAAACATTGATGGAATGTTTCCTGGCCGTGGTTCAGAACCAACTCCAGAAAATCTAAGTGAATTATCAAAGTCTGTATTACAAAATAATGCTGACTTGGGTGTTGCATTTGACGGTGATGGTGACAGAAGTTTATTCTGTGATAATAAAGGAGAAATTTTAACTGGTGACAAATCTGCATTATTGTTATCACGATATCTTTTAGAAAAAAATCCAAATTCTACAGTTGTTACATGCATGAATTCAGGTTCTTCTATTGAATCTTTGACTAGACAAACTAACTCTAAAGTTGTTAGAACAAAGGTTGGAAGTGTAGAAGTATCAAGAAAGATGGTTCCAATAAACGCACTGATTGGATTTGAAGAAAATGGTGGATTCATGTTTGGTAAGCATAATCAGGTACGAGATGGAGTAATGACACTAGCTTTAATTCTTGATATGTTGGCCTCCTCTGATAAAACTATTTCAGAGCAAATTCAAACATTACCTCCTTCATTTACTACCAAAGACAAGATTTCATGTTCTAATGATGAAACTAAGAAAATAATTGCTACTCTAAAAGAACAATATCCAAATGCTGATACAACTGAAGGAATTAAAATAACAATCGATGAAAAAAACTGGGTAATGATCAGACCAAGTGGTACTGAACCTATTGTAAGAATTTATGCAGAAGCTAGCTCACAAAAACAACTTGATAAGCTAATGTCAGAGTATATTCAAAAAATAAAATCAATCATTTCCAGATAACATATTTAAGACCAATTGGAAGCATGGAAAGAATGAAGATGATCCCAATGGGTGATGTAATTGGCTAAGCCTTATTATGTAAAATTTGAAACGCCAGAAGATTTGGTAAACCCAATTCTAGAAGCAATTAGAGTTGCTACTGAAAGTGGTAAGGTCCGAAAAGGAACCAATGAGGCAACAAAAGCTATTGAACGTGGTACTAGTAAACTAATTGTTATTGCTGAAGATGTTGAACCACCTGAGGTTGTAGCTCATCTTCCAATTCTCTGTGAAGAACAAGGAGCAGCATATGCCTTTGTTCCAAGCAAACAAGAACTTGGAAAGGCATTAGGAATTGATATTACCTCTGCAGCAGCTGCAATACTAGATTCTGGTGATGCACAGCATATCATTGATCAAGTAGTCTCATCAATTGCTAAAATTAAAGGTGGAAAGTCTGATCAATGAGTACAGAAACTGAAACAGTAACCCCTGCTGAGGTTATTCAAATTGTTGGACGAACCGGTATTGCTGGTGAAGTAATTCAAGTTAGAGTAAAAATTATGGAAGGAAAAGACAAAGGACGAATTCTTACAAGAAATGTAAAAGGTTCTGTTAGAATGAATGACATCTTAATGCTTCGTGAAACAGAAAGAGAAGCAAAGAAGATCAAATAGGTGATTTGTTGTGAGCCTTTTAGTAAAACCTTGTAGTTTTTGTGATAGACCTGTTGCTAAGGGTTCTGGCACCATGCTTGTGAAAAATGATGGAACTGTTTTCTGGTTTTGTTCTGCAAAATGTAAAAAAAATATGCTAGAATTAAAACGTGATCCAAGAAAACTAAAGTGGACAAAAAAGTACGTCAAAGGCGGAATTAGAAAGAAGTAACCTTGACAGAACAAACATTGATAGTATTAAAACCAGATTCGGTAGAACGAAATCTAATTGGTGAAATTTTATCTAGATTTGAAAAATCAAATTTTAAAATTGCAAAATTACAAAAAATGAATTACACAAAACAAATGGCTGAAGAATTTTATTCAGCTCACAAAGAAAAACCATTTTTTGGCGAACTAACTTCGTATATTACTTCGGGTCCTGTTGTTGCTGCAGTACTTGAAGGAGAAAATGTTATTGCAAAAACTCGTGAAATTAATGGCGCTACAGATCCTAAAAAAGCTGAAAAAGGCTCAATTCGCGGTGATTTTGGAATAGATATTACAAAAAACACAATTCACGCGTCTGATTCTCAGCAAAGTTTTGAAAAGGAAGTGAAGGTAGTATTTCCGTGATTAATGTTGCAAATCAGACAACCAATTGTGGCAGTACTTGGCCACGTAGATTCTGGAAAAACTTCACTTCTTGATAGGATTCGAGGTACAGGTGTTCAAGGAAGAGAAGCAGGAGGAATAACCCAACACATTGGTGCAAGTTTTCTTCCAACTGAAACAATCAAAAAAACTTGTGGAACATTATACAAAAAACTAGAACAATCAGAACAACAAATTCCAGGGATTTTAGTAATTGACACCCCAGGACACGAAGTATTTACAAACCTTCGTGCACGTGGAGGCTCAGCTGCCGACATTGCTATACTAGTTGTTGATGTAAACCGTGGCTTTCAACCACAAACAAATGAAAGTCTAAAAATTTTAGAAAGCAGAAAGGTTCCTTTTGTTGTTGCATTAAACAAAACAGACCAGCTTTCGGGATGGAGGCCAACTGAAACTCCATTCATCTCACAAGCAGTCAAAGAACAAGATGCTTCAATGCAGACTATGCTTGATGAAAAAATCTATGATGTGGTTGGAACACTATCAATTCTCGGATATCAGTCTGAAGCATTTTGGCGAGTTCAAGACTATAAAAAAGAAATTGCCATTGTTCCAATTAGTGCAAAAACTGGAGTTGGCGTACCTGAACTTTTAGCAGTACTTGTTGGATTGACGCAACAATACTTGAAAAAAAGACTAGACCAAAAAGAAAAAGAAACACGTGGAATTGTTTTAGAAGTAAAAGAAGAGGTTGGTTTAGGCCAAACAGCAAATGTCATACTTGTTGACGGCTCTATAAAAAAAGATGATACTATCGTTGTTGCAAAACGAGACTCTGTAATTGTAACAAAACCAAAAGCAATTCTGTTGCCAAAACCCCTTGATGAAATGCGCGATCCTAGAGACAAATTTAAACCAGTTGATCAGGTGCAGGCCGCAGCTGGAATAAAGATTGCATCGCCTGATCTTGAAGGAGTATTGCCTGGGAGTACATTATATGTTGCAACAAACGAAGAAGAAGTTTCTGAATTTAAGAAAAAAATAGAGTCTGAAATGAAGTCTGTCTTTATTGAAAAAGAAACTGACGGTGTAATTCTAAAATGTGATACAATTGGTTCACTAGAAGCAATCACTGAAATGCTAAAGCGAGAACAAGTACCTGTAGCAAAAGCAGACATTGGACCTGTTAATAGGCGTGATGTAATGGAGGCCAAAGCCATAAAAGAAAATGATAGACATCTTGGAGTAATTTTATCGTTTAATGTGAAAATACTTTCTGACGCAAAAGAGGAATCAGAAAGCAACCATATCAAAATATTTGATGAAAATGTAATTTACAATTTAATTGATAATTACACAAAGTGGGTTTCAGATGATACTGCACATGAAGAAGATGCAATATTTGCAGAACTAACTCCAATTGCTAAATTTACCTTTCTAAAGGGATATGTATTTCGAAACAACAATCCTGCAGTATTTGGAATTCGTGTTGACGTTGGAGAATTAAAACAAAAGGTGCAGTTTATGAGAAAGGATGGAAAAAAAATTGGCATTGTCCACCAATTACAACATGAAGGAAAAACTGTAGAGTCTGCAAAAACAGGTCAAGAAGTTGCATGCTCTGTTCAAGATATTACTATTGGTCGACAAATTCAAGAAGAAGACGAGTTTTATACCCTCCCGAATTCAAGTGAAGCAAAACAACTGCTTAATCGATTTGCATCAAAGCTAAGTCCTGAACAATTTGCATTGTTAAATGAGATCATAGAAATTCAACGTAAAAAGGATCCTGCTTACGCATATTAACGATCATAATATTATTTTACATATCACTAATCTTCACGAATTCTCATTTTTTTGTTTATGATTTTGTAAAATTGAACAAACTCATATTTTTCATTAAAAACGAGAGAAAGTTTTAGTGAAAAAAGTTCAGATAACTGGATTGTTTGCATTAATATTAGTTGGAATAGTTGTTAATCAAACGGATTTTGCTTTTGCAGAAACAATTCCAGAATTTGCTAGTGGGACTGTTGTCTTTTTGAGTAGTACTACAGAAGTTTGCCACGTTCCACCAGGAAATCCAGCAAATGCACACACAATTGTGATCGGAAATTCTGCAATACCTGCTCATATCTCTCATGGTGATGAAATTATTGGTAAGCCCTGTCCTGATAATGAAATAAACATTTCAGAATTTTCTACAGCTGAAGTTGTCATAAGTAGTTCCACGCTTGAAAAAGCTAAGGAAATTATGGAGTCAATAAGAATGGAATTAGATCTAAGTTCTGGTTCTAAGGTTGGACCCGCAGTTTCTCAGGCTGCACAATTGCACAAATGGTTCGCCCACGAAGATAAGTCCATAAAAAAAGAATTCCAAATGGAATTTAAACAATTCATCAAAGATGTAAAGTCTATTCTGAAAGTTGGTCAAGGCGCCGCAGAAAAGGATGCTATCAACGAACTAGAAAAAACTGAATTAAAAATAAAGATGCAAATAGAAAAAGATGAAAAAGAAGAAAAAACTAAGGATAAAATAAAAACTGCAATTCAACTTCATGACACAAAAGTTGAATTGCAAAATATAAAAAATCAGATAGCAATTGAAAAACTCAAATTTAAAAATGACAATAAAGAACTTGAATCTCTTAAAGAAATTGAGTTAAAATTGTTAAAACAAACTCTAATTTTCGAGGCAAAATCAAATAATGAAAAGATAACTCCTGAATTGATAAAATCAATAGAAGAAAAGGCTACTGAAAAAGTAAAAGAAAACCATAATGATAGTTCAGAAAAAGGTAATTCTGATAATGGAAAAGGAAACGGCAAAGACAATAACAAATCAAATAATGGAAAAGGAAGCGACAAAAAATCAGATAAATCTAAAGGAAATAATGGAAAAAGCAAAGGCAAAAAGAAATAGAAACTAAACTGAATTATAAAAAATCACTAAAGCAGCAATAATTCCAATAACTATTGGAAAATACCATTTAGGAACTCTTTTTGGTTTGCCAGCAGAAAACAAAGAATCTTTTCCATTATTTGGCCTCACAGTATAATTACGAACTAGTGTCATTTACCACTTTCTAACAAGAAAAGTCAGTTCTATCTTTCATCATATTGTAAAAATCAAAACCGGTATATTGCTGTGAAATAGTATATGGAATTACACCAATGATTGGCGAATCAACATTTGTTACAACAAACATCTTTGTAGGATCAATTCTAATGGGCTGATCACCACTAAATTCTCCATCTAGATGTAAGAAAAGATATTGTGCATCAACAAAAAAATCAGATCTAAATTCACCTTCAATTATTGTTGAGGATTGTGGAGGAATTGTCTCATGAGTTGCTGTAACTGTACCTTTCTGCTCATCATCATAAAATATCACAATCTCAAATTTGTCTATATTTACATAAAATGGCAGTGAATTACACATGGAAATTTTTCCATTGTTCATCAAATCAAAATAAGCAAATTTTCCCTCCTCCGCAGATGCAATTTGAAGATTATAAATTGCAAACACATTCCAAAGTGAATATCCTAAAGTTCCTGCAATAACAATGGAAGCAATAATGACAATTACAGTGTGCTTGTTCATTTGTTATCTAAGAAACTTGTACTGTTCCTTTCATCCAGGGATGAACCATACAGAAGTATTCATAGGTTCCAGCTTCATCAAATATGTGTGAAAATGTAGTTCCTGACATAAACAAACTACTATCAAATATTCCATCTGGACCATCTGTTGGATTTCCACTTGTAACAGTATGAGCTGCAGAATCACCATTGTTCCAAATTACCTCCCCTTCAACTGCTATTGAAACTTCATAGGGAATGAAACACTCGTTAGTTTCTTCACATCCAGGAACACCAGAACCTTCTGCAACATTTACCTCAACTAAATCAGGCAATGATGGTTTTTCTTCAACCTTCATTGGTTCTGGCTCAGCTTCAAATTCATCAACTGAAATACTTTCTTTTAATTCAACTGAAAATTCCTCTTCCATGATATCTTTATCTTCTGGCGCTGGAACTGACATGGAAGTAGTTGGTTCTTTGATCGAAATTGATTCAGAAATTTCTGCAACATGTGTAGATTTTGGTACACTTATGTCATCAGGAGAAGCAGCAATTAGGGCCAAAACCCCTGCAACAAGAAAAATCATCACTCCAATAATCCAAATCTCTAGCCTCATGTTGAATCGAGTTTCTTTTTAGGCATTGATAAAGTATTCTAAATTTGATACAGCTTTTACCATTATATCAGAAAATATTTAGTCAATCTATCAAAGACAAAAAATGTAATTTCTCAACATTGAATGAATCTTGGGAAAAATCATATGATATTCTTAATGAGGCAAATGACAAAATTTCAAAAAATAACAAAAGTGTAAAAAAAATTCTAAATAAACCAAATCTTTCAAAAGAGGATCACAAAAAAATCAAGGAATTATTGGATGCAGAGGCTGATATTCGAAATAAAGCCTTAGAAAAGGTTGAAAAAATACACCGTGAAAAAACCAAAAACTTTGAACAAGAATGGGCAGATTCTTAAAAAAGACTAACTATTTTTAAAAAATAAATGGTTTAGCGTAGACAATTTTTGCTTATTCTAGTTATTAATAGCTGGAATTGTATCAAAAGAATAATTGAGTATACAATATTTAGAGCATGCAACTGATGCGTTTGTTGAAGTAACTGCTTCTAGTCTTGATGATGCATTTACACTAGCGGGGCAATCTGTTGTAGACATCACACTTGATAGAAAGACAATTGAAGAAAAAGAGGAACGACAAATTGTAGTTTCAGGAAAAGATCTAAGACATCTACTCCTTAATTGGCTTGAAGAAGTAAATTATCAATTAATTACAGAGGGATTTGCAATTGCAAGATTCTCGCTTGATATTTCAAAACAATCTGAGTATGAATTAAAATCTGCAATCTATGGAGAACCAATAGATTTGAAAAAACATCACTTTAAGGTAGAAATTAAAGCACCTACATTTCACATGATGGAAATAAAACAAAATGGTCAAGTGACGATGAGATTTTTACTTGATTTGTAATTTAATTAAATTACAAAATTCGTGCGTAAATTAACACAACACTAAGGATTTATCAGTAACAAAGATGAGCAATTGCTTATTAGTAAAACCCCAAACACTGCATAATGAAAAAACTATTAGAAGCAAAACTCTTCTCCGTTCTAGCTATTATTCTAGTAATGGCAATTGCACCAGTATCGAACAGTGTATTTGCACAAACTGAAGACACTGATGCAACTGATAAAGAACAAAACGAATCAGATAGAAAAAAAATTAGAGATGAGGTTAGAGCACTAACAGAACAATTCAAAGAGGAACGGGCACAAATTCGTAATCAAAATGATGACCGTGATTCAGTACGTGATCAAATTGAGCAGCTTCGTGATCAATACAAAGACAGAATTCGCTCATACATTACTGATGTAAGACCAGATATTGCAAACATCCCGGATATTGATAGAGAACCAGATCTTGGATTTTACAGCGTTGATCCGATTACAGGTTGGGCTGTGTTAGGTGGTCAAGCATTTGATACAACAATGACTGATTTCAAAGGTGAAGCAATTCACATGGGTAAAGGAGTGTGGAAGGTTTCAGCAACAGCTTCTATCAAAGTCGATAATCATCCTGTTGAATTAGTTTTGAATGGATTTGCAAGATCAGGTCATTTGATGTTGCATGGTACAGGAACACTTGGAGAAACTGATAATGATCCAGACATTCGTGTTGTCTTACGAGGACATTATGCTCCTGTTGCAGGATCTGAAAACGAGTTTGCAATAGCATTTACCAATGCACAAGTTCACAACACCAACACTGGTCATAGAATTCCAATGGCACTAGTTGGAAGTGTGTTTGTTGAAAGATATGGACCAGAACCGGTACCTCTCACCCCAGAATTATCTGACACTCCAAACATTGATGAAATTCTAAGCTAGAATCCATCTTTTCCATTCTTTTTTAAATCCAAAGATCCACGTTTTTTCTTAAATTTCTGGAAATTTTTGGCGTAAGAAAATCTGAATCATAAATAAATCCAATATTTGCCAAATCGTATTCTGGAAATCTTTGGCACAACTGATCAAAATCCCAACAGGGGAAAAAATAATGAAAATGTAAATTCAATTTTTTCCCAGCCTTGTTTTCCATTATGACTGTTCGAATAGGCAAGAATTCTATGTTTTTTAGACAATTATCGCAAATGGTTTCTTGGCTGATTGCTCTTTGGGCCACAAAAAAATAAGGTGAAAATTATTCATATCCTTCTGTTAACATGAAAGCTAAATTATTTTCAAAATAGCTAAGAGACTATAATCATAGGAAAAGACGAGGATCTTATAGATGATTCAGGGCATTGGGGTTTCTTGAAAACATCAAATCCTCGCCACTCTTGCTGAAAACCTATGCTTAATAACTTTGCTAATATTTTTAGATCTTTGAAATAATTTTTGATCTTGCTGTAATAAAAATAACTGCAATCAAAGATGTTGCAAGAATTGTTGCCGTTAAAACTCCAAATTCTGGAACGACAGAGCTTCCAAGAATTGTCACTTGTTCTGTAGTTTCAGTAACAGGAATTATTACAATATTTATTCCCCCTTCAGAAATTACTTCATAATCAGTAACCGAAATTCCATCGGCCCAAATTACATTAGGATTACTAATTAGATCTTTTGATAAAAACAATGTCAAAGTGTTGTCTTCATTTTGAGGTTTTCCTATAAGTGTAAAAGTAATTGCCTTTTGCTCTGCATCAACTCTTGCATCTGCGATAACTCTATTGAAATCATATTCAACATCAAATGTTGTTAAACCATCTCCTGCATCATCACCTACATTATGTATTACACTATAAGCTGATTCTACTACAACAATTCCTGTCATCCATTCATGCAATGTACAATAATATGGATATGTCCCCTCATCTGTAAATTTATGCGACCACGATTCTCCTCTATTGAAGACTTTACTATCAAATATTCCATCTGGACCATCTGTTGGATTTCCACTAGTAACAGTATGAAGAGCTGTATCAGCATTTGACCACACCACTGTATCTCCTGGCAAAATGTGAATTTCTCCAGAAGTACCTCCATCTTTTTCACTTTGCCAAAAATATGGAGCCTTTGGGTCTGCAGCACCGGTTGGAATGTTAATGGTATATGTTGCCTCAGCAAAGGCAGAATTTGTACCAAACAAAACAAAAACTACCAATACTGAAGTCACGACTTTAAAGTTCAAATCACTGGTTTTTGTAAATTTAATCTAACTTTTTAACTTTGATAATTTCTTCCTGAAAAATCAATTTCTTTTATAATACTGTACTATTCTAATGGAAAATCTACTTCGCAAATGGGGCATCTTCCCCTATCACCCTTGTAACTCTCATTATAATATCTGACAATCTCTGTGTGACATTGATGACAGATTATTTTCTCAAGTGACAATGTGTAAAATACGCATTTTCTTTATTTAACTCATTTACTAAATTTCACGATTGGTACCGTGAATTTTTCCCTTGAATTGCAATGTATTACAAAAATAATGAATTAAGAACCTCTGATAATAATTTTACAAATGTTACTTTTTTTATTGACATACTCATATTATTGTGTGGTAATACGTTATGCATTTCAGAGAATCCCTCTGGAAGAGTCAGACCATTCTTATCCCATGAGAATTAGAGGGATTCTTCCTTTAATTTCTAATTGCATTACAAAATTTTATGGATAAAAGATCAGTTCTTCGTATTGGTTATAAGAAAAAAATTTGATTTGCCGTTATGCATCCATTGTTATTAAAAATGGCATATTATTATTTGACGTTACGTCCAGACATGGAAAAAACCTTGCATTTTTTATCTTACGTTGTAGGAACATAGATTCTTTATTTTTTTAAAACATATTTCGAATCGTTATTATTTATCTAGTAGATACCATACCCTACTTGAGCCAGAAGACAGATAATTCCTCATATGAAAAAAAATGTAATCTTTTACTAAGTGATCCCGAAATTCGATTTGCTGGAGTCATAGATAAGATGGGAAATTTACTTGCAGGAGGAATGAAAGGCGGGTTAAAACCTCTTGAGGATGAAACCACTCAGAAAAAAATGTTCATGGAAGTGGCATTGCGTGTAGTTACTAGAAGTGAATTTGATGAGTATCTCGGAGAAGTAGAATATTCCGCATCAAGAAGAAAAAATGTAGTGGTCTTAAGTTTTCCAATAGGAAATGATATCTTACTTTTATCTACAGAAAAAAATTCTGACATTGATGAGACGGCAAAAAAGGTTTTGAAAATTATATCAAGTAATTAAAAACCAAACTTGAGAATCGTATTGTTTGTTAATTAATAATAATTTAAGGTCGAAACTATGGATGATACCAGCAAGGCTATAGGAATTGCTTTAATAGGAATTGTTGGGTTAGTTGCGTTTTATGTTGCATTTATTCATTAAAGTGCTGAATCAACCATTAGAGCAATAAACAGTACCGTAAGATACGGGCTTGAAAATTTGAATAAGGTCCATGAAGATTTCTCACTTGCTTTTGAAACAACCCAAGCTGATATTGCAATCATCAATGCACCAGATGCTATTGCTGTCCACAAATAAACAGGGCCCATCATGGGTTCTCCATTTTCCATAGTCAAAAAGAAAGGAACAATACTAAACAACACCATCATTACAGTAGAGCCAGCAATTACTCTGGCCGATGTTTTCTCCGATTGTACAGCAGTAAGCATTGGAACATCGACTTTGTTATAATCTTCTTTGAAGTGAAGTGTCAACGCCCAAATATGCATTGGAATCCAAATAAAAACAAGACCTGCCATCACTAATCCAAGCGACCACAAACCCATCGTTGTAACTGCCACCCATCCAATCAACGCTGGAACGCCACCACAAAAACCGCCGAGAACTATATTTGCTCTGCTTCTTCGTTTCAATAAATAAGAATAGACATGAATGTTATTCCAAAGACCAAACGCCATCAAACCTCCAGCAATTAATCCTTGTTCCACTGTTGTCGTAAAACCTATTGAAAACGCCATTGCCAAACTAATTGCAGCTAAAACATATCCAAAATTTCGTGCCTTTTCGGCAGGATAAATTCTCTTTGACGGTATTGGTCTTTCTTTTGTTCTTTCCATAATGGCATCAATATCTCTATCATGATAATTTGTTAGAGTATTTGCAGCTGCAGAACCTGCTGCTACGCCACCAATCATCAAGGCCCAAGTAGCTCCAGATATTGGAATCTCATAGATGTTAGAAGCTGTGATGGCTGCTCCAAATGCGGTAAAAACCAGAAGATACCAAATCTTTGGCTTTGTTAACTCATAATAAACTGCTATACGAGATTGGGTTTTTTGCTTTTGCAATACAACTCACCTTATTTTGATGGCATATATGGCATTGCTTTTTCTCTAGTCTTCATTTCAATAAATGATTCTGATGATATTACTCCCTCGATCTTTCCTATCTTGTCTGACACTATCTGATGCATTTCATCTAAAGAATGAGCATACAAAGTAACCAAAATATCAAACCTGCCTGTCACTTCTGCAATTTCTCTAACGCCCTTGATCTTAAACAAATCATCAATTATTGTATCTCTTTTTTTAGAGTCCATATTGATTCCAGCTAATGCTTTAACTTGATAACCTAACTCTTGGTCATTTACAACAATAGTAAAACGCTCAATCAACTTTTTTTTGACCAATCTTTTGATTCTAGAATAAACTACTGAAGGATTCACCTTTATCTTCTCGGACAGCTTTGGAACAGAGATTGATGCATCAGCAGACAGTTCAGATAGTATGGTCAAATCCAAATCATCTATTTTTGCCACCTAAAATCGCCTAGATCCGTGAATATTTTTGTATCTTATATGTTTTCTAATGAAAAAATTGCAAAATTAGTTTAGATTTTGCCTTTTTTGTACAGCATTTCTGCTAGCAACACAGCACCTTTTGCCGAACCCATTTTCTTGTTATGACTAAACAACATGTACTTTAGACCATGATCAAACAATTCCTCTCTTTCAACTCTGCCAATTGTTGTAGTCATCCCTTCGCCAACATCGCGTTCCATTCTTGGTTGTGGTCTAGTCGGATCATCATGAAATGCATAATAATCTTCTGGAGCAGATGGAAGACCAACTACTGAAACACTCTTGTTTTCATCATTGAAAAGCTGTTTTGCTTTTTCTGGATCAACATCTTTAGCTGTTTCAACAAAAACTGATTCTGTATGCCCATCAATAACTGGAACTCTAGTACATGTACAAGATACTCTAATGTCCGCCTCTTCAATTTTTCCATCTTTTAGTTTACCTAGAATCTTTCTTGTTTCTTTTCTAACCTTTCCCTCCTCTTTTGGAATATATGGTAAAATGTTATCAGTAATGTTCATTGCGCCAACACCTGGAGAACGACCTCCTCCGGAAATTGCTTGCATTGATGTCATCATAACTTTCTTTGCACCATATTTCTCATAAAGTGGTTTTAATGTAATTGCTAGACCTGTAGTTGTACAATTTGGTAAAGGAGCTACCCATCCTTTCCAATTTCTATTCTTTTTCTGAGATTCTAAAAGATCAGCTTGTTCATCGTTAACTCCTGGAATCAAAATTGGTACATCTTCTTCATATCGATATGCAGAACTAGTACTAATCACAGGAACTTCAGCTGCAAACTTTGTCTCAATATCTCTAGCTGCGCCTGATTCTATTGCAGAAAACACTAGATCCAGTTCAGAAACATCCACATCATCAATGTTTTTTACAGTCATTTCTTTGATATAATTTGGAATTTGTCCACCTACCTCCCATGACACAATTCCACTATTTGGATCGCGAATGGCATCAGTGTATTTTTTACCAGCTGATCTTTCTGAAGCTGCAATCTGTGTTACCTCAAACCATGGATGATTATCAAGAGACTGTACAAATTCTTGTCCAACCGAACCTGTGACTCCAAGTATAGCGACTTTCTTTTTCATAAAACTATAAGCTAAGGATTCAATTAATAATCCTTTAGCGTAGTTCTTTGCGTTGAAACCTAATCAAAACATCGCATCTCATAAACCCGTTTCACATGGTGGCAGATACTCCGTAAAAGACACCTCCAGAGGCATTTTAGATTTTAGTTCAAACATAAATCCACTTGGAACCTCACTTATGGTCAGAAAATATCTAAAATCAAGGCTAGGCTTGATATCTGAATACCCTGACTCTAATTCTGTAAATTTACGCAAAGCCCTCAAATGGTATTGCAAAATTCCTTTTGAACAAATTGTAATTGGAAATGGAGCAACTGAAATTATTTACAATTTCTGCAAAGCATTTTTGAATAAAACAACGCCCATACTAATACCAATTCCAACATTTGGAGAGTATGAATCTGCTGCAAAGCTATCTGGCTGTAAAATTATCTTCTTTAAAACAATGGATTTAGAAAAAGACCTCGAAAATTTTATCAAAAAAATTCCCAAAAATGGATGTGTATTTATCTGCAATCCAAATAATCCCACAGGAAAACTACTCTCCAAAAAAAATTTATTAAAAATTGTACATGATGCTAAGAAAAAATTATCTGTTGTTTTTGTTGATGAATCATTTATTGAACTTGTACCTGATTCAAATCAATCTATAATAAAATATACAAAAAAATTTGAAAACCTTTTCATTTTACGCTCTATGACAAAATCATTTGGTTTAGCTGGCATTCGTATTGGTTATGGAATTGGAAGTAAACGCATTATTTCTATTCTAAATAATCTAAAAATTCCTTGGAATGTTAGTGGCTTAGCTCAAGATGCAGCAGGAGCTGCACTTTGTTCCATCTCTCATCTAAAAAAAACAAAAAAAATTATTAAAAATGAATCAAAATTTTTGAGAAATTCCATTTCAAAGATTGATGGTTTTGAGTGTCATGATACTAATACAAATTTTATTTTAATTAAAACAAAGAAAAAATCTAAAACCCTACAAAAAAAACTTCTAAAGAAAAAAATTTTGATACGTGATTGTTCAACATTTCGTGGATTAAACAATAACTACATTAGAATTGCAGTAAAAACAAGAAAAGAAAATAAAAAACTTGTAAAAGCATTGGAGAAAATTAAATGAAAACATTAATGATTCAAGGAACTTCCTCAGGAGCTGGAAAAACAACATTAGTAGCTGCTTTGTGTAGAATTTTTTCTGATTCTGGAATGCGTGTTTGTCCATTCAAGTCACAAAATATGTCAAATTTCTCCTACAAAAATCGATATTTTGAGATTTCTCGTGCTCAGGCCATTCAGGCAATTGCTGCTCGCTGCAAAATTACTGCTGATTTAAATCCAATTTTACTAAAACCATTAGGAAATTACTATAGTGAAGTATTTCTTCATGGTAAAAAATACAAGAAAATGCATGCTACTAATTATTACAAAAAATTTGTTAAAACAAAGGGATTCAAAGTTGTAATGGATTCTTTATGGCGTCTAAAACAAAAATATGATGTAATAATTATTGAAGGTGCAGGTTCACCAGCTGAAATAAACTTGCAAAAATTTGATATTGCAAACATGAAGGTTGCAGAAAAAATAAATTCGCCTGTTTTACTTGTCAGCGACATTGATAGAGGAGGTTCTTTTGCAAGCATTGTAGGCACACTAGCATTGCTTGATAAAAAACATCAAAAATTAGTCAAAGGTTTTGTTATTAACAAATTCCGAGGAGACATCAATATTCTAAAACCAGGATTTACAAAGCTTAAGCACAAGACAAAAAAACCTGTTTTGGGCGCTATCCCAATGACAAAGATAGATCTTCCTGAAGAGGATTCGTTAGGCGCCAAACCACGCCAGGTATCTTTCAACAAAAAGAACATCGACAAAATCGACAGGGAGCTTGATAAGCTAAGTAAATTAGTAAAGAAAAGCCTAAACATCAAATCAATTGAGAGACTGATATATTGATAATTGAATCAATTTTGATTGTTGCATTTGCTCTTGCGTTGGACTTTACATTAGGTGATCCCAAAAACAAATATCATCCTACCGCATGGATTGGAAAATTAATTGCAAAACTTGTTCCTTTATCAAAAAATTCTGAAAAGATTGGTGGAATAATTCTAGTTTTATTTGTGGTATCTTTTGTTTCATTGTTACTAATTGCTTTAGATGTAACCATAAATCTAATCACCATTGATTATGTTTCATTAATTGCTTCGATTGTTATTGGGACAATTCTTCTAAAGACAACTATTGCCATACAAGGAATGGAAAAACATGCAATAGCTGTTGTAAAATCAGTTGAGGAGAATAATATTGAAAAAGCAAGAAATAATCTAGCCTTAATTGTAAAACGTGATACTAAGAATTTGGACAAAAGCCATATCCTATCAGGCGTGCTTGAGAGTATAGGTGAAAATACAGTTGATGGTATCACAGGACCTTTGTTCTATTATGGTCTGTTTGGACTGCCTGGAGCATTTGTGTACCGTGCAGTAAACACAATAGATTCTATGATTGGATACAAAACCTCTATTTTCAAAAACGTTGGATGGTTTGGCGCAAATTGTGACAAAATTCTAAACTATATTCCCTCAAGATTAACAGCACTTGTGATGGTATTAAGCGCAAAAATTATTGGAGTTAATTGGAAGAATTCTTATCAAATTATGTTAAGAGATGGATCTAAAACAGAATCACCTAACGCCGGATATCCAATGGCAGCTTTAGCTGGTGCATTACAAACAAAATTTGAAAAAATTGATCATTATTCCTTGGGAGATGGAAACTTGAAAATCACAACAGAACATATCAAGTCTGCTATAAAATTAATGAAAATAACATCTATTCTATTTAGCTTAATTGTAACCATTCCAATTATCATTACGTTGTCTTATTTTGGTTGGTGGATTCATGCTTAAAGAAATTGGTTCAGTATTTTCATTTTTAACAATAATTCCAACCAGTACTGCAAATCTTGAAACTATTGCAAAGTACATGTATCTATTTCCAGTTGTAGGAATAGTAATTGGATTAATAGTTGGAGGATTTGGTTTTGGGTTATCTATTATTGGATTAGAACCACTTGTTGTTGGATTACTGGTCGTTGCAGCAATTGCATTGATCACTGGAATCCATCACACAGATGGGCTTGCAGACTTTGCTGATGGTTTGATGGCAAAAGGAACAAAAGAGAAAAAACTACAAGCAATGAAAGATCTTTCAACAGGATCTGCTGGAATCGTTACAATAGTTCTGTACGTTGTTGGAATGATTATTGCTCTTTCTTTTATGGAAGGTTATTTTCTTTTTCAAGCAATTTTAGTCAGTGAAATTATGGCAAAATTTTCGATGGTTTTAATGGCAAGCACTGGTCATTCTGCGGCGTTAGGATCAAACTCACCATTTGTGCAATTGATGAAAGATAAGAAAAAATTGATAGCCACCATTTTACTTACAGTTATTCCCCTCGTGATAATTTCAGGAAGCACTGGCATGATTGTTTTTGCAGCAGGTGTGATTCTAACACTCTTCCTAGTAGGAATTTCCTCACAAAGTTTTGGTGGAATAACAGGTGATGTGTTGGGAGCATCAAATGAATTAACTAGACTATCCTCTCTTTTGTTATTTGTAACCCTATGATTGGAATTGTAATGGCTGGTGGAAAAGGCACCAGAATGAAATCAGAACAAGAAAAACTTCTTCTAAAGTACAAAAAACCCGTAATACTTCATGTAATTGATGCACTGGTAGAATCAAAATGCTTTTCAAAAATTATTGCAATTACAAGTAAAAATTCTCCTAGGACAGAACAATTGTTACAAGAAAAAAATATTGAAACAATTGAAACCCCTGGAAATGGCTATGTAAATGATTTAAACCAAATTTTACAATCTCTTGATGAACCTGTGCTTGTTACATCTGGCGATATGCCTTTTCTTGATTATGACATTATCAGAAAAATGGTTGAAATGTACAATTCTGATGTCTGGAAAAGTTTTGTAGTGACAAAAGGATTCTTAGATTCGCTTCATTTAAAATCTGATATTCGTGTTTCCCATGAAGGACAAGATTGCTACTATACTGGAATTTCACTTGTAAATGCAAAACAAATCAAAAGCCTAAAGAATGTTAAGGAAAATTATCAAATTCTAGATGACAAAAGGATTGCCTTTAATCTAAACACAAAACAGGATTACGAATTACTCGGCGCTTCCTGAATTTTTGCCAAAAATTTTTGCAACTGCTCCTGTTGGTTTTGATATAGCATTTCCACAGGAATTGCATGTAACAACTGTTGAGGCGTGAGAAAATACAACTTGTTTTTCTCCACATTCTTTGCACTCAATTTTTAGAAATTTACTGTTTGGTTCAGGAACGGGAATATGATCTTTTTTCATGCTGCTACCAACTCAAATTTTTTCACTCTTAATCCATACGTATTGAACTTCTTTTTACATACCGTACAAGTAAGCATTCTTGTAACCTTCTTTGTTGTCTTTGCGGGCTTGGCTAATTTTGGGAATTTCTGTCCACCATAACCCTTTTTGTCTTCAGCGTGACGCCTTTCTCCAATGGCAGAGCCCCTTCTTTTTCCAGCCTTGTAAATTGAAACCTTTTGATTAGTATGGGCCTTACATTTAGGACAATATCGTTTAATCTGCTTTGGATAGTTCATACCAATCAACCCATTTTTTCGGTAATTTAAGCATTGAATCTATAATAGGCCGAAAATCATAACAGAATTTTATGTCTTCTATTCTCTCTCATTCAATTTCAACTCTTAACGCAGTCGCAATGGGTGAAAAAAAGGCGAATGTAGTTTTAAAAAATTGCAAACTTGTAAATGTTTACACAAGAGAAATTATTCCACAAAGTGAAATTGCTATTGTTAGTGATAGAATTGCTTTTGTAGGTTCAGACGCTTCTCACACAATTGGAACAAAAACCACCGTTATTGATTTAGAAGACAAGTACATCACGCCAGGATTTGCAGATCCTCATATTCATATTGATCAGTTTGTGATGCCATCAGAGTTTGCAAAAAAATCGCTTTTGTGTGGTGTAACTTCATTATTTTCTGATCCTATAGATATTGTAAGTACTTGTGGTTACAAAGGATTTAGAGAATTTGTAAGACAAACTAATGATCTTCCTCTCAGAATGTTTCATGTTGTTCCTGGAGGGCTTCCTGTTGATAGAAAATTTAGCCATAGCAAAACTCTAAACGCTTCTCAAGAAAAGACTGCAATAAAATTAACAAATGTTTTAGGACTAGGTGAAGTATTTTCTTGGACAAAAGTTACTACCCGTGATGCAAAAACAATGAAATCACTTTCATCAATGCTTGAATCTGATTGCATTATAAATGGACATACTGCTGGCGCGTCAGGCAAAAAACTTGTGGCATATGTCTCCTCTGGTATTTTATCGTGTCATGAACCAATAGATTTTGATCAAGTTCTAGAACGATTACGTCTAGGAATGTGGATAATGATTCGTGAAGGTTCCATTCGTAGAGATCTAAAAGAAATCATAACCAGAGTTTTAGAGCATAAAACATACATTGATAGACTAATGTTTTGTTCTGATGGAGTTGATCCTTTAGATATTGAGCAATATGGTCATATTGATCATTGTGTAAGAGAAGCAGTTTCTAATGGAGTTGATGCAGTTGATGCATTTTCAATGGCCTCAAAAAACTGCTTTGATTATTATAATATGGGAAAAGATCTTGGAGGAATAGCTCCTGGAAAACTTGCTGATATTTTGGTTTTTGATGATTTGCATTCAATAAAGCCAAAAAAAGTCTTTGTTGGAGGCAAACTTGTAGCATCAAACGGAAGTATAGTTTCTAGAATGAAACAAAAATCAATACCTTCATGGATTAAAAAAACTGTAAAAATTAGAAAAAAATTCTCAGAAAAAGATTTTCTAGTAAAATCAAAAAAACCTAGTGTAACTGCAAATTCTATTAAATTGATTACTGAAATAATAACAAAACTTGATCCAGTAGAAATTCCCACAAAGAATGGAAACGTTACTACGTCACGTGATAAAGATATTTGGAAAGTGGCAGCTTTTGATAGAACATATGGTTCAAGAAAACATACTATAGGATTTTTGAATAATTTTGGAGCAGAAATAGGAGCATTTGCATCAACTTGGAGTTTTCATGAAAATGATCTGATCATAATTGGCTCAAATGAAAAGGATATGGCTATAGCTGCAAACCATCTAATCAAAACACAAGGAGGTCTTGCTGTAGTGAAGGATGGAAAATTATTGTCTTCCTTACCACTACAATTTGGCGGAATAATTTCTACAGACTCGTTTGAAAAAGTCGCTTCCAATTTTTCAGCTATTACCAACAGCATAGTTGATTCAGGAAGCGTATTCAAAAGACCCCACTTGATACCTCTTTTCTTGCCTTTTTTGGCATTGCCATCAATTAGAATTCTTTATTCTGGAATCGTGGATGTTAAAAAACGATCCTTCGTTTCTCCAATAAACTAAGTAATGTTAAAAAGGGGTATCAGAAACAATTCAGCTGCATCATGGCTTCAATTCAACAAACACCACAAGGCCCAGTACTGGTACTAAAGGAGAGTGCACTTCAACAAAAAGGAAAAGATGCTCAAAATAACAACATTCAAGCTGCAAAACTTGTTGCAGATTTAGTCAAATCAAGCCTTGGCCCACGTGGTTTAGACAAAATGCTAGTCGATTCCTTAGGTGATGTTACAATTACAAACGATGGCGCTACAATTCTCAAAGAAATTGATGTACAGCATCCAGCAGCCAAAATGATGGTTGAAATTGCTAAAACCCTCGATCATGAGGTTGGCGATGGTACCACCTCATCAGTAGTGTTTGCTGGCGCATTGCTTGCAAAAGCTGAAGAATTACTGAAAAAGGATGTTCATTCATCAGTAATTGTTGAAGGATATCAAGCAGCTTCAGAAAAAACACTTGAAATACTTTCAGAAATTGCAAAAAAAATCCAACCTGATGATAAGGAATCACTCTTAAAGATTGCAAAAACAAGTATGCAATCAAAACTAATTTCCGAAGATAGTGGAGTTTTATCAAAAGTTGTTGTTGATGCAATTTTAAAAATAACAACAAAAAAGGCAGAAACATACAATGTTGATTTAGATAATATCAAAGTAGAAAAGAAAGCTGGAGGATCAATTCAAGATACTGAATTAATCAAGGGAATTGTTTTAGACAAAGAAATTGTTCATAGTGGAATGCCTACTAAGATTGAAAAAGCAAAGATTGCAATAGTTAATGCTGCACTAGAAGTTGAAAAAACAGAAATGAGCTCAGAAATTAGAATTAATGATCCAACTCAAATGCAGATGTTCTTAGAAGAAGAAAATAGAATGCTAAAAGAAATGGTAAACAAGATTCATGCTGTTGGCGCAAACGTACTTTTGTGCCAAAAAGGAATTGATGATATTGCACAACACTATTTAGCAAAAAATGGAATTTTGGCAGTAAGACGTGTTAAAGAAAGCGACATGACAAAATTAGCCAAAGCAACAGGTGGAAGAGTTACCACCAATTTAGATGATCTTTCTGAAAAAGAATTAGGAACTGCAGAAGTGGTTCGTCAGAAAAAAGTAGAATCTGACAAGTGGGTATTCATTGAGGGATGCAGAAATCCACAATCAGTCACAATTTTGATACGAGGTGGTTCACAACGAGTAGTTGATGAAGTTGATCGTTCTTTACACGATGCACTAATGGTAGTAAAAGATGTAATTGAAAAACCATCAATTGTTGCCGGTGGGGGGGCGCCTGAGGCTTTTGTAGCATCTCAATTAAACGAATGGGCAGACAGTTTTGATGGAAGAGAACAGCTTGCAATTAAAAAATATGCAGAAGCTATGGAAGTAATTCCACTTACTATATCTGAAAATGCTGGAATGGATCCAATTGACACTATGGTAAATCTCAGGGCTAAACAAAGTCAGGGAAGAAAATGGACTGGTATTGATGCAAGAAATACCCAGATTGCAGATATGTTAGCTATTGACGTTGTTGAACCACTAGTGGTTAAAGAACAAATCATAAAATCTGCCACTGAAGCTGCAAACATGATTCTCAGAATCGATGATGTTATTGCAATTTCAAGTGGACAAGGTGGCGGTTCTGGAGGTCCTCAAGGCGGACCACCAATGGGATAATCAATTTTTAAAAAACTAAATTAAATTTGCCATACGGGCGGTCTCATCATTTCCTCATATTGAGGAATTTGAGCAGAAAAGAATGCTATCATTACCGCTGAAATTATTAGTGGAATTACAAATAAGATGATTCCAAGTAGTAAACAATCTTTTGCTCTTTTTGAATCATCACTTCTAATTGCAAAATAAGCAATCAGTCCTCCAAATATTGTAAAAAAGATAGGTAACAAAAACCACCACGCACTTCTTTTTTTATACCTATCAAGATTTTCTGCCATACAGTTTTCTTTCATTTTTTTACTTTAAAACACTAGCTATGTAACAAATGAAAACTTCAAAGCAAACTGACACGAGCCTAAATTGTGAATAGAATAGGTATAGATCTTGGCGGGACCAAGATTGAAGGAATTGCACTTGATGATAACCTCAAAACTGTTGCAAGAAAACGAATTCCTACACCAAGCAATGATTATGACGCTATTCTAAACTCTATAACTGGGTTGGTAAATGAACTTAAAACGAATGAATCAACAATAGGAATTTGCACTCCTGGAACTATATCAAAAAAAACTGGATTGATAAAAAACAGTAATACTCAATGTTTGATAGGAACGCCCTTGAAAGAGGATCTTGAGAACGCATTGAAACAAAAAATAATCATGGAAAATGATGCAAATTGTTTTGCAATTGCAGAGGCAAAAATGGGGGCTGCACAAAATTTCAATATGGTTTTTGGAGTAATTATGGGAACTGGTGTTGGAGGAGGCATTGTTATTGACGGAAAAATTCATCAAGGCAGAACCAACATTGCTGGAGAATGGGGACATCATCTTTTACATCAGAATGGAAACAAATGTTACTGTGGAAAAAACGGATGTGTTGAGACATATCTTAGTGGCCCAGCTTTGGAAAAAAAATGGCATGAACTTACTGGAAAACAAGAATCACTACCTCAAATAATTCAAAATCTCGATAATGAAGTTGCAAAACAATGGAAAAATGAATTTTTGGATAACTTTGGAATAGCTTTAGCAAATGTAATTGACATTTTGGATCCTGACTGTGTTGTACTTGGTGGCGGGCTTTCAAATATTTCATTTCTATATGATGAAGGAAAAAATTCTGTTTATGATAAAGTGTTTAGTGATCTAGTAGATACTCCAATTTTAAAAAATCAATTAGGTGATTCTGCTGGTGTTTTTGGGGCATGCTTGCTCTAAGTCATTGAGGCTCAATTGTTGATGGTGGCTTACTTGATATTGCATAAGTAACCCATGTAACATCTTCAATTTCATTTGTAATTCTGTTGCTGATTTTTTCTAATAATCCATGAGGAAGTCTTGTCCAATCCGCAGTCATTGCATCAATTGAATCCACAACCCTGATCATTACAATATTTCCGTGCTTTCTTTCATCTCCAACTACTCCAACCGCTTTGTCATCTCCAACAGATGCATATGCTTGCCAAACTTTTTCGTAAAGACCTGCTTCAGTTAACTCTTCTTCTACAATTTTACTTGCAATCTTTGCAATCTCTAGTTTTTTTGGAGTGACTTCGCCAATTATTCTAACTGCTAGACCGGGACCTGGAAATGGATGACGTGCAATTAACTTGTCTGGAATTCCAAGAATCTTTCCTACTTTTCTTACTTCATCTTTGTAAAGCTCTCTCAATGGCTCTAAAATATCAAGATTTAGCCAATCAGGAAGACCTCCTACATTGTGGTGAGATTTTATTATGGAGGCAGGCCCTCTTGAAACTCCACTTTCGATCACATCTGGATATAGTGTTCCTTGAGCTAACCATTTGAATGGCCCATTCTTTTCAGCAAACTCTGAAAATATTCGAATAAATTCTTCACCAACAACCTTTCTTTTCTGTTCAGGATCAGTAATTCCTTTGAGTTTTTCTAAGAAACTTTCAGATGCATAGATTGGAGTGAAATTTACTTTGAAATTAGTTTTGAACATGTCTTCGATGTCTGCTTCTTCATTCTGTCGTAAAAGACCATTGTCGACAAAAATACACTTTAGTCTATTACCTATTGCCTTGTGAATCAACAAAGCAGCAACAGTTGAATCAATGCCGCCACTTACTCCACACAAAACATTTCCTTCTATTTTTGAGAGATCTTTGACCGTACTTTCAACAAAAGCCTCCATAGTCCAATCTTGTTTTGCTTTACAAACCTTGAGAACAAAATTTTTGAGAATTTCTGAACCTTGTTCTGTATGTACTACTTCAGGATGGAACTGAATTCCAAATACTGTTCTATCTTTTGATGCAATTGCAGCTGCTTTTGCGCTTTTAGTATGACCTATAATTTCAAAATTTGGAGGAACAACTTCTGCTTCGTCTCCATGACTCATCCATGCTCTAACTGATTCTCCAACACCGCTTAGGAGATCCTCATCGTTATCAATTGAAAGAACTGAAGAACCGTATTCTTTGTTTGCTCTTTTTACTTTACCACCAAAATTATTTACTATTAATTGATGACCATAACAAATTCCAAGAATTGGTAAGTTCATTTCAAACACTTTTGCCTCAGGAACTGGAGCACTTGACTTGTAAACACTTGAAGGTCCACCAGAAAATATAATTCCTTTAGGATTGTGTTTTTTCAACGCTTCTATTGAAATATCAAATGGAACCAACTCTGCATATACTGAAAAATCACGAATTCTTCTACATATTAGGTGGCTATATTGAGAGCCAAAATCCAAAACCACTATTTTGTCCATAAAATCACTTTTTATTTTCTAACATTCTTGTAAGGGACCATGCCGCAGTATTGATGATTTCATTTACACGTTCTTTTTGGCGATAGTTTTTTACAATAATTTCCCGTATTTGAGAACCATTTTTGTTTATAATAAAATCAATTACTGACTCTGGTTCTATTTTTCCACGTTGAACGTCTGAGGAATCCTTTCTTTTCATTTCTGCAATAATTCTATCTATGAAAAATGATTTTAACGGTGGAGTATCTGCCTCTAATCCAACTTCATCATTTAATACAATTGAAACTTGATCCGGAGTTACATATGCATTTGCAATTACTTCGCCTCCAGATCCTTTAGTAATTGGAATAGAAGTTGTTGAACTAGTTTTTGCTTCATTAGAAGAAAGTGATGATGCCTTCGTAAAGCTTGATTCTTTTAGAGTAGAATTTAATATGTTGAGATTTTTTTCTAACAAATCTATTTCTTCTTTATGTTTTTCAATTTTATCTAAAATACGATCTTTTAGTTTTAGAATATCTCGAATCTGCTCATCAGAAAACTTCATACTTTTTCTCAAGTATATTGGGTATTAAAACGCATTCTAGGAATCTATAGTGCTTCTATTTCCTTGAAGGATATTTTTTTAAAACCTCTGATGGATTTCGAGGTTGTATATAGTCCACTCCTTCTTTTTGTTGCAAGCCATTCCAAAAGTTTTTTTCCACGATTAAGTTTTTTCAATTTAATTTTTCTCTCAGATTTTTTTGTTTTTGAACATTTTCCAATTACTTTTCCAAAATCCATTCCAATCAAAATAATGTTTTTTGCACCAAAATAATGTGCTAGAAATACGCCTCTATCTCCATCAGTAAAACCACCAAAATTTTGAATTTTTCCAAATGGCTTGGCTTGGGTTGTTCCTAAACAATTTTTAAAATTTTCAACAATTTGTAATTTTGCAATATTATCACCATGTGCATGTGTAACCATGATGGAATTTGATTTTCCAATTTTTTTTATTGCTTTTTCATCACCATCGAGATCAGTTACTACAATATCGATTTTTATTTTATTTTCAAGTAATGGTTTTGTAGCACTATCTGCCACAATTTTTGGAATTTTAGAATATTTTTTCAAATATTGTATGGATGTTGAAAGAGATGGTCCTGCGCCGATAACAAAAACTGATCTTTTTGAGATAATTTTTCTTATTTTTTTTAATTGAACAGGATTTTTTATTATTAAATCAAGCAATATTGCCGATTCATGATCTTGTTGTTTGTCGTAACCAAATTCTTTGATTATTTCATTGTATTTTTTCTCCCATCCAGCAATTGCCATATCACTCAAATTACATTCTTTATCATAAATCCTGTGAATAAATTAGCATCAATTCCAATTGGAGGTACAAATCCCGTACGAATAATGGGGATTCTTAATGTTAGTCCAGAATCATTTTACAAAAAATCGGTAAAAACATCTAGAAATGAAATCAGCGAAACTGTAAAAAAGATGGAAGATGATGGTGCAGATTTTATTGATGTAGGAGGAATGTCAACTGCACCATATCTGTCTACAATAATTTCAGAAAAAACTGAAGCAAAAAGAATTACAAACGCCATAAAAATTATACAAAATAAAACAAATCTTCCAATTTCTATTGATACGTGCAGAGCAAGTGTTGCAATACAAGCCTTGGAATTAGGTTCTGAAATAATTAATGACATTTCTGGTTTAAAATATGATAAACAAATGAGAACAGTAGTAAGAATTTACGAACCAGATTTAATCTTGTGTGCATTTAGCAAAAATATTGTTACAGGAGATCAAATAAAGAAAACAAAAAAGCTTCTAGAACAAAGTTTAAAGCTTGCTAAAGCATCAGGAATTTCATCGAAAAAAATTGTTCTTGATCCTGCAATTGGCTTTTTTAGAAAAAAAGGTAAGGGTTCCTTTTTCACAAAAATTAATTCTGATTGGGTAAAAAGAGATCTATTAATTTTAAAAAACCTCAAATTACTTAAACAAAACCAACCGTTACTTGTTTCAGTTTCGAATAAATCATTTATTGGAAAAATTTTAAACAAAAAAAATCCCACTGATCGATTATCTGGATCACTATCTGCTGAAGTTTTAGCAGTAATTAATGGGGCAGACATTATACGCACACATAATGTTAAAGAAACACGTAGTGTGGTCTTGACTGCAACGAAGCTCAAAAGTATAGACAAAAGCTTATAATGTATCATAATTCTTCTGTAAAGGGTTTCATTGGAATTCAAAGAAGGATTAACTTTCGACGATGTTCTCCTTGTTCCCAAATATTCTGATATTACAAGTAGAACACAAACAGATCTGAGTACTAAACTTTCTAGAAATATTTCCATAAACATTCCTTTCCTAAGTGCAAATATGGATACCGTGACAGAATCTAACATGGCAGTAACCATGGCCCGTAAGGGAGGCATTGGAATAATTCATAGATTTCTAACAATAGAAGAAGAGGTTAAAGAAGTTCTCAAGGTCAAAAGGTCAGGCAGTGTTATGATTGAAAATCCATATACGATTGGACCTGATCAAACAGTTAGTGATGCAATAAAATATGCTAATGAGCAAGGCGTTTCTGGCTTACTAGTTACTGATTCTGCATCAAAGCTTGTTGGAATTTTAACAAACCGTGATTTAAAATTTGAATCAGACACATCAAGACTCGTCAAAGAAGTTATGACAAAAGACGTTGTTACAGGAAAACCAGGAATTCCTCTTGAAGAGGCAAAAGAGATTTTACATAAACATAGAATTGAAAAACTTCCACTTGTTGATGAATCTAACCATGTAACGGGTTTGATTACATCTAAGGACATTTCAGATATTGAAAACTTTCCATCCGCATCAAAGGACAAAAAAGGCCGTCCCCTTGTAGGTGCAGCAGTTGGAGTAAAAGGTGATTTTATGGAAAGAGCAGAATCTCTCTTGGAAGCAAATGTTGATGTTATTGTTGTGGATATTGCACATGGCCATAGCGAAAATGCAGTTAACACAGTACGTCATATCAAAAAGGCATTTCCAGATTGTGAGCTAATTGCTGGAAATGTTGCCACTGCACAGGGAGCTAAAGATTTGATTAAAGCTGGAGTTGATGCTGTTAAAGTTGGTGTAGGATCTGGCTCAATTTGCATAACTCGTGTTGTCACAGGTTCAGGAGTTCCTCAACTTACAGCAGTTATGGATTGTGCAAAAATAGGAAAAGAAAATGATGTTCCAATAATTTCTGATGGAGGAACAAGAAATTCTGGTGATGCAACTAAAGCACTTGCTGCAGGTGCCTCATCAGTTATGATAGGAAGTATGTTTGGGGGAACAGATGAATCTCCTGGAGCTCTTTTAACAAAAAATGGTAAAAGATTCAAAGTTTATCGTGGAATGGCATCTTTAGCAGCATCACTTGGTAGAAAATCAAAAGAAAATGGACACTTTTCTTTTGATGATGATCTTAATGATTATGTGGCAGAAGGTGTTGAAGCAATGACTCCCTACAAAGGAAGCGTAACTGATATTCTAAAACAACTTACTGGCGGTGTTCGCTCTGGACTAAGTTACTGTGGGGCTCATACCATTTCACAAATGCAAGAAAATGCAGAATTTATTAAAATGTCAGGTGCTGGATTTGCTGAAAGCCAACCACATGATGTCTCATTAATGTAGTTAATTTTTTAAGCATCGCTATAATTTGGTCAGATGTGATTACAAAAAGAACTGCAATTGGAATTGGTGTAGGTTCAGCAATCGTTGCAATTGGTTTAGCTTCGCTGTTTTTACATTTTGGAATACAAACTATTGAGGTTGATGAAACCTTTGATTTAGGCGAATCCACAACTTACCGTATTTCTGCACCTGCGCATACTCCGCAAAAAATGAAAATTACTGGTGAATCTTTTGATGTTAGATTGCAAAGTCCTGCCGATGGCCTGCAAGTTCCATTGACTACACATAAAAAAGAAGTTACATTTGATTGGGTTCATTTAGCTGACGGAGAAAGCAAAATAGATATTCAAAACACTGGAAATTCTGAAATTCATATAATGGCTACTTTTCAAACTTCAACTGATCCTCTTTTTATCACCTATGACATCATGGTAGTAATTTCAGGTATGGTAATTGTGGGATTTAGCTTGGGTTTTAGTGTTAGAAAACCTAGGGGATTCTAAGCTAATTCAGCTGCAGGATAGGTCCCTAAGACTTTCAAAAACAAAGTGTTTTCTTTAATTTTGTTTATCATCTCGGAGATTTTTACATCATCAGCATTTCCTTCAAAATCAACATAGAAGTTATACTCCCATGCGGTATCTTTTTTTGGCCTTGACTCTATCTTTGTTAAATTTACACCATACTCGTTGAATTTTTCCATAATTCTAAAAAGTGCACCTTGCTCATGCTTTATAGAAAAAATAATTGATGTCTTGTCCTTTTGTGTCTTTTTACTTTGCTTTTTTGATAAAACCAAGAACCTAGTATAGTTATTTGGTTTATCAGCTATTCCTTCTTTAATTATTGGAATTTGATATATTTTAGATGCGTTTTTGCTTGCAATGCATGCAACATTTTTCTTGTTCATCTCTTTGATGATTTTTACACTTCCTGCAGTATCATATGATGGAACCGTTTTCATGTTGTTTTGTTGAATGAATTTTCTACATTGTCCTAATGCTTGTGGATGGGAATATACTGTATCAACCTCTTTTAGTGAACCAATACCAATTAAGCAGTGCTCTATTTTGTGATAAATTTCTCCAATTGCATTTAACGAGGTAGAATATAACAAATCATAGCTTTCACCTACGCTTCCTTCTATAGAATTCTCTACTGGCAAAACTGCATAGTCTGTTTTTTCATTTGTTGTAGATTCTAAAACATCAGCAAATGTAGGAAGGGGAACCGTTTCAATATTTTCATCAAAGAAAGAAATCGCAGCAGCTTCACTATATGCTCCTCGTTCACCTTGGAACGAAACTTTGGTCATTTTGTGCTCAGTTTAATAAAATCACTGTTGCCAAAGTCGCTTGATAATTCTCTATCGTCAATCCAAGAACATTCTGTACATTTAACAGCATCACGCATTTGAATAACCTTCTTGCCACATTTTACACATTTTGTAAATAATACTCCAAGTTTTGGCTCTTTAATCATGGCATGTATTGTCCCATTAAGATGATTAATAATTTTTAGACAAACAATATCTTTCACTAAAGCAACATTTCGCTTTCTCAGATTTCTAGTTGAGCAAACACATTCTACATGGGAAGTAGTTGGTTTACCATTAATGTAATCAATTGATACTGCTATCATGGAACCCATTACAGCTGCCACTGTTCCAATTATAATATCTCCAACTTTAGGAATTGATAAACCATTTTTGTGTTTAACATTGACAATTCTTTCTTTTTTGTTAATCTCAGTTGTTCCAACTACAGTAGATCTTACATCGTTTCCATCATCAAATGCATTTTCTCCAGCTTCATATTCCTCAATTGATGCTATTCTATCTCCTGGAAAAGTTATTGATTCTGACATGTGTTGAATTTTCAAACACCGATTATAAACTAAAAGATTTCAAAAACTGCTTGAAAACATCTAATTAAAGCCAATGAGGGATCTGAAGATAACCCTCGATGCTTTCATTTCGAAGAACTTTCAGAAGGGCATTAGCCTGTGGGGTTGATAAAACTGGCTTGTCAAATTGATTATCTGTTGAAATTCTTGGGCATGCAACCTGAATAAATGCATCAATTCCCTTCAAATTATTCAATCTTTCATTTGTGATATCAGTTAATGCAAAAAGTTGGACATTCTTGCCTTCTTTTTCTAACTCTATTTTGAATTTCAACGCAAATGGTTTTGATAGCTGGCCTTCCTTTAGGCCTATAATTATCCCAAATGTCTGTGCTTCTGCAGCTTTGTAAATTGCTAATGTAGCTTTTTTCTGTAATTTAAGTGCAAATTCAGAAACTTCTCTTACTTCATTAAAATATGGATCTAAAACATAGGTTGGTTTGTTTGTAGCTAATGCAATTCCAGCTGCATGAAAGTTGCTCTGACCTAAAAACACATTTGCATCAACTTTTGGCGCTACCTCTGTTGCAGGATAAAATTCACATCCAAAAACCTGACCATCATTTAACTGTCCTTTTCCTTTACCAATGATAACCTTAATTCCACCTTGTGTTAGAATTTTGTCTACATTGTTTACTTGATTAAGATGTTGACTATCAGTAATTAATGAAATGGTTTTTCCTTTTAAAATATCAATACATTTTTTTGAAACTTTTTCAAATGTAATGTCATCAAACGCATCAATGAGTACTACATTGTCATCAAATACTTCCATGTTAATTGTATGACCAATGTTAAACAAAAGCTCAGCACTAAGAACTTTGGCACCATTTGAATTTAGATCGCATGTTCCCCATGTTGTATCTGCTAGAATATAAGCTGGAATTCCAAATCTTTTCATAATTTTTGATGCAGTTTCTTGAACTTTGGGTAAAATTCCGTCAGGTCCGTTTAGTGCAACTGAAGCAGGCTTTCGTTTTTGAATTTCATCAAAAATTTTTTTTTCATCTATTACTATCATTTACGGCTATCATTCAGTTGATTTTAATTTAAACCCATCTAGATTCAACAAAAACCCAAAAATGTCAGGACTTGTTTATTTGATTAATGGGGGCAAAAACTATACTAAATGTAGGCTTTGATGACACTGATTCACCAAAAGGAATGTGTACAACTTTTCTTGCTTACAAAATAGTTGATTTTCTTAAAAAAGAAAAGGTGAATTTTTTGGATTATCCAAAACTAGTTAGATTTAATCCAAACATTCCTTGGAAAACTAGAGGAAACGGAGCAGTTGGATTAAAGATTGAGACTGATAACCCTCACAAAATTAAGAAAAAAATCAAAGATCTTGTAGTGAAATATTCTGATACAAAAAATGGCGCAAACCCTGCAGTCGTATTTTTAGAAAACGATACAATCCCAAGTGACTTTAAAAAATTTAGTGAAATCGCATTATGTGAATTAGTGAATAGAAGTTATGCAAAAAAATTTGCAAAAAAGAATCTCGAATCATTTTTTCTTGGAAATGGTCAAGGTTTAGTTGGGGCAATTGGTGTAATTGGTTACCAATTTAA
>DASSAK010000061.1:0-12630 GCA_035685445.1 Nitrosopumilaceae archaeon
GAATCCAGATATTTGAGCTAGTTGATAATAACTGTCCTCAGGGAACAGATGAAATTGTTGCTGGTATTTGTTTTGTTAATGAGTTTGGCTCAACCGGTTCTGATGATGGTGAATTTAATTCTCCTTCAGGACTTGCACTTGATTCTGCAAATGATTTGTTGTATGTAGCTGATACCGATAACGACAGAATCCAAGTTTTTACAACTCTTGATGTAACAGACAAGATTCCAGAAAGACCAACTAATCTTGATGCATCAGCAGCTTCTCCATCTTCAATCATTCTTACTTGGGATGCACCAGAACCTAATGATGAAATTCCTCCGATAACTGGATATAAAATTGAATTCAAGAAGGGATCTGATAATTTTACAACACTTGTAGCTGATACAAAAACTACCAATACATACTTTTTACATGAAGGATTAGCAGATGAAATTTATACTTACCAGATATATGCAATAAATTCAGAAGGAATCAGTAGTCCTTCATCACAATCATCTGCAAAACCTCAACATACAACCGTACCTGCAGGTTTGACAGCAACTGCCATTTCTCCAAACCAAATTAGACTTTCTTGGACTGCTCCATCGGAAACTTTTGGTCAAGCAATTACTGATTATACAATAAAACGAGAAATTGTTGCAGGAGTTTATGAGGAGATTGATACAGTAGATGACAAATTCACTACTTATGTAGTCAGTAACCTCGCAACCGGAAAAACGTATACATACGTAGTTGTTGCCAATTATGCATTAGGTTCAAGTGATGTATCAAATTCAGCATCGGCCACTCCACAAGAAGATTCTGAAGACCAGTCGTCTTCTCCTGTCACCATACCTACATCCCCCCGACAATTAACTGCAACTGCCACTTCCAACCAAATCAAACTTTCTTGGAATTTACCATTATCTGATGGTAATTCTCCCATCACAGGCTATAAAATAGAGACAAAAAAAGATGATGGTACTTATTCTGTTGTTATTGCAGACACTAAAAGCGTAACAACGTCGTATACTCACACTAATGTATCACAAGATACAACATACACTTACAGAGTTTCAGCAATAAATTCAGTTGGAATCAGTAATCCATCAAATGAGGCATCAGCTAATCTTGCAGAAGTATCACTTGAGATAAAACCGCTAGGTACATTTAGAATTAATGAAGGCCAAACATTGTCATTTACTGTAGGTGTAACTGACAGTTCTTTAGATGATCTGATATTTAGTCTTGGTAAGGGTTACCCATCTGGAGCCACAATTAATTCAAGCACTGGCAAGTTTACATGGACTCCAACTAAATCACAGGCACCTGGTCCTTACGTATTTGATATTGTGGTAAGACAAGGAGCATTAGAAGACAGTCAAATTGTAACAATCTATGTTGACGATGTTCCAGATCCAACGATAGAACCCACATCAAAAATTGCATCATTTGTTGATCCAAACAAAGACCCTCAACACTATGTGGACAGATACAACAATGAACCAAACTACAAAGAATGGTTTGATACAAACTATCCCGACAGAACAATCTATGAAGCAGTTGGCCTAGAGAACCCAGAATCTAAAACACTACTGCCATTTGTTGATCCAAATCAAGATCCGGAGTATTACATTGACCGGTACAACACGGATCTAACTTACAGGGAGTGGTTTGACACAAACTATCCAGAATATTCTATTTACGAAGCAGTTGGTCTTGAAACTCCAATGGGATTTTGTGGTGAGGGAACAACCCTGATTGACGGAGTATGTGAAGTTGATCAAGACTATGTAAAACCAAAACAAAAAACTTGTTTTCTATTTTGGTGCTGGTAATTTCTATCCATTTATGGAATTAATTTACTCCATATGGGGCCTTGTTGTTTTAGTTCATGGCCCTGAATAATTCTGTAATGAACTATGAAAGTAATTGTTAGAAAAATTGAATTCTTTGATTCGAGCAAAAAAGTACGGGTCTGGTGGGATTCGGACCCACGACAACCGGCTTAAAAGGCCGGTGCGCTACCTGGCTGCGCCACAGACCCCCACAAAACTCCTCGATGTGTTTAATTTAGTCTTTTACAACGTTTTTTGATCATCAAGAAAGCTTTAAACTTGCAAAATTTTTTTTGAAGACTTAGGCCCATGTAGTATAGCCCGGTCTAGAATTCGGCCCTGTCACGGCTGAGACGCGTGTTCAAATCCCGCCATGGGCGCCATTATTTTACCTTAGACATAACATCATCTAAAATTTCGTGATTTGCAGCTGCAACAAATGACAGTCTTGTTTGATAGCTAAGGTTAGAATCAAGTGGCTTTAGCTTTGCATCTAAAACTAAACCTCCTGCTTCTTTAATCAACAAATATCCTGCAGCAATGTCTTGAATTCGGATTTTATCCCGCAAATCAATAAAAATATCCATCAAGCCCTGTGCAAAAAACGCCATCTCGAGTGCGTTTGCACCAAAATGCCTCGTATGGTTATGCTCTTCAAAAACTGGCTGTAGTTTTTTCATTAGTTTTGCTGAAGCACCAGAGGTGTTAATTCCAACAATTTTGTACACTGGTTTTTTATTATGAACAGAAATTCTAGTTTCATTCAGATATGTCCCCCTTCCTTCAGTAGCCCAATACAAATCTCCATTTGAAAGATTAGTAACTACAGCATCGGTGATTGAACTAAGCTTATCTTTAGTTGCAAACGCTAACGAACAACAAAAAAATGGAACACCTCTAACCGCGTTTGCAGAACCATCAATTGCATCCATTATAAGAAATCCTTTTGGGTTGTTTGATAATTCTACTCTACCACATTCTTCACCGAGAACAACGCATTCAAATTTAATTTTTTTTAGATAATCTAAAACGGTTTTTTCTGCAACAATATCTATTTTTCTTGAAATATCTCCACCTGCCCCCCTTCCAAAATCTCCTGCGGCATCAGAAGTTCCTGCCAAATTTTTTACATTCTCATACACTTGCTTTGAAGCTTCTTTCAAAATTTCGATCACTTCCATACGCTGAATTCAATAATGTCGTAATTTAAGTGAAATAGGATTGAAAGCATAAATAACTAGAATTAAACTCAGCCAATGTGAGTGGAAAGGACCAGTCAGTTGTAAGCAAAGAAGCCTTAATGAGTACAAAACCTGGAAAACAAATAATCAAACAAGGTTTATTCAAATCGAAAGGATACAAATTATTCAACAAATACAAAGAAGAAACTGAACTCGAATTTCCAAATTTTGCTAAACGATTTACCGCAAATTTACTTGAAGAAATTAAAGCAGATTCCTCTCCAAATTCTACACAAAATGCATTTGCAGAAGAGATAGGTTCTTCAGAAATTATTCTTAAAGCTTCTCAAATTGATCCAATAAAGTCAAAGCTAGAAAGTCTTGAGGTACTACAAGACAGAGTTATGAGAATTTTAAACTCTAATTTTGTAAAAATGACCTTTCCAGTGTTTAATGCACTTTATGATGCTGCTGCAGAGCATTATGGAAATCGTGATGAGCAAATGAAAATTGACCTAGTTGATGGCCATATTATTGCCATTGATCTTAGTGAACCAATGGATAGAATTGTGGACAAAGACGAGGATTTAGAGTATCTTGATGACTACAAACTGATGAATCCATACATTCTCAAAATAGCAAGAGACAAGATTGCTAAAGGAGGAGAAGAGGTCCTCAAAAACTTTGAAGAAGGATTCAAGGATGCTCAAGTTGGCCAATACATAGATATGCAACTAAAACAAAAACCAACTAGTGTCACAGAAGAAGAAATGAATCAGTGCTACAAAAAATATCGTGCAGTGATGGGCACTGCAGGTAGAAATATGGCACTTGGAAAAAATCCATTGGGTGAAATTTTCTATCTTGGAATGGCAAGAGCCGCAGAAGGAGTTGGGTGTGGAAACGAAATTGAAGACTCTATAAAAAATGGATTTCTAAAAATTCCATCATGGCCTCTTTACTATTCATTGTTAGCAAATGATGTGAAAAAAGGTTTAGAGTTAACATTAGAAAAAGCAAACTTGTATCTTAAAGATGCAAGGCTTGCAATCAAATTATTGCCAGAAGAATTTTCTCACCGTGATTTCTTAGATTTTCTATTCTTAACAGTTGAGCATTACAACCAATACTGGTATAATCAACTTGGAAAAGCTAACATGTGGGACAAATTCACAGAAAATCTTCCAAGGTGATGTGTTTTGATGTGGTCTGAAAAACATAGACCTCAAAGTATTTCTGATATGATTGGAAATGAGGAGGCTCGTTCTGCACTTGTTGAATGGTTTGCAAAATGGAAAAAAGGAACAAAACCAATCTTGTTGGTTGGACCCCCAGGAATTGGAAAAACAACAATCGCAAATCTTGCCGCAAAACAGTTTGGTTATGACATGATTAGTCTAAATGCAAGCGATGTTAGAAGCAAATCACGAATTTCTGATATTTTGAATCCAGTTTTGGGAAACGTTAGTGTTCTTGGAAGTCCAATGATCTTTGTTGATGAAGTAGATGGAATTCATGGAAGAGCAGATTTTGGTGGAGTAGAAGCATTAATCAAAATTCTCAAAGAACCAACTGTTCCTATTGTTCTTGCAGCAAATTCTGATAAATCAACCAAAATGAAAAGTATCAAAAAGACAACAAAAACAATTTACTTTAAACCACTGCCTCCAAGACTTTTGCGATTATACCTTGAAAATATTCTAAAAATGGAAGGTGAAAAACTAAGTCCAGGCACATTAATAAAAATAATTAACGAGTCAAGGGGAGATATTCGTTCCATAATAAATTCTGCACAGGCACTAGTTGGCGGATTTAATCCACAAACTGAAAAATCATTTGAAACACTTGATGTAGAAGCAGGAGTAGATGCATTCTTTAAGGCAAATTCAGTTGATGAAGCACGCAGCATAATCTATTCGATGGTAATTGATCCTAGAGAAAAAATTAACGCATTCTATTCAAGCATTATAACAAGTAATCTTTCACAACACGATATGGAAAAAATGCTAGAAGTAATGTCAGAAGCTGATATGCTTTATGGAAAAATTTTCAAAACACAAGAATGGAGATTATTACGATATCTTGACGAAACACTACTTAAATTATACATAAAAGGAACATCTGCACGATATTCTCAGTACAATCTTTCATGGCCCCTTTTGAACAGAATACGTTGGGATGGCCGTAGTCTTAAATCACTTGCACAAGTTATGGCAAAAAAATTTCATATTTCTAAAAGTACATTTGCTACATTTTATCTTCCATACATCTTGTTTATGATTAAAAATAAAAAACTCAATCTTGAGGTTGAAGAAAGTTTTGGAGCTATAATAGAAAAGGAGATTGAAAAATTATGAGCTGGCGTAAAATTACAATGAAGTTTCCAGGTAAATGTATTGTTTGTGAAGAAAAAATTGAGAAAGGTGATCTTGGTTTATGGGCTAAGGATATAGGCGTAAAGCATGAAAAATGTGCTGAAATTAAAGAATTAACATGTGGAATCTGTGGTGGTCCTGCAGGATGTCCACAATGCGAATTTTTTGAAAATTGTAATTTGGAAACTGTATCACAACTTTGTATTTGTAAAAAATGTGAGTCAAAACCTGATTCATTTAAACTGTATCAAAAATATGTTACAAAAAAATTTCATCTTCTTAACATTTCATAAGCTGTTACAGTGAATAGAAATTCCTAAAAATTATTTTTCCTAAATTGGCAATTTATGAATATTTTTTAATGATGAATTATGTATTACGGTGTGTTTGTTTGTAATGAAAATCTTCACATTCAACTAGTCAAAATAACTATGGATGCATGAGGCTAGATTATGTCAGAAAAGAAAGAAGAATTATTTCGTGTAAAATATAGATTCAAAGATGAAAAGGACTTCATTACAGTTACTGTATCGGAGCAGCAATATCTTAATCTTTTAGAGCTTCCAGTAATTGCAACTTGCGAGATTGTTGACAAGGCAGAAAAACCAGTTTCAAAAGAAGAAAAAGAAATGTTTAATGAAAAAATTAGGGCTGTCTGCAAAGATGACATGAATCATACAAAATACTTCTTAGAATAATCAAATTCTAACTAAATTAATATAGGTTAAAACATGTTTCAGATCTCTGGGCATGCATTCTGAGAAGATTGAAAATTTTACAAAAAAGAAAAAAACAGCAGAGCAAGCAGGTGGTCAGGACCGAATTGCGGCCCAACATGAAAAAGGTAAGCTAACGGCAAGAGAAAGAATTGATTTACTTTTAGATGAAGGTACATTTGCAGAGATTGAGGCACTAACCACTCATCATTATCACGAATTTGACATGCAGAAAAAAAAATTCTTTGGAGATGGTGTGGTTGGAGGTTACGGATTAATTAATGGAAGAAAAATAATTGTTTTTGCTTATGATTTTACAGTTCTTGGTGGTACCCTTAGCAAAATGGGTGCACAAAAAATTACCAAACTAATGCAGCATGCAGTTAAAACCGGTTGTCCAATCATTGGAATTATGGATTCAGGTGGCGCAAGAATTCAAGAAGGCGTAATGAGTCTTGATGGTTTTTCAGACATTTTTTATCATAATGAATTAGCATCAGGTGTTGTTCCACAAATAACCGCCAGTATTGGGCCATCAGCTGGTGGCGCTGTATATTCTCCAGCAATGACTGACTTTGTAATAATGGTTGACAAAGCAGGAACGATGTTTGTTACAGGACCTGATGTAGTAAAAACAGTTCTTGGTGAAGAAATTTCATTTGAAGATCTTGGTGGTGCGATGACTCATGGAGAAAAAAGTGGTGTTGCACACTATGTAGCAAAAAATGAATACGATTGCTTTGATTATATCAAAAAACTTCTTTCATTTATTCCACAAAACAATACGCAAGAACCACCAATTACAAAAACAGATGATGATCCAAACAGATTAGATCACAATCTCATAAACATCATTCCTGAAAATCCTCTTCAACCATATGATATGAAAGAAATAATTCGATCAATTGTTGATAATCACGAATTCTTTGAGATTCATGAATTATTTGCACCAAATGTAATTGTTGGTTATGGAAGATTTAATGGAAGAGTTGCAGGAATTATTGCCAACCAGCCACTTGCATTAGCCGGTGCACTAGACATTGATTCATCAAACAAAGCTGCAAGATTCATTAGATTTTGTGATGCATTTAACATTCCATTAATTACACTTGTTGATACACCAGGTTACATGCCAGGTTCAAACCAAGAACATAACGGTATTATTAGACATGGAAGCAAATTGTTGTTCTCTTATTGTGAAGCAACGGTTCCAAAAATTACTTTAGTTGTTGGGAAAGCCTATGGTGGTGCATACATTGCCATGGGGAGTAAAAACCTACGAACTGACCTAAACTATGCATGGCCAACTGCAAGAATTGCAGTACTTGGAGCAGAAGCCGCAGTAAAAATTATGAACAGAAAGCAACTTGCTGAAGCAAAAGATCCAGAGGCACTCAAAAAAGAGCTCATTGATGACTTTGCTGAAAAGTTTGATAATCCATATGTCGCTGCGTCTTTGGGTTCAGTTGATTCTGTGATTGATCCTGCAGAAACAAGACCAATGTTGATTAAAGCTCTACAAATGCTAGCAAACAAACGAGACAAACAACTACCACGAAAACACGGAAACATAAACCTGTGAGAAAAAATTGATTGAAAAGGTTCTAGTAGCAAATAGAGGCGAAATTGCCCTTCGAGTAATTAGGACATGCAAAGCTCTAGGAATAAAAACAGTTGCAGTATATTCAGATGAAGATGTAAACGCACTTCATGTAAAACAAGCAACAGAATCTTATCATATAGGTGAGGCCGCTCCAGCTAAAAGTTATCTAAACCAAGAAAAAATCCTCCAAGTGATATTATCTTCTGGTGCAGATGCTGTACATCCAGGATATGGTTTTCTTTCAGAAAATGATGATTTTGCAAATCTCTGTGAAAAAAATAAAATCAATTTCATTGGCCCAACTTCACAATCCATGAATCTTTGTGGTGATAAGATGGAGTGCAAAGCAGCAATGCTAAAAGCTAAAGTTCCAACTGTGCCTGGAAGCCCAGATCTAGTGAAAGATGCAGACGAAGCTGTAAAAATCGCAAATGAAATTGGATATCCTGTTTTACTAAAATCAGTTTTTGGTGGCGGTGGGCGTGGAATAAGATTGGTAAACAATGACAAAGAATTACGAGATGGTTTTGAAACAGTTACATCCGAGTCAATTTCTGCAGTAGGAAAATCTGCAATTATAGTTGAAAAGTTTCTTGAAAAAACTAGACATATAGAATATCAAATGGCAAGAGACAAACATGGGAACGCAGTACATATATTTGAAAGAGAGTGTTCTATTCAACGACGTAATCAAAAACTAATTGAACAAACTCCATCTCCAGTTGTTGACCAAGAAATACGTGATAGGGTTGGCGAATTAGTTGTCAGAGCTGCAGAAGCAGTAGATTATACTAATCTTGGAACCGCAGAATTTCTAAGAGCAGATAATGGAGAGTTTTATTTTATTGAAATTAATGCAAGACTTCAAGTAGAACATCCAATTACCGAGCTAGTTTCAGGACTAGACCTTGTTAAATTACAAATCGATATTGCAAATGGGGAACCAATACCATTCAAACAAAAAGATCTCAAGATGAATGGTTATGCAATAGAATGTAGGATTAATGCAGAAGACACGTTTTTGGATTTTGCACCTTCAACAGGACCTATTCCAGAGGTAACCATCCCATCAGGACCAGGCGTTCGCTGTGACACTTACTTGTATTCAGGTTGTACAGTTTCACCATTTTATGATTCTTTAATGGCAAAGCTATGCACATGGGGACAAACTTTTGAAGAGTCAAGACTTCGAATGCTTAATGCACTAAATGATTTCTATATCCAAGGGGTTGAAACTTCTATTCCATTATACAAAACAATCCTAAAATCAAAAGAATACAAAAACGGAGATTTGTCAACAGACTTTTTGAAACGATATGGGATGATTGATAGACTTGCTGAAGATATTAAAAAAGACAAAGAAGCAAATAAAGAAGCCGCATTAGCTGCTGCAATAATTCATTCTGAATACTTCAAGAGTAGAGTAACATCATCCCCAGAAGAAAATACACGCTGGAAGAGTACATTGAGCTGATATCATGGAATATTCAATACAAGATATTGAAGGCTCCTTCAATGGAGAAATTGTAGAAAATCTCGGAAATAACGAATATGTAATCAAGATAAACGACAGAGAACAAAATCTAAAAATCATAAATATGGATTCAAAAGGAATCGAGTTTGTCTTAGATCAAAAATATCACAAGGTCAAATATCTTCAAAGTGGAACCGCAATAATGAATCTCATAGTGGATGGTATCCCAATGACAATAAATCGTTATGCAAATCTAGATGAGATTGTCTACAAAAATTCTGGCGGTGCAGGGGCTGTTGACTCTGCTATTGCATTAAAAAGTCAAATTCCGGGCAAAGTTGTTTCAATTGCAGTTGCAGAAGGTGATAGTGTAAAAAAAGGAGACACGGTTTGTACGTTAGAATCAATGAAGATGCAAGTAGGTGTTAAATCCCATAAAGATGGAACAATAAAATCGATAAAGGTTAAAGAAGGTACATCTGTTGCAAAAAATGATCTTATTGCAGAAATAGAATAAAAAATTCTAGTTTGATTTTAGATAGTTTTTGATTTCATCGTAGTTTGGTTCAACTAATGGATCATCTGAAACCCATTTGTAACCAATTGTACCATCTTCTTTAATTATAAACACAGAACGTTTTGCCGCATTGTAATCTTTTACATGTAAAAGATGTGGCATCAAAACATCATAGTCTTTGATTGTTTGGCTTTTGTAATCTCCAAGTATTGGAAAATTATAGTTGTGTTTTTCCTTGAATGCTTTGTTTGCAAAAGGACCATCATTACTTATTGCAATGACTTGTGCACCAAGTTGTGAAATCTCGTCCCATGAATCTCTAAATGTACACAGCTCTTTTTCGCATACAGGTGAGCTTGCTGCCACAAAAAATGACAGTACAACCTTTTTGCCTTTAAACTCATCCAAAGTTCTCATTTTCATGTCAGTGTCTACCAGCTCAAAACCTGGAGCTTTGTCACCTACATTTAGTACCATACAAAAAATCACAACTTGTCATATTAAGGACTTTGCAAAAAATTCCTATTTGAAAAATTAATGATCGAAAAAATTGAGCATAGATTTTTATATTATTCGACAGGTGTCAAAGCTACTTTGGTAGGGGAACTTGCTGGTAACTATAGTACTATATTGATGATGTTTGGTTTTGCAGTAGCTGCAACCGCCCCGGCTTTACTAGTTTCTAGAATGATTGCACCAAGAAAAAGAGGCACTCCGGTAAAATTCCTGCCCATGGAATGCGGTCAAGTCCCAAAAGGTGAAGGACGTACTCATTTTATGATGCAATATTATGCCTATATCTTGATGTTTGTAATTTTTGATGTAATGGCAATTTTCTTGTATGCATGGGGAAGCACAATTTTGAATCTTCCAAGAACCGCAACGCTACCAATCATTGCATTTTTGGCAATAATGTTTGGCGCTATGGCGTTTGCACTTTATCAATCACAGAGGCGAAACATATGGTAATCCTATATACAATTACAAAGTATAGAGAGGTAAGGGATTAAATTGTTCAAAGATCTTGTCACCCCACAAAATGCTAACGTTTTCGTTGGTAAGATTGGTGACATTTTAGAAAGAGCAATTGACAAACCACTAGGATATGCCCTAAATTGGGGTAGAATTTGGTCACTATGGCCAGTACATATTGAAACAGCTTGTTGCAGTGTTGAATTTGGTGCTGCATCTGGTCCCCGATATGATGTTGAAAGATTCGGCATCATTGAAGCATTTGGATCACTAAGACAATGTGATCTAGTTGTAGTTCAAGGAACCATCACACGAAAAATGGCTCCACGACTTCGTCTTGTATACGATCAGATGCCAGAACCAAAATACGTCATTGCAATGGGAGCCTGTGCAATCACAGGAGGATTGTACTTTGACTCGTACAATGTACTTCCAGGAATTGATGGAGTATTGCCTGTCGATGTGTATGTCCCCGGCTGTCCGCCTAGACCTGAGACTCTTATACAAGCTTGCATTTTACTGCAAGAGAAAATTAAGAATCAAAAGGCTAGGAAGATTGTATAATGAGTTCTGAAACTGAAACAAAATCTCCAGAAGAAAAAGCACCTGAAAAAAAAGTTCCAGCAAAGCCTGAAGAAAAACTTCCAGAATTTGAAAAAGGTTTATCAGATAAAATTGTTGCAAAGTTTGGTGAAAAAACAGAAGTTGCTTTTGTAAAACCCGACAGAATAAGAATAAATGTAAAAAAAGAAGACATCAAAGACGTTGCACAGTTTATTCGTGACGACTTGGGATTTGATCATGCAGAATCTGTTACAGGTATAGATTTTCCTGAACAAAATGAAATAGAAGTAGTTTATCACCTTGGAAATTATACTGACCCAAAACTTTCACGACAAATTCTTGCATTAGCTACTAGAGCACCACGAGAAGATAACCCAAAACCAGGAAACGATTCAACACGTTTACCAAGCCTTAGAGAAGTTTTCTACAGTGTAGAATTTCATGAAAGAGAATGTTTTGAAATGTTAGGTGTTTACTTTGATGGCCATCCAGATAATAGAAGACTTTTGTTGCCAGAAGATTGGGCAGATTTACCGCCACTAAGAAAGGACTTTGATTCAAAGGGAAGATAGAAGATGACAACAAAATTACCTCCAGGATTAGCATTACAAAAAGTAGACGAGAGAATTATGACCCTAAATGTAGGGCCACAACATCCTGGCTCTGGCCATATGCGAATTATTGTTCAAATTGATGGTGATTATATCGTTGGCTGTGATCCAGATCCCGGATATGTTCATCGCGGAGAAGAAAAGATGGGTGAATATAGAAACTATACCTTAAACATTCCACATCTTGAAAGACCCGTAATTCATGATTCATGTAACATTCTTTACCCATATTGTTTAGCTGCAGAAGAAGTTATTGGAGTTGAAGTTTCAGAACGTGCGAAGTATGTTAGAGTAATTGCTTCTGAATTAAACCGCTGTGTTTACACCTTGTATTGGCTTGCAATTTATGGAATATTTTTGGGACATTCTACAATGTTTATGTGGCCAACAGGTGATAGAGAATTACTTATTGATCTTTTAGAAAAACTGACTGGAGCACGAGTTACACACGCTTACTTTATTCCGGGCGGTGTAAGAAATGATCTTCCAGCAAATTTCGAAGATGTTTGTCTAAGACAAGTAAATTATTTTGAAAAACGAATCAAAGAATATGCTGATATTTTTTATGAAAATCCAATTTTAATTCACAGAACAGAAAAGACCGGGGTTTTATCAAGAGATGATGCAATTAGACTTGGTACCACTGGTTCTGTTTTACGAGCTAGTGGTGTTGATTTTGATATACGAACAAAAGAACCCTATGATGCTTATGGAGATCTAAACGTACACACTAATGTTCTAAAAGAAGGAGATTCTTACGCTCGTTCTAAAATTCCATGGATGGATATGATGGAAAG
>DASSAK010000062.1:0-4416 GCA_035685445.1 Nitrosopumilaceae archaeon
AACATCATATAAGCTAAGACCAAGAATTTTTCCGTTATAGATCTTTTTCTTTTTCACTGAAATAGATATGATGTATTATTATTTAATTTGTCTGGTACATTAAATGTAATGTTGGTGATTTTTTTGCATCTTTGATGGCACCTTTAATCCATTCTTGTGGAAAAGCAATTTTTTTTGGAATAAATAGATCTGCAGTACGAATTCCAGAAATTTTTCTCAATAATTGTGTTTGTTCATCCATTTTGAAAACATTATCACTATACATAAAAAAAGCAATTTGATTTTTTGCCAAAAATGGTTCCTGTAAGAAATTTTCTGAAAATTCATTTTTTACAGACTGAAGTGTTTGTTTCAATTCCCCATTAATCCATGTAAGTACACAATATGGAATATATCCTTGAATCTTTGTTGGCTCATAAATTAATGTAAACTGAATTGCATCATCATTTTGCAGTTTTTCAATAGAACGTGTAACTGTTTTTGTGGAGAGATTTATGTTCTTTGCAATATCTTCAATTTTTTTTCTTGGATCTTTAATAAGTTCATTAATTATTTCTAAATCTGTTTTAGTTAGATTAGAACTAACGCCCGGGTTTTCAGCTTCAAAAATTGTCAGAATACGAACATCTTTCATTAGATTTTTTGCAATCTCTATTTTTTGTTGAACGTTTTCTTTAATAACAATGCTACACACAGTTATTCCGCCCACACAAGGAACAACAAAAAATGGTTCACCAATTAATTTCACCTGTTGCATTATTTCCTCAAGATCTTCACCAGATACAACAAAGTATAGCACACTGTAACCCAAAACCGGAGGTTCAATCTTTAATGTAAAATATTCAATAACTCCATTTTTTTGCATCTTTTTGATACGGGATTTTACAGCTCCTCCTGAAATGCCAACCTCCATTCCAATTTGCCTATCAGATTCTCTACAATTATTCAACAATCTGCTTAGAATTTGTATGTCAATTTTGTCCAATTTATCACCTTTTTATCTATAATACAAAATATACAAAACTTATCATTAATAAAAATGTCTTATCTATTATCACTAGACAGCATATATATTATATATTAGACTTTTCTAAGTTTTTCATTGGAATATAGATTTAATCTGGCAAAAAGAATGCTTTTCAATAAAAGAGGTAGTTTAATTGGTGCAGTTTTAGCTGTCACAATTGGTATTTTAGTAATACATGTGAACTTTGTAATTTTTCAAGGATTGTATGATGCAATCATCCGAGATATCTCAAACTACAGAAATGGAGATGTTTTGATTACTGATGAAGAAGATTACATTGACAAGTCAGACCTGTCGCTAGTTAATTGGTTTGAAAGAATACCATATGTAGAAGCGGCAACGCCGCGGCTGTCGTCGACGGCCTCAATCAATGCAACAAAATATGGTGAACGATATGAAGAAACCAGGATTCCTGTAGTTGGTGTTGATCCATTAAGAGATATCAGGGCGTCTACAGTTCATGAAACTGTCACAGAAGGACAGTTTGTTTTTTCAAGAAACTCTATCGTTCTTGGTTCCAATGTTGCAAGAGATTTAGGAAATTTAGAAGTTGGTGATAATTTAGATTTAAAAATTGTTGATAGATTTGGTCAAGATCAAGTAAAAAGCTTCATTGTATCTGGAATTGCTAAATCTCCTGGTGGGCAAGGATTTGATTATAGTGTTGTTGTTCACATTGATACATTACGTGATTTAATGGCCAGAGATGGTGACACTGGTTCATTAATGGTAAAACTTAATGATCCTACAAAAGCAAATGAAGTAAAAGATCTTTTCTTAAGAGCATTTTCAAATGATGATTACATTGCAGAAACAATAGAGGAATCTGCAGAGGAACAACTGGCTGGATTTCGTTCTGGTATAGCAATGATTAACATGATAGGATATTTTGGAATGATGTCTTCAGCTTTTGCTATTGTTACAATTCAAATGATGTTAGTTAATGGTAAAATAAAAGAAATTGGCGTCATGCGTTCTATTGGTGCAAAAAGAAAAGATATCTTAATCATATTTTTATTTCAAGGAATTATCATTGGTATGGTTGGAGCAAGTGTTGGAACTGCTGCAGGACTAGGATATACGCTATATGCAAAAGAAACTAAAATGTCATTTAATAACAGTCTTCCCCTAGAGGTAAGTTTTGCATGGGATAAAATCATTCAAACTGCTTTTACCTCATTTGCTTTAGCAATTATGGCTTCATTTTATCCTGCATATAGGGCTACCAAACTCTTACCAGTGGAGGCGATGAGAACTGTCTGATATGGTACTTGAAGTCAAAGATCTGAATAAAATCTATGGTGAAGGAGATGCCAAGGTACATGCTTTACGTGATGTATCGTTTAAAATAAAAAAAGGAGAATTTGTTATAGTTGTTGGAAGTTCTGGTTCCGGAAAGTCCACATTATTGAACATGATTGGACTCTTAGATAGACCAACAAGTGGTAAAGTGTATCTTGATGGCGTTGACACCAAAAAATTAAACGATAATAAAATTTCTTCATTAAGAAATGAAAAGCTTGGATTTATTTTTCAATTTTCAAATTTACTTTCTGATCTTACTGTATTAGAAAATGTAATGCTTCCAAGAAACATTCAAGGGACAGAAAAAAATGTAAAACATGATGCAATGGAATTATTACGAGCAGTTGGATTACAAGATCAGCTTAACAAGCGAGCCAACAAAATTTCTGGTGGCCAAGCACAACGTGCAGCAATTGCAAGAGGTTTGATTAATCATCCTTCCATAGTTTTAGCTGATGAACCAACTGGAAACTTGGATTCTGTTACTGCTGAAACAATAGTTCAGCTAATGAAATCAATGGCAAAAAAACTCAATCTAACATTCATTGTTGTTACACACGATAAAGAACAATTTGGTGGCGCAGATCGTGTAATTACAATCAAGGACGGTCGAGCATTTGATGGTGAAGAACCAAGACAAATGGAGATTACAGCATGATTCGACTTTGTTTAATTTTATTATCACTTTTGATAATTTTTCCATTAATTGTACCTGATGCATTTGCACAATTAGGAGCAGGTGATTCTCCTTTTGAAAGAAAATTTGGGGACGTAAAGTTTCTTGATGCTTATTTTGGAACACAAAATGAGAAAATAGAGGTAGAACCAGGCGATAGAAATGTTCCATTTACTGTTGTATTGGCAAACGTAGGAACTCAAGACATTACTGGAATTAGAGGACAGCTTGCTCTTCCATTGGGATTTAGCTCAGCAGCTGGACCAGGATCTCTAATTATTGCAGATAGTGATTCAAATTCTCTTGCAGGAGAAAATTTTGCGTTAACATTTTTTGTAAACATTAGTGATCAGGCTGATATCAAGCAGTATCCAGGCTCAGTAAAGATTGATTACTCAAGATTAAGAGAATCTGGGGTTAGAAACGCGTTTTTTGATTTTGATTTTAAGGTGACAGGTGACAGTGTAATTAACATGCGTGCAATAGATCCATTTTTGACTTCACTGAAAACAAATCATATAGTTATCGAAGTTGCAAATGATGGAACTGCACCAATATCTGGAGTAGATATTGTTGCACAAAACACTCAAACTGCAATATCATCAACTACTGCATCTGTAACTAATATTGAAAAAGTTGTAGTTTTAAACACAAACTGGAAAATTGGACATCTTGAACCTGGGAATAAAAAATACTTTGAGACAGATGTTTATGTTCCTGAATCATTAAAGGGTGAAACATTACGTGTTCCAATGGAATTGATTTACTTTAATGCACATGGTGATCAACATACAATTTCCAGAATTGTTGACTTTTATATTAAAGGATTAATCGACGCAAGAATTTATGACGTGCAAGTAATTGATTTGTCGGGAAAACCAACTATTATTGGAGAAATAATTAATGAGGGCAATGAGGATGCATTGTTTAGCTTTGTTACACTAGAACCACTTGATAATTCAAACATTATACCAAAAACTCAATTTATTGACGAAATAGAAATTGATTCCCCTGTACCATTCAATATTCCAATAGAATTTGATGGTGAACCAAGATATGGTGAGCACGATATTCGTATCACAGTTAGATACAAAGATGATCTAAGAGAAGAAAATTTTCTAACTCATGATACAACTATCTTAATCGAAAAATCTTTAACCAATAAAGAATCTGAAATTAATTATACTCAATTCCTAATTTTGCCTGTAATCGCTGGAATAGGAATTTTTGCATTTTCACGAATGAAAAAACGAAAAAAAGAAGAGCAGGGCTAGTTCTTACTAACATTTTGTTTTTATTTGCAGAATACTGAAATCATTATTACTTGACGATTGATCCCCTAGAATTATTTCTATGGACTTTTAGAAGAAACGAAAAAGATGTTGTAAATCTTTATGATTCGTTATCT
>DASSAK010000063.1:0-44565 GCA_035685445.1 Nitrosopumilaceae archaeon
GATTTTTCAAAAGCTATGGAAATGGCAAAGATGAACGCACATGCATTAGCTTGGCACCCATCAGTAATTGTTAGAAGATCAGTTGCTTATTTTGAAGAATTACTAAACAATGAAACGCAGATGGTAAATCCTGTTTTAGAATCGTTACCAAAACATATGAGAAAAAATTTCTTTGACAATGTTTTATCATTTTTTAATTTACGTCAAGAAGAAATCCAAATACAATCAGACTATTTGTTTGAAGATCTGCGTCTACATCCTGTAATTGAAAAAATGAGTACAAGGCAGGATCCTGAATTTATTAAAATTCTTTTTTCAATTTATGATGAATTACCAAAACCACTACAATTTGCACGAGAGGGGTTTGAAGAATCAGTCAAAGATCCAAACGTTATTTTAAACACTCTTAGATTAGGAGATAAAACTGGAGAAATAATTGGATTTGCAAAAGGTGGTCCGCTTGAAAGCTATCACTTGCGCCCAGAAATTAAAGATGAAAATTATGGATTGTATAACACAGTTTTCCTAGAACCAATTTCTCTAAAGATGGGTTACTGGGGGCTTGGAGGAGGTAGTGAAATGAGGCATTTATTTGCCATGCAATCCCATGCAAAAAAATTCAAGTACTTAACAAGTTTTGCACTAAGAGATGTCATTTCAAATCGAGTTAACAGTCCAGAAAAAGCAGAATTTGTTTACAAATTTGATCCTGAACGTTGGGATTACTATAGAGTTACAATATAATTGAAAAAAATTATTTTATAATTGGAAGCGTCATCAATGAATTTGGAAGTAAAATTACGTCTAAATTTTTGCCCAAATCATTTTGAATTAATTCAAACGCTTCATTCATGGTAGAAGCAGGAATCATTTTTACATCTTTTACAATTTGTGATTTTTTGGAACCAACTATAATTATGTTACAATATTTTAGTACATTTGCCATCATAAATGCCCGTTGCTCTCCAGCTTTGAAGTCATCTTTATGATCAAGTATCTGCTCAAGTGATTCAGTTTTTAGCATTTCAAAAAAACGCTGCTCACCTACACCTTCACCAGCACCTTCAATGCAGGTTGCAGGAATTACGATATATCCATTATTTTTTACAACCCTGGTAGGAAGATAATAAAGATAACTTGCTGCTCGACTTGTTTGATACAGATTTGTATCTTTAGGAAATCCTACGCCACAAATTGCTACATCAAATGATTTAGTTATTATAGTTTCTGAAATTTTTTTTGCAGAAGTAACAAGTGTTTTGTAAGTTGCAGATGGCTCACCAGCTTTAATATTAACAATATTTTTTTTATCATCTAGTATAACGTTTACAATAAAATCTAACCCTACTTTATTTCCAATTTCAATTATGTCTTCATTAAATATATTCCCATCAATGTTTCCAATTCTAGAATTTTTGTGTTCAATAAAATCTCGGGAATGTGTTTTACTAATTGTTTCATCCCCGGCAACTCCAATTGCCAATGTTTTGTATCCTCCACTATATCCAGCGTATTGATGAGGTTCAACAACGCCGATAGAGATTAAAAAATCAGAATTATAAGCTATTTTTGATATTTTTATTGGGGTGCCATTTTTTGTGGTCCCAAGTGAAATGAGATTCTGTTCATTTTTTGCATCATGGTTAATGATCTGAAAATTCTTTACAATTTTTTCTCCATACTTTTCCATTTTTTCTTCAACAGTCATTTCTCTGTGCAGGCCAGAAGCAATTAACAAAGTCAGATTTTTCGGATCAGTTTTTTCTAAAATTTGTTCCACTAAAAGTGGCAAAATTTCCTTATCTGGAGAAGATCGGGTGATATCAGTTACAATGATGCACACCGAATCATCTTTTTTTATTAATTCGGAAAGCGGTTTAGAGTTTATTGGATTTAAAAGTGCGTTTTTTATCGATTCAGAAACATTAGATATGGAAGGCATCGGATTGCTTTTAGCTATAGTTACATTAAATCCAGAAGGCATTTCAAACGAAATTTCTTCTTTGCCATAAGGTATTTTGAAAGTAGTCATTTTTAGCCCAATAATATTATACGCAAACGCTTTAGTATGATAAAAATTTGAAATTTTCGTGATAAGGTTACTTTTTCTGTTGCTAGGTGTAATTTTAGCCTCAATTTTATCTACAGTATATGGAGCTGAAGCATTAGATAGAGTTCCTGCATCATCTCCTAGATTAGAAAACATTGGGGGAAACCAAGTTTCACAAAATGTAATTGTAAATCAGCTTGTTCAAGTAACTGCAGATGTTACAAATAATCAAGAAATTTCACAAGATTTTGTTTATATTGTTCAAATTAAAGATGAATCTGGAGTTATACGTTATCTTGCATGGATTTCTGGAACATTGCAACCAGGACAGTCATTTAGTGCAGCACGTTCATGGACACCAGACACATCAGGAAAGTTTGTTGCAGAGATTTTTGTTTGGGAAAGTTTTTCAAATCCGGATCCATTATCGAATTCAGTATCACTTACTATAACAGCAAGCTAACATGAAAATTTTCCTAACACAAAAAGTGTTGAGAGATATTGAATGAAAAACTTGATCGTCTTTTAAAAACACTGGGACCGGGAATATTGTTTGCAAGTACCGCTATTGGAGTTTCACATCTTGTGCAGTCAACAAGGGCAGGTGCAGAATTTGGTTTTGCATTAATAATTTTTGTTTTGCTAGCAAATTTGTTAAAATATCCTTTTTTTGAATACGGATCACGTTATGCAAACGTAACTGGAACAAGCATTATCGATGGCTACAAACGATTAGGAAAAAATGCGCTTGTATTATATTTTTTAATTACAATTGGTTCAATGTTTTTTGTTACTGCAGCTGTTGGTTTTGTTACAGCGGGTTTTCTTGAAAATTTATTTCAAATAGATTTTCTAGAAATTTGGACAGTTGTCATTTTATTTATTGTATGTGCAGCAATTCTAAGTGTTGGAAAATATAGAGCTCTTGACGGATTAATTAAGATAATTGCAACTGTGTTAGTAATTTCAACAATTACCGCATTTATTTTAGCATTAGTTAATGGTCCAGTTGAGAAGGTCGAGGAGTTTGAACCGAAGGTTGTATGGAATCAGGCAGGAATTTTCTTTTTGATTGCATTAATGGGTTGGATGCCTACTGCAGTGGATATATCTAGCTGGAACAGTTTGTGGACATTGGAGAGAATCAGACAGACAAAATTTAGGCCAAAATTAAAGGAAACCTTGTTTGAATTCAGGCTAGCATACGCAATCACGGCTGTTTTAGCATTATTGTTTGTTACATTGGGAGCATACATTTTTTATGGTTCTGGCGAAACCTTGCCAAACAACAATTCCTTGTTTGCACACAAAATTGTTACACTATATACTGAAACAATTGGGGATTGGAGTTACATCATTATTGCCTCAGCTGCATTTAGTGTAATGTTTGGAACGATAATTGCAGTGTTTGATGGGTATTCTAGATCATTGGGAAGAACCATAGAATTGTTATTTGAGAAAAAAGATCATAATCCAAAATCATATTATTCAAAAAACATGTACATTATGTTTATTTTGATTCTTGCTGTTGGGGCATTCATTGTAATTTTTCAATTTGGGGACAAGCTAAAAGAGCTTGTAGATATTGCAACAATAATTTCATTTTTGATTGCACCCATAATTGCTGTTTTTAATTTTAAGTTGGTTACAGGAAAATATCTTGAAAAAAATTTTCAACCTTCAATATGGCTGAAAATTTTAAGCTATTCTGGAATAGTATTTCTTTCTGGTTTTGCCATATTTTTTATCATTACTAGATTTTAACAAATTTAGTTTGCCATACAGTAAAATTTTTTAACTCATTTTTTTGGACATTTTGTGAAGTCAAAATCTGTAATTTGCCTCGAAGTTAAATTATTTTTACAGTATGCCGCTAATAGCACCTCTAGTTAGTAACCTGCATGACAATGGGTTATTGTGTCAAATGTAGAGCCAAAAGAGAGATCAAAGGGGCTAGCCCTACAACTCTCAAAAACGGCAAACCAGCCGTAAAAGGCACATGTGGAACATGTAACACAAAGATGTTCAGAATAGGTAAAGGCTGAACATTTTTATCATTTTTTTCAAACTACAAATTTAGAATTTCCAACTATCATCTAGGCCTTTCCATAACGCCTTAAACTGACTCGGATCTTGATTAATTTCTTCTTTGATTCTATTTTCTAATACAAAAAAAGAAATTTTCTAATGCATCTATTCCTCCATCTAAATACAGCTCTTTGCCAATTTCTGAAATTCTCTGCTTTTTTTGCCCTATTTCATCTGAGTTGGGCTTTTGAAGGCAAAAAGTCGTCAAATCGGTTAATTCCTCCTCTAGCATGAAATCCATAAAGTTTCAGAAATTGTGCTGAATAAAGGTCAAAAAATAAAAAATGGAGTATTCTTATTGGAAAGGATCGATGAATGGACAGTTTACTATGTGATCGCTATCCATAGGTCTTGCAATGTTGACGTTAATTTGTCCTTCTTGCTTGTAGAAGTTGATGTCACCAACATTTTCCAATACTGCGGCACTAGCAGGATCGTTCCAGCCAATCATGAAGATTCTCCACATCGGACTGTAGTTTTTATCACCTGGTGCACTCGCTGCGATTCCTGCTTGAAATCCTAGTGGGCCTGAACCTTTAATTCCATTATTAAATTGGAATAGGTCTACAGCTGCAGAGTTTGCAATCAAGCTTGCAGAAGTCGGTGCATTAGTTACACCCATCATTCCAGCTGGACCAGATGGCGTTGCATCAGTTACAATGTAATAGATTGTCCTACCATCAGGACCCCAACCTCTATGTGCGATGAACGTTACTGTCATGTTTTCCTTATCAATTTCAAGAACTTGCGCTCCACCGTATGGAGTATCATCAGTTAATGTTTTGTCTTTTTTAACCTTCATTTGGCCATCGGGCCAGACAATTTGTGGCATGTTTAGAACAACAGACAATTCATTCAAAGTGACCTTTCCTTCGTCAGCAGCTTTTAAAATTTCAGCTTCTGATTTTAGTCGTTTTGCTTCAAAACCTTCATTCCATGTTACATGTACATGAGATGTAAGTGCACTGTATTTTTCTGCTTGTGCAGGTGTTGAAGTAAACACTTCGCCTTGGAATCCATGAACTCCTTTACCAACAACTCCATTTGTAAACATGTATGTTTTTGACAAGGCTTGTTTTGGTGCATTCTTTAAAAGAGGAGCTAATTCAACTTTCCATCCTTGATTCTCTGTGATGAGTTTTGCATGTGTTTCGTCACTAGAGTCAGTAATTATGAAAAAAACTGCTGCTCCATCATACCATCCTTTATGTAATGGAATTTCTGCGGGCACATTTGCTCTTGATAGTCGTAATTTTGATCCTGGTTTTTCAGTTTCTTTTTCGGTCATTGTTTCAGTTTTTGTTTCAGTTTTTGGTGCGGGTGCAGGTGCTGTTTTAGGCGTTACTTCGGGCTCTTCAGCTCGTTCACCAATTTTTGCACTCTGGCCCTTATCCTTTTTGAACTGCTCATAACCTCCTGGGTATTCAGAACATAATCTATCACCACAAACAACAGATTTGTTTGCAGAGCCATAGGATTTTGCCCCTACACGATCAGGTGCGTTTTTGCCTTGACTTTTTGCTGCGTCAGCATCCTCCACAACATAGTCTGTTCCAAGAGCCATTGTGAATAGAGGAAGTACTGCTAGCAATCCAAGATATTTCAGAGTCTTATTCATTGGAAATTGGCCCTCGCAAATGGTTAAAAGTATTTTTCCAAATCAGATAATTTTAATTTCGGTTTGTCTGAAAAATTACTTTTATAATTTTGATTATTTTGTTTTTAGTTTATCATGAATTTGGGCTAGAATAAGTTCTGCTTTTTCTTTATTTTCAAAGTTCTCATTACCTCCATCCATGATAGAATCAATTTCATAACTTTTGTCAACTAGTACATTTGCAACATGATTATCAAGGGTTCCATTACCAATCAAATAATATGCAAACACAGTGTTCTTTTGACCAATTCTGTGCAAACGATCTTCTGCTTGCCTATGAATCGCAGGACTCCAATCAAGTTCTGCAAATATAACGTATCTTGCACGATTAAGATTAATTCCAACATTTCCGGCTCTTAATCCTGCTATCATTAGTTTTGATTCCCCATTTTGAAACTTGTCAATTTGTTCTTGTCTAACTTTATCTGATTGTCCGCCAATGATTGAGACAGGTGAAAAGTCACTGAGATTTTGGTGTAAAAGATTATGAATTGATTTATGGTGACAGAAAACTACAACGCTTTCTTCAATTTCCATAATGTTAGATACAAAATTTATCACATGAGGAAGCTTTGCTATTCCTGCAGCTTGTCGTTCGCTTTGAATGGCTCTTTGATACGATGCTGATTTATCAAATGCGCTTTCAGCATCTTTTTGTTCTTCTTCTAATTTTTTCCAGATTCTATCTAATTCATTAAAGTAGTAATTTGTATCTGCATCAATAACTTCTTTGTATCTTACTTTATCTTTTAATTCTTTAAGAACATCTGTTTTACGTCTTCGAAGCATCACATGTTTTTGTAATTGATGTCTTAATGATTCACGCTTATTTTTTAGAACAATGGCTTTACCTTTTTCATTTACATAGCAAAAATATTCACAAAATTCATTAAAGTTTCCCAACAGTCCTGGTCTCAAAATATCAACAATAGGCCATATTTCAGAACCTCTGTTGTAAATTGGAGTCCCAGATAAACCAATACGATATTTGATTGATGGTAAACTGGCTAATTTTTTTACAGCATCATATTTTTTAGTGGTCTTAGAACGTAGGTTTTGTACTTCATCACAAACAATTGTTCTGATATCTAATTTTGATAAATCGTTTGAACGTTTGAAAAGTAAATCATAATTAATTATGTAAAAATCAAATTTTCCAAGTTCTTCTGACTTTCCTCGGCGAATAATTGTTGATGTTGGAACTTTATTTTCTACTATACGGCCATTCCTACTTTTTCTTTTCATGAATTTCTCAATTTCACGTTGCCAGTTGTTTAGAGTAACTAATGGAGCCACCACCAATACCGGAAATGCTTGTTTTTCAGTTGACAAATATGCTAATGTTTCAACAGTTTTTCCTAAACCCATTTCATCAGCCAGTAATGCGTTTCCACTTGATTTTAAAAGAAAATCCAAGCCTTCTTTTTGAAAATTAAGTAATTTTCCACGGAATTGTTCGCCGGGTTGTACACGTTCTAATTTTTCTGTTTTAGGAATAACTGTTTTTTGGGGTTTTGATTTTATAGATTTTCTTTGCCAAGCTGATTTTGATAAAATATCAAGGGGATATCTTTCTAAAATCCATTTTAGATGTTTTACATTTTCTGAGCTATCTGGAACAATTGCTTCATTTGGTCCCTCACCATACCAAGATTCGGGTATTAGTTTTGACACCATAGAAACAGCCCTAGATCCGGTCACTTTCCAACTCCAGGTTTTTGAGTAATTGTCAAGCACGTATTCCAAAGTTCCAAAATTTTTCATGATGTTTTCAGTGTTTTGCCAAGAATTGTTTTTCTGGTTTATGAATCTTAGTATAGATTTCTACGTTCTATGATCTTGTTCACTATGAGGTTTTGTTGATTCGTCATGACAGTCACATTCACATAGGTATGTTTTGTGATCGTTTTTACAGTCAATACATTCGTAATGTTTGTGATTTTCACAACTTGAACAGATCATATATCAAAAATGCATCTCCTAACTTGAAAAGTTTTTCATTTTATACAAGTTTTTACCAAAAAAGATTAAAAATCTACTTCGCTTTTAGATAGTAGGCCTTCTGTTAATTCTAGATATCCATTTGGATCCAATTCTTTCGCAAATCCTTTGTCAATATTTATCAGATACACTGAATGCAATCTAGCGTTTAAAATATCATCAAACTCAATTGGTGGGTTTTTGTAGTATCTATCACAAAATGATTTTATTTTTGAAATCTCATCTTTGTCTCGTGCATTCGGCGGATAAAGAAAGAGTTTTTGAATAGGCAGTATTCCAATGACAGGAGTAGCCAAAGAAAACTTTGAACAGAATTTGCTATATCTAGCAATTTTACTAATTATTCGTGCGATGTAATAATCGACAGTATCTAATGCGTGTTCAGGGGGAGTAAAACCAGTCTCAATTTCAACAATAGTAGTCCCATCTCCTTTTGTAGCAAACAAATCACATACCAAAATGTCAGAAATTGATTTTTCAACATCAACCGAATATCCATTTTTAATTAGATTTGCAGCACAAATTAATTCTAAAACAGAATGGTTAATTTTTACTAAATTCTGTTCATAGAGCTCTATGAGTTTTTGACGCACATAGTTTAACTTTGGCAGGTCATTTTTGTTCAAATGATGTGAAAGAGTTTCAGTTATTTCATAAACATCATTTCGGAATTTCTCTAAATCCATTTATTCAAATCGGATTAAATTTTGGTATTTAATAACTTATGAAGTGGTTTGAGACTGAATCAACAATTATTGTCTAGCAGCGTGAATAATTCTAGATATCTGATCTTAACAACTCAAATCAAAACTAGCCTCCGTGAACCATATTAGAAGTACCCTATTTGGAATGCTAGCATTTATTTTGTTATTCTCAAATTTACAGATAGCTGATTCGACTTTATGGGATTTACAAATCAGTGTTAATTTACAAAAAGAGTATCTTACTGAAGACGACATTCCTATCATCTCAGGCATGGTTACAGATCATGCAGGAGCACCAGTACCCGAAGCAGAAGTAAAAATCAGACTAGGAGATGAATCTGTTATTACAACTTCTGATGAATTCGGAAGTTTTTCTGCAGAGTTTGCTAACTTTGATGAAATGCCAGGCAGTTACATCGTAAACGTTTATGCTACAAGCGATGAAAAAATCGGTCTCAAAAGTGTTGATTTTCAAGTAAAAGGCGAGATATCTGTTTTTGCACACACAGAAAAAATGTTATCTACTAATGAGGCAACAAAATACTTGCATGCATCAGAAGAAGATTTTACAACGGATCCTTTGGGATTAAAATTGTATTATTATTATCAAAATTTACAAGAACAATTGTATAAAGAACAAAAAGAACAGTTAGATTTAATCACAGAACAGCAATTTATCAATGAGCAAAGAGAACAATCAATTCTAATAACAAAACAAGTTCTAGAAGAAGAAAATCCAGGAGCTGGAATTTTTGCTGGATACAAGTATGACAGATTTGTTGGCAACTTGGATCTTGCAGTAAAAGACATTATTGTAAATCAATTAAATTATACAGTAGATGCATTTGTTGCAGCACAAAATGCTATGGATAAAGTGCTAGCAAATGGGGGAACTTTTGAAGAGGCAAGACTGGCATATTTTGAGAAAGCAGCAATTTCAAGAGAAACAATGGAGTTGTTAACGATAAATCAAACAGATAATAGTATTGAAAATGACACTAGTTCAATTTTAGAATCGGTATCAGAATCAAATCTTAATGGTACTGAGAATTTAGTAGAAGAATTGGATTCTGGACTAATATTAAATGTCAATGGCACTTTAATTGATGTTGGAAAAAGTGGTTCGGTGATTTACCTAAATGTTAATGGCACTATTTTGGAATTTCTGGTCAATGGAACTGAAATAACAAAAGTTTCAAATTCCTCACAAAACTAGTAAGTTATTTCCAAATTTAATAATCAAATTTTAAAAAAATTCCTTATTTATAAAAAAGAAATTCGGCAGAAATCTTTAATCTAAGTAAATGAATAGTTTACTAGGGCATGGGCAAGGGCAAAATAGACGTCCAAGACGTGAAAGAGAAACTTTTCCTTATGGGAATTACCGCAGGAATATTTCTGCCAATAAGAATGCTATTTGTGACATATGTTACAGATGATTGGATTGGAAGTATAGGTTTGCTTTCAGCGTTTGGCTTAGGTTTCATCTACCTTACTCAGAAGAAAAAACTTGGACAGGTAGGCAAAATATTTGAAAAACAGATGAGAAAGACAATAGGCGGGAAAATTGGAAAATATATTGTAGTGTTTTCAGTTGTATTTTTGATATATTTTGGCGCAAGCATATTTTTCATGGATAGAGGAAATTCTGTTTATTACTATGACAAAGAAATCTTATTTTCAACCATGCAAGAATACCAACAACTCACAAGGGACAATATCCCGATTGAGAAGCTTTTGGGACCAGTCCCACTCACTAAAAACATCGATAGTTTATCCTGGCTTTCAAATGTAGAATATACATTATCTGTATCTCTTGCATTAATGAATGATTTTTCAGGTGGTTGGATGGAAAATTTGATGTTTGTAGTATTTGTAGAGCAATTTGAGGTGATTGGAATTCTCTACTTTTTTAGAAGGCGTTACAAACCACCCAAACAAACTCCAGATATTATAGTATAGGTAACATTAGATTTTAGTACTTTAACCTTTCTCCTCATTTATTCCAATTTTATAAATTCGAAATTGTGTATTTTAGGGCATGTTTGAAACCGAATCAAATTGGTCTAGTTATAATTCGGATCTAGTAGATTGTATTAAGATAAAAAACAAGCGAGAGTTTCATCAAGCAGTTACAGTGTGCTCATCATGTGGAAACCCAACACTAAATCCTTCTAGTGATCACTATTTTCATGAGAACGGAATGACATTGTGTGAAAATTGTTATTTGGATTTTAGTTTAATGAATAATAATTAAATTTTTTGTAAAAATTTTTTTGTAAAACGACATGAACAATTTATCAGTTCTACGCGCGTCTTATATTCAAATTTTCATTTAATTTTATTATGATTGTAGACATCCCAATCCCATGTCCTCAATGTGGAGGAAAAATGTATTCTACATGTTATCAAACAACATTAAGAATATTGAAAGACCGTACTTGGCAGGTCTGCAAAGAATGTGACTTTGAACGAGATACGGAGGATTTCAAAAAAACACTTTGCTGCGTATAGCAGTGACTTTTTTTATTTTTTCAAAAAAATTCATTTTTACCTTATAAGCATAGTGGTTGATCAAAAAGCTACTTATTCATTCTAAAAAGGGGGAGTACATTATGCATAGATTAAGTGATTAAATGATTCGAAGAGTAACAATTACGCTTGACCCTAGCCTTGAATCTAGAATTAGAAATCTACAGGCAAAGAAAATTTCTGAAAGCAACAAAGCAATAAGCTTCTCAAACATAATCAATGAGGTATTAAAACAAGGCCTCAAGGATTTTTCTAGTAACTAACCCTTTCTAACCTGTTTCATAATTTTTGACCAATCAACATCTTCTTCATTTCCTTGAGCAATGGCATTTTCATACAAAAGATCATATGACCACTTCAAAATTTCATTCCAAATTTCTTTTAGTGAATCATCATCAGTCCAAAAAATACTGGTTTTTACAGCATTCATTGCAAATATGTGATTTGCATGTTTTTCCGGATCTTTACTCCATTTTTTTATTACCCTATCGCAAAAATCAAGAATGTCATTTTTTGATAACACCAATCTATCTGGATCAAATTTCTCATTCTTTTTTTTCATTACATATTATTGGGTTTTCTAATATTTTTCAATTGTTAATTTTTTGGGCAGAACGGTTCTAAAAACCAATGGTTGGAAACATGTTAGATAAATCTTTAAGTCATATTATGCTCATACCATAAGATGTGACGAGACAGCCAAAAAATTCTGCCATCATGACATCCTAGAATTCATTTAGATATACCTGAATTTCTCTCGTCACTTACCTTGGAGAATCTGGGATTGTTTTGGTTGTTTAAACAAAATTAACCTGTAATTATAATAAAGTCAAATCGATATGGGCCTTGTGGGCCTAAAGAAATACGTAGGTACTAGATTAATCACCATGTTTGGGGTTTTAATGGCAACACTTCTTTTGACAATTATTCTTGTTGGCTCAAACATGGATACAATTCTAAAACAAGGAGTTGTGTTTCAAGTACGAGGAGAAATTGCAGATAATCCTGCAATAGCTGAAAGCTTTGCGAGCGTTGACGAGTTTGAGGCATTTGTACAAGAACAGATTGAACAACGTACAATAGCGCTTGGATTAGATTCTCCATGGTATTCACCACAACGAATTGGAATAACCATGTACAAAATTTTAATTTTAGATTTTGGTCACGCTACATTTTTGACAAGTGATTCTGGTTCATCAGATGTAAAAGACATTTTATTAGAAAAGCTTCCAAGAACCATATTATTATTCACCACAGCCACGATCATAATTTCAATAATTGGAATATTTCTTGGAGCACTGTCAGGAAGCAAATCAGGTTCAAAGCTTGACAGATTGACATCAACGTTTGCAGTGGTAAGCTCTAGTTTTCCTGTCTGGTGGATAGGCATGATTATGATTTTTTTATTTGCTTTTGTTTATCAAATATTTCCTGCAAGAGCAACACCATCCATTCCTTCATCAGATCCTGGTTATATTGTAGCTTTACTCTACCACATGGCGCTACCATTAATTACAATTGTAGTGATTGGATTTGGCTCATGGGCATACCTAGTAAGAAATTTCATGATTGGAATAATGCAAGAAGATTTCATCATGGCAAAAAAAACTATGGGAATAAAACAGAAAAAAATTATTTATTCACATGCTCTCAAAAATGCTGCTCCCCCAATCATTACTGTTTTAGCTCTTAGTTTGTCTGGCTCACTTGGTGGCGCAATAATTACAGAAGCTGTTTTTGATTGGCCAGGAATGGGCAGACTATACTTTGAAGCTATAACGGTGATGGATTTGCCAGTAATTATTGGGGCCACATATGTTCTAACAGTATTTTTCCTAGCAAGCATATTTCTTGCTGATTTGCTGTACGGGGTTTTTGACCCAAGAGTGAGGACCAGTTCATGAGTGCAATAAGTCCATCAGAAATTAAACAGGAATTTCTAAGAAGCAAGATTGGCATAGCAGGTATAGGTATTCTAGTTATTTTGATTCTGGTGTCAATCATTGCTGCAATAATCATTCCAGTTGAAACATTTCAAGAATGGAACAACCCAAGTAGTTGGATTTCATTTCCCAAAACTGCAATTCCTGTTTGGGTAAATTTTTTCCAATGGCAAAAAATTCCTGAACACAAGATTATTGAAGAACCACAAAGAAGTATTGAAAAAATTGATGAGGTCACAGTTGTATCGCATCAGTTTAGCGTGAATTTTGATTATGATAGTTTTCCAAAAGATTTCATTTATGAATTCTCTGCAGAATATTCTGGGTCACCATTATTACAAATGTCCGTTATTAGACCTGATAGGGATAAATTTGAACTGATTTCAACATCTTTACCGTACTCTGAAACGCTGACAATACATAATGAAAGAGTTTTTTCAACAGATGGAATAATAAGAAAAAATCTGTTTTTACAAAATGATAGATTTGATTTTTCTATTAATAATCTTTCAGCGGAAGATATTGTTTTTTCAAAACTTGAGACTCATGAAGTACTAAAAGGCGATTATGTTTTTCTTGTAAATTTGTATGGTGTAAAAACACAAAATGAGATTTTGGATTCAAAATTGATTGTAGGTGGAAAAGCTTTTGGATTGATGGGAACTGATGAGCTAAGACGTGATCTTGCAGTAGGATTATTGTGGGGAACCCCCCTGGCATTATTCATAGGACTTGCAGTATCCATTGGTTCTGTTGCCATGGGATTGCTGTATGGGGTTTATGCAGGGTTCAAAGGAAAAAAAACTGATGAAGCATTAATGAGATTTAATGATGTGATATATGCACTTCCTGCACTTCCATTTTTGATTATTCTTGCCGTAACAATAAGCAATAGTATTTTTCTCATTATTGGGTTTTTGATGATTTTTGGATGGGTTGGGATTGCAAAAGTTTCTCGAAGCATGGCCTTGCAAATTAAAACAAAGGGATATGTTGAAGCATCAAAAATGATGGGGCAAAAAAATTCAAGAATTATTCTAAGACATATTATTCCGCAGTTACTCCCCTACGCACTAGCAAGTGTAGCTATTTCAGTTCCAGCTGCCATTACTACAGAGGCAGGATTAAGCTTTTTGGGATTAGGTGATCCAACATTTCCCACATGGGGTCAAATTCTTCATGATGCAAATGTACATGGTGCAGCCCCAAGAGGGTTATGGTGGTGGATTATGCCTCCAGGAGTCATGATTGCCATTACAGGTTTAGCATTTGTCTTTATGGGAAACGCACTTGATGCGATCGTAAATCCAAAGCTTAAACGGCAATAAAATCATGGTTCAAATTTTCGAATTAATTCAATAGCTGCATCGTTTAGTTTTATTGAATAGCAGGCAGATTGATCATCATTGATTTCTGCTAGCTTGTTTGCAAATACTTTTTTGCTGTGGCCCCCTTCAGTTACAATATCTGATTCATCAAAACAAATGGGAATTTTTTTCATGTTTAGGTTATTTTTTTGAAGAAAGGAAATGAATTTTTTGTAATTTTCAGTATCATACCAATCAATATTTTTTTCTTTGCTAGCTCCTATCCATACCTCAATGGAGTTTTGATAAAGTACTTTTTTTCTTAAATCCTCTAATGCCATTTTTTTAATGATTAAAAATCAGCACGCTTCATCTTGGAACCGCATCTAGGGCAAGAGCCGCCCTTGTAACGATGGTTGCAAACAAGACAAACATACTTTACTGCGCCTCCACCTTGGTTTAATCCAAAAAATCCTCCACTACCTAGTCCTGAGCCACCGTATCCACGCATTCCTCGCATGTAACGTCTACGGAGTAATAATGGAAATGCGATAAAAATTGCCAATGCGGCTCCTAAACCATATGGAAAGGGAAGAACCATTTGTAATCCAATACTAATTCCTAATGAAGCAAACAAAATTATCAAATAAGTCTTGTATGGGAACAAATCATTATCAGTTTCTTAAAAAACCTTATAAAGTTTTGTCAAATTTTTCAAATTTTATAATTTTCTTACTAGACAATAGTGATTTCAATTGGTTCACTTTTGCTGTCCCACGCAAAAATGTCATCATCGTCATATGGAGATGTTACTATTATTGAAACTAGACCAAAAAAATTATGCGCTTCAGAAATTGATAGCTTTGCTAAACCCTTCGGATGAGAATGCACAATTCCGACATAACTTGAATCAAGTGGTAAAAACGAATTTGGAATTCCAGCAAAAGTGGTGTCTGTTGTTGAAAATGGAGGTATGACTAAACCATCAACTGTAATGTTTCCTTTTTTAGATTTTCCACGCAAAATAAGTACTGCTTCATTTGGATGTTTCATCTTACAGTATGATAGAATTCCATCTCTTACGTCTTCTTTTAGTGAAACTTTTCGTTGAAATTTTTCCCGCTTGAAAATCAAGGTACTAGTACCAAAAATTAGTAAGATTTAGCATTATTGATTTATCATATATTTTGTGGAAGAAATTTCTCGTAGTCTTTTTTCTATATCTTTTATTATATTTGGAATTTTAGTTTTTGATTCTGAAATTTCATTTTCAAATGTATGAATTTTGTGTTCAATATCTTCATAGTCACTTTTTGTCTTTGTCAGTTCTAATTCTTTTTTTTCTAATTTAGACATATTAAAAATCTCAAGTTCTTTTTTTAATTTTTGTTTTTTTGAATTAAATTCAGATATTCTGTTTATGAAATTGCCAAGTGCTTCTGTAGTTTCATCTAAATAAAGTATAGATTTTTCAACATCTTTGACTGAAACAGTACCTGATTGTACACCCTTTCTTGCTGACTGCAATATCACAATAATATCAGATTTATTTTCTTGGGTTAAAACATCAAATGGATTTTGAATTAATTTGTCCATGAGGATTTTTTGTGGTTTATCAAGGGAGCTAACATACCCATATTTAGTCAAAGGGCGAGAAATTTTTGTAAATTGTTGATCAATATCATTACGAATTTTGGACTTTTCAGTTTTCATATTATCAATATTCATTTTTATTTTCTGAAATTGTGAATATTCATTGGATTTTTTCAATTCTTCAATTTCGTTTTGAAGCGACTCTATTTTTTTAATTAAAGATGTCTTGTTAGAATTTAATTCTTGCAATCTCTTTTGTGCATTTTTTTTATCATCACCAATTTTGTTTATTTGAGATAAATTATTTGAAATTGAGATAATGTTTTCTTCTAGTTTTTTGAAATTGTCTAAAATAGTATGAAGTTCTTTAGCATCTGAGTCTAATGTTGAAAGTATATTTTTTAACTTGTCAGCATATTTTTTTGCAAAAATATGAATCACTCTTGTTTGTCTTCCTAAAACATCACCAATTTTTTTTAAAACTTGAGAAATTTCTTTATTATACTGTACTACATCATCATATGATTTTATTTTGTTAAAATTAATCGTGGCCTCTTTGTTTATTGTAGATATTACTTGCCGTTTCCCCCTCATCACTATAGTTTTAAGATGTTTATCTATGTCATCAGTTTTAAGATCATCTTTTTCTAATTCTTTTGCTATTCTTAGTAATTCTTTTAGTTGATCATTAATTTTTTTTTGAAAAGATTTGTATTCAGAAATTAGTGTTTTTTCCCGAAGAGATTTGATTTCTTTAGTAATTTTATCCACCTCAGATAACAAAATATGCTTTTCTGATGGAATTGTTTCGGCCTCTTGCGGTTTTTCTTTTTTCTTACCCCATCCAAAAACCATGATTAAATTAATTATTAGGTCATTAAATGTGTTAGATTGATTAATTTTTAAAACCTATAAAAATCACTTTAATCATATATGAAAAATGTCATCATCTGAAGAAAAACAACATCATTATGGAATAGTAAAAAAATCAATCCAAATTAATGCGTCAAAGGAAAAAGTATGGAAGAAAATCAGCAATATTGTTGGGTTGTCTTGGTTAGTAGGCGTACAAAAAACAGTTTTTTTATCTAAAAATAAAACAGGCATTGGCGCAATAAGAAAAATTACCTTTGATAATGGAAATAACATACGGGAGATAATTGTTGGTTGGAAGGCTGGGCAATATTTTTCATACATTGCAACAAGTGGATTACCATTACGTGCTTACCATGCAACAATTTCCATACAACAATTAGATCAAAAAGTGGCGAAGGTATCTTGGCAATCATTTTTTAATAGTGAAAAGATGACAAAGAAAGAATTTTCAGAGTTTCAAAATTTTATGAATACGTTTTACAGAGATTCTTTATTAAATCTAAAATCATCTCTTGAAAATAACTAAATTTTTTGAACGCCAGAGTTTGCATACCTAAAATGTAAAATACCATTTTGAGAAAAACAATCTTATGAGCGATATTAGATTTACAATGATTGGGATTGGACTTATTTTTGTAGGTTTTATCATTCTTGGAATATTTGGTTCACAGTATGCATTATCGACTTTAGAAGCTGAAGAATTTGGTGAATGTTATGAATATTTTGAAGATAAGCCGCCAGTTCCAGTTAGTTGTGACGTAAAGTTTCTAGACAAGATTCTGTTTTTTGGACTGGTAATTGGTTTTATTGGAGCAGGGGTTTTTGCTCTGATCAAAGGGGTTAAAGGAACATGGGATCAAGATGTAAAACCAGAAGACATGCTTGGCCCTGGTGGCGAAAACAGAGAAAAACCAGACAGTCCTGATGGTAAAGATTCAAAATAATCTTTATGCTGTATTTTTAATTCCCTTAGCACCACAACTAGGACAATATTCTTTGTTTTCATCTAGAGGGAGTACTGCAGATCTTACATTTGTATTCGGCATACTTCATTTGAGTCAAGTTGACCTTGATCAATTTAATTAAATTCCCAAATTTCGTTCAGATCAAACTAGCCATATCGAGTAATGTTCTTTTTCCGTTAGTTCTTATACAAGTTCCATTTTAATGAATCATGTCAGAAAGAAAAATGTACCCATGTACATGTGCTGATTGTGGCAAAGATTCTGAAGTCCCTTTTGAACCAAAAGCAGACAGACCAGTCTATTGCAGAGAATGTTTACCAAAACATAGAAGTAGAAGATTTTAAGCTAATTTCGTTTAAAGAGATTTAAATTCAATTATCTTTCAAGATTTTACCCAATCATTTTTCTTTTTTTTTTACAATTTTAGTTAATTTAAATATCGATTATGCTAGTATACAGTATGCCTCAACTTCACATAACAAATACAACAATGACTCGAATGAAGAACATAGTGGGAATAACTCAGGTACATGATGGTGATTATCTGGTTAACGAAATGATTGATATTTTTGAAAAAAAAATCAATGATCTAAGTTAGAAAATTCACTAAATCTTTCATTCTTATTAGGGTGCACAAAGTTACTTGCATTCACCCATTCCCTTCACCTCATCAATGAATGAATCGGGGTTTGGCTTGAATAAAGAGAAATAATTGGTGTATGTCAAATATCCCATAGGTGAAAATAATGAGCGATGAAGAATTTTTTGAATATGTAAAACATGATCTTAAAGGAATCAAAAGTGACTTGAAGGGTTTTTTAGAAGTATATTATCCAATGCTAAGATCATCATGGAACCCGCAAAATGAATCTGATTTTATTATTGGGTGGTTACTTGGAAGTAAGGAACAAGAATATTCAACAACATATTATCACAAATATAATCAAAGATTGGGACAAGAGTTACTATATAGAATTCATCAAGAATTTACTAGTCAAAAACAACAAATCAAAAAAGAGGTAACAGAGTATTTAGAAGAAAAATCAATCATCTAGATATGTTGCTAGAATCTTTTTATGAGAATGGATTTAATTGAATGTATGAATTTAAAATCAGAAAAATCTTTTAGAGAATATCTCAAAAAATTACCAGATGATACGATTATCAAATATTATCTTGATGTGGAATACACACCATTTCCAGTTTTAGTTATAGATGAATATACTCGGAGATTTAAACGTAAGACCAAAGACGAGATAATCAAAGATTTGAAATATCAAGCAGGTCTTGCTCGTAAAAAAACCAGAGAATTAGGAAACATGGCACGAAGACACAAGTTGGTGGACGATGTAACCAAACAAAAATCAGAAGAGATTATCAATCAGGCAAAGAAAAAAGGGTTTGAAATTAGTGAGCGGATTGCACTGGAAGGAGGGGTGTTAGGAACTAGATTAAAAAAGGCAACAAAATCAAATATTCAGAAAGGTATCAAAGCTGGAAAGAGCCTAAAAAATCCAACACACAAACAAATTGAATTGTTAGAGAAGCTTGGAGAATTAAAGAAAGAGGGCGTAATTACTAGTAAAGAATTCAAAGAAAAAAAGAAAAAAATCTTATCAAAAATTTAGTGTAATGGCGTTATCGAAAAAATCAGTTAGAGAAGCTGCAAAAAGAAGAAGAGCTGCTGCTAAAGCAAGAAAAGGAAGAGTGGAATTTCGAAAGATTTTATCAAAATATGCAACACCATCTGAAAAACGAAAATTTTTAGAAGCTGCAAAAAATGATCGTTTAGAGGCAGAAAAAGCACGAGGAATTGCTGCTAAAAGAAGAAAAAAAGTTGCAACTAGAAAAAAGATGAGGACATGAACTGAAATTTTTGTTAATAGGGTTTTCACAAAAAGCCATAGCCTTAATTATAGTAATAATTTGTAAATTACAATGGCTACAAAACGTTCCAGATCTACAAAGTCTTCAAGATCAGCTTGGAAAAAAGCTGCAAGAAGAAAAGTAACAACTGTAGGTACAGGAAAAAGAAAAATTAGAACTAGTAAAACCAAAGGACGTAAGAAAACAAGAAAGGCTTACGGAAGGGCAGCAAAAAGACTTGTTACTCTAAGTGGAAAAGGACCAAGAAAAAGAACTCCAAAACCAAAGAAAGGTAAAAGAGTAACAAAAAAGGCATACAAACGAGCTGCTAGAAGAAAGGTTACACGAAAACGATGACCTTTTTTTCATTTTTTTAATATTTGTAATTTTATTCAATTAATGCCAAATTTGGTTTCAAGACGTCAGGTAAGTGACTGGTACAAAAGGGTTGACCCCCACCTTTTTGTTTAAATACTCAATATAGACAGTACGTTTTTCTAAGTTGTATTTTATTGAATTTTGTGAAACAGTACCTCATCATTCTGCTAATTTTTCTTATTCCCGTTGGAAACTCTTTTGCACAAATTCCAGATGTTAATGCACCAGGCCCAATAGTTGCAGGTAAACCAACTTCTAACATTGTAGAAGGAACTGAATACGAGGTATCATCAACAATAACAGGCGGCCAAGTTGTGTTGGTTTCTCCAGATCCTGAATCTGCTTCGTTGATTTTTGATATTGTTACCACCAACAATGGTCAAATAACTATCACATTACCAAGAGCGGTGATTGATGCAAAAATTGGAAATGAGGATGACATTTTTTTTGTACTAGTTGATGGACAGGAAGTTAATTATTCTGAAACAAAAACACCGACTCACCGTTATCTAACAATTCCCTTTGGACAGGGGTCCGAACAAATTGAAATAATTGGAACCTTCGTTGTGCCTGAATTTCCCTTTGCAATAATAGTGTTGTCTGCATCTATTCTTTGTGTAATTTTTGTTCCACAGCTTGTTCGTAGATTGAATATACAAATCTAAGTTCATACTTTTTTAATTCTCTCTGTAGGGCTTTTCATAGTTCAGCAAATTAATTAATTTTCTTAATTTTTCTTTCAGACATACAATTTTTACAAATTATTTTTTTATTTTTTAAAACAACCAATGTACTTCCACAATCTACACAAATTTTGATTGTTGGGACAGTATATTTTCCTTTTAAAGTTTTTTTTTCTTTAATATTAAAAATTAATCCCATCAGCACACAAACCATCTGTCACATTATTTATTGCTTGATAAAAGGTTCCGTCAAGGTAATGGTGGATTTTGTGCCTGTCAAAAATCGGGTTCCTAAAACCACACATGTCGTTAATTTCAAAAGTCATAATTACTATTCATTTTATATCCAATCTGAAAATAATTTTAGTTTTTACTCAATTTGGTGGGCTTAACAACCATCACTGGACATTGTGCTTTTGTAATTATAGCAGCAGCAACACTTCCCAAAACTAATTTTTTAAAACCAGAACGACCATGAGAACCAATCACAATCAAGTCAATATTGTTTTTTTCAGCAAAAGAAAGAATTCCTCCAACTGTTGATGATTCATGTATGATGTGGACTGAAACATCTACATTTTCGTTTTTACTGGATTCTTTTATCCGATTCAAATCACCTTTTGTTTTTTCTTCCATCTCATCATGAACTTCTTGAGCTCGAGAATAACTCATTCCAGCTGTGTTAATTTCGCTTCCCAAAACTGTAATGAGAGAAATTTTAGAGTCAAACTTTGTGGCAATTTCCATTGCTTTTTTAAATGCTAAATCAGCAAAATTGGTAAAATCATAAGGAACAAGGATGTGTTTGAAGCCAGTCATTATTAAAAAAAAGTGACCAGATTATATCTAAATACCTATCACAGGTTTCATTATGATAACGGAGATTTTTTTATCTAAAATTATGATTTAGGAAAAATTTACAGCCCTAGCCATTCAGGGGCGCAGAACAAAAGCTTAGTTCTTTAATTTTGTTTAGCGCGTTGATCCTTTAGTCCGAAGCCATAACGCGCCAGGTAAATGACCGGTACAAAAGGGTCAACGCCTCAGATTATCTGAGTCTAAAATCCAAAAATGGCCAGGGTCTTTATGGATTCACACTAATTGAATTTCTAACTCATTGGAATTTGTAATGAATTAACATGCAAAAGCAGATTTGCAACATTAATTATTACTCCAATTACAGCACAAATTGTTCCAACAATCTTCCAACGTCTAGGGTGTGACCAAAGTAAAGCAATTCCTATTCCACTAATTATAATGCCTATTATCATTAATGATAATGGATCTATATGTTCCATGATACAAAATCATATTTTCATCCTAATTAGTATACTTTTCAAATGATCTTGATCTTTGAATAATAATGGTCAACTCTTTTTTGTTCTGCGCCATTCAGGAGTGTTGACCTTTTAGTACTAAGCCAAAACGCGCAAGGGAAATTACAAAGTAATTTACAAATAACTGGCAACAGTATTCAAAAAATTCAAACCAAACTTATCGGATATACAGATACAAATATGATTAAATGAGGTCCAAGCAAGTTTTGACATTTTCTTACATCAATTAGTCAAAGGTCTTAATACTAAGAACTACCATATAGTGTGATGTCAAAGGTATCTTTTGAAAATACACCCGATTGGAAATCTGCAAGCAAGGACATTTTGAGCCTTCCAGAAATAAGGTTTATTGGAGTTGTAAGCAACATGGGCAATCTTATCTTAGGTGATTATAAGAGAGGAGTTGTTCCAATCGCAGAGATAGAACAATACAAGATGTGCATGGAAAACGCACTTGAACTTTTCATGAAAAAAGATCTCGATGATATTCTAGGATCACTAGACTACATTGTTTCAAAAAGAAAGAAGATGGCAATAATTACAGTTCCAGTGCATGACTATCTTGTACTAATTTCGACAGAACCTAATGCAAAGATTGAACCCATAATTGGGAATATCCTTGAAAAATTGAAAAATACACAATAAAATATTTAAAATAGAAATTATGCGTGAATTTTTAATTTGATATTTTTTTAATCTAGTTCTATCATGACTCCATACAGGATTGTCATTCAGGGTATGAAAACAAAAAGTTTAGTTCTCTAATTTTTCGTGTGTATTGATACACACAAGTCCGCCAGGTAAGGGATTCGAACCCCTGAGCGCTTTCGCGCAGCCGTTTTCGAGACGGCCGCCTTACCACTTGGCTAACCTGGCAATAATTCTTGGAAGTGCCTCCCAAATAAAGAAAAACATCATTAGTGTCAGGATAAAAAAATAGAATATGGGATTAAATCTCAAACCACTTGTAGTTAGAGAAAAAACAAAACTAGAATCATTTGCATCTAAAGTTGTTGCAATAGATGCATACAATGCAATATACCAATTTTTAGCAATAATCCGAGGTCCTGACGGCAGTCATTTATCTGATGCGAGTGGGCGGGTCACCAGCCATCTTAGTGGATTATTCTACAGAAACATCAATTTCTTATCAATTGGAATAAAACCAGTTTATGTTTTTGATGGAAAGCCGCCTTCGTTAAAATCAGCAGAAATTGAACGTAGACGACAAATCAAAAAAGATGCCACAATCAAATACGAAAAGGCAATTTCAGAAAGAAAATTTGAAGATGCAAGAAAATTTGCTCAACAAACCACTGTAATGAGAGATACAATGGTTGAGGATTCAAAAAGAATTTTGAGTTTATTTGGAATTCCTTACATTAATGCACCATCAGAAGGAGAGGCCACAGCAGCATATCTTACAAAAACAGGTCAAGCATTTGCATCAGCCAGCCAAGACTTTGATTCAATTCTTTTTGGTGCAAAAAGGCTGGTTAGAAATTTTACAAATAGTGGTAGAAGAAAAATCCCCAATAGAAACACCTACATCGAGATAGAACCAGAAATAATTGACACTGAAAAAACTCTCAAAGAGTTGGGATTAACAAAAGAGCAAATGGTCGATGTGGGAATTTTAATCGGTACAGATTTTAATCCAGATGGCTTTACAAGAATCGGTCCAAAGACTGCACTAAAGATGATAAAAGAACATTCTAGTTTAGAAAAAATTCCGCAGATTCAAGAACAGCTAACAGAAGTAGATTATGAAGAAATCAGAAAAATTTTCCTAGAGCCCAAAATTGCCAAAGTAGATAAAATAAAGTTTGATAAAATTGATTATGATGGAATATTGAAATATCTTGTGAATGAGAGGAGTTTTTCTCCAGACAGAGTACAGTCATCACTTAACAGACTAAAAAAATCAATAGAAAAAAAGAGTCAAACACTAGAACAGTGGTTTTCATAGACTCAAAGAGTAAAATTATGCAAATTACATTTTCAAATAATGGATAATCTGGTAAAAACCATAGTTTCTCTAAAAGAAAAATTTGCGAAAGAATATGCAGGAAATAGCTATATTCATGAAGTCATACCACTATCTTCCTCTGAATTATTTTCAATAAATGAAAGTAATTTGGAAATGTTACACAAGTTTGCATCATGTAACCCAATTTACTATAATTCATTTGAAATGAAAATTAATGAGATTCCTTGCATGGTTTATGAGGGAGACATTAACCAATATTGGTTAGACAGTATAAAACACGATACAAGTTATGCTCCGTTTTATCCAACATGGATTCTTTCAGCTTATGCACTTGGTTTAGAAACCAAAAAGCTTGGATTTGAGCAGGTAATTGATATTGGTTCTGGGGATGGTAGAATTTCTTATTGTGCCAAAGTTGTTGGTTTGGAATCATATGCAATTGAGATTGATGAACAGTTAGTGGAACTTCAAAAAGGGCTTGTTTCAAAAACTGGAATTAACTTTAATCCAGAACATTCTGATGCAACAAAGTTTGATTATTCCTCTTTAAAGTTGAGTAATCCTGCCTTATTTATTTCAGGATTACCAGAAATGGGAGAAATGCTTGCAAACAGTGTGATTAACATTATTGTGTCTATGCCAAATCTAAAGAAAACTTCAGCATTTGTTTTAACCGGAAGCCATCAGATGAGAAAAAATTCAAGAGATACTTCAAAATGGGGATGGGGTTTATTGATTGAAAATTTTGGATTAAAAGTAATTAAAACCATAACACTTCCAACAAGATGGACAGTTGATCAACCAATTGACACACCATATGTTTTTGTAACTAGTTTTCACTAACAATTTTTTTACCAAGCTAGGAAGTTTTGTTTAACATTTTTGTTTTGCTTCACAGCTGGTACATTTTAATCCATTTGTTGATTGTCCGCATTTTTTGCAACGTAAGGAAAATGTTTCAAATCTTCCTGCTTTAGCATATTTGTAGTATAATCCCAATCCAACAACTGCCGATATTCCTAGCAAAATGAAATTTATCGATGCAGAATTATCTACTTTTGAAAAATTATTTTTGCATATGATATCACATTCTGGAATAGAATTGTATGACAATGATTTCCATCCAAATGCTGTTCCTGGAACCAGCATCATTCCTATCAAAACGAGCACCAAGATAGATTTCATACGTAAATTATGCCTGTATTACTATAAGATAATGTGTGTGTATAGTGAACAACACACACAACTTTCAGGATTTTTCAAAAATTAATTATTTTTCATAGAATTTTTTAATTCTTCAAATGCATTTTGAACTTCGTTAACTGCAGCTCCATCTTCCAAAGTGCTAACATCACCAATTTTTTCATCACTAGCAATTGCTTTGAGCAATCTTCTCATTATTTTTCCACTTCGAGTCTTTGGAAGCTTTGAAACAAAGTAAATTTGCTCAGGAGTCGCTATTGGGCCAACCCCATTTCTTACCTCATTTTTTATTTCATTTCTCAAAGTATCCTGATCTTTGGTTGCATTCTCTTTTAGAACAGCGAATGCGATGATTTTTTCACCCTTTATTTCATCTGGAATGCCACAAACAGCAGATTCAGCTACATCACTATGAGAAACTATACTGCTTTCAAGCTCAGCTGTTCCAATTCTATGGCCCGCAACCTTTAGAACATCATCTGCTCTTCCAAGCAACCACAAATAGCCGTCCTCATCCTTTATTGCATAATCTCCAGGATAGTAACAGTTTTCATATTTTGACCAGTAAACTTTTTTGTATTTTTCATCATCATTCCATAATGTCAACAACATTCCCGGCCAGGGTTTTTTGATAACAAGGTATCCTTTTTTGTTTGATTCTACATCAACACCATTTTCATCAACAACTGAAATTGATACTCCAGGGATGGGCAAGGTTCCAGAGCCGGGTTTTAATGGAATTGTCTCCAGACCAGGCAATGAAGAGATCATCATTCCGCCAGTTTCTGTTTGCCACCATGTATCAATAATTGGACATTTTTCTTTTCCAATTGTTTTAAAATACCATTTCCAAACTTCAGGGTTTATTGGCTCACCAACAGTCCCTAAAAGTCGAAGTGTTGAAAGATCATACGAGTTTGGAATCTCATCTCCAAACTTCATAAACATTCTAAGTGCGGTGGGAGTAGTGTAAAAAATTGTGACTTTGTATTTTTGAATAATTTGCCACATTCTTGATGCGTCAGGAAAATCAGGAGCTCCTTCATACATTACTTCAGTTGCACCATGAAGCATTGGGCCATACACTACATAGCTATGTCCAGTAACCCAACCAATATCAGCTGTACAAAAAAACACGTCATCATCCTTAATATCAAAAGCCCATTTGAATGTGGAATTCAGATGAGTCAAATAACCACCAGTTCCATGTAAAACTCCTTTTGGTTTTCCAGTAGTTCCAGAGGTATACAGAATGTACAATGGATGGTTGCTATCTAATTTTTCTGCTTCACATTCGGCAGCGGCATTTTTCATTAAATCACTCCATAGTTTATCTTTAGAATTTAGTGTGATCTTGTCTTTTATCCGCTCTAAGACAATAACATTTTGTACAAAGTCTAAATCTTGAATTGCTTCATCAACAACGTCCTTCAGTTTTACTACAGAGCCTCTTCTATAACCACCATCAGCAGTTATCACAATTTTTGATTTAGAGTCATCTATTCGATCTTTTAGAGATGAAGAGCTGAATCCAGAAAATACTACTGTATGAATAGCCCCAATTCTGGAACAAGCCAACATTGAGATTGGCAATTCTGGGACCATAGGAAGATAAATAGTAATTCTGTCTCCTTTTTCTATACCCAGAGATTTGAGCACGTTAGCAAATTTTTGAACCTCCTGCCAGAGATCTTTGTAAGTTAACGCTCTAGATTCCCCATTTTCTCCCTCCCACAAAATGGCCGGTTTTTCAGGTTTGGATTTTTGGTGAACGTCTAAAGTGTTGTAGGACGCATTAATGAGGCCGCCTTTAAACCATCTGGCAAACGGGGGTTTCCAATCAAGAGTTTCATCCCATGGTCGAAACCATGATAATTTTTTTGCCTCTTCATTCCAAAACGATTCAAAATCAAAATCAGCTCTTTTTCTTGTTTCTGTGTCATTATTTCCCAAACCAATTTCAAAGATATCGTCCATGAAGAATCACTTATCATTATACCTAATGATTTCTAAATGTTAATTGAAAAACAAAAATGAATTTTAAAGATATTTGAAAAATCTATTGTGCTTGCATTCTAGATAACCAATCAGAATCAGGTTTTTTGTCATCTGACTCTGTAGTTTCTTCTGGAGGTTCTGGCATTGTAGAACTAACTTGTTGCGGGATCGGAGGAAAACTTTCTGCATCCATTGAATGTTCTGGTTCAGATTCTTGTTCTTTTTCTGCAGTTATTTCAGGGGTTGTTTCTGTTGGAGGTTCTGGAATTGTTTCAGTTGGCGGTTCGGGTGGGGGTTCGGGAATTGGGTCTGTGGTTGGTGCCTCGGGTAGCTTCGCGATAACTGTTGTTGCTTCACCAGATTCTGAATCAAGATACGATAATGCAGATTCTTCCAGATGTTTTTTTGGAGGTTCTGTAGCTTGTTGCACTTCGAGGTTAAGGTCAGCAATTTTTCTCTGAATATTTGAGATTTCTGATGTTTCATGGGTTATGTGTTCAATGTATTCAGTAGTGAGTTTTCGTACTGACTCGTATGTCTGTTCAGTGATTTCATTACTGTTGAATTGAACTTTGGCATCAAACTCAAACATCTTTACCGATTTCATTTGATCATTAAGTTCCTCTAATCGTGCTTCTAATTTTGCTTTAAGTTGTTTTTCTGTTTCTTCTAATGCAGAAAGATTTGATTTGTATTTTTCATGAATTAATGAAGTGTCTTCTTTAACATCATCATAATCAGATGCAATGTTGATCATTGCTTTTAGTCTACGTAAAGTTAATTCTTTTTCTTTTAACAGTCTTTGTGATTCTAATCTCCATTTTGGAACATAAATAAGAACATCTCCTTGTACTACAATTTGTTCAAAAGGAATATGTTGTAATCCCTGTGCGCCACAATCAACACCTACAGATTCAATTGTGCCATCAATGTGAGTTATGGTTCCAAGTGCCTTTCCTAAAAAGGTTCCATACATGTCTTTAACTTGTTTTCCGATAAGGGCCTTACCGTCATTTGTCATGTGGTATAGTTTTGAGATGCATATAACCGACAAGGTGTTAGAAAGGTTTCAAAATTTGGTTAGAATAATTTTACTAAAATTCACCACGCCTAGACTTTCGCAATTTTAAAATTCTCTCCACAATCTTTGTCACTTATGATAGATAGACAAGGACTCGAGCAGATCCTCCATTTTGTTTCAAAAAGATGGATTGACATAACAAGAGATCCAGACAATAAAGCTATGAAATCATTGCCAACAGATTTTTGGATGAATTCAATTGGTGGAAAAGCTGGTAAGGGAAGATGGGTAACGACTTTGATGTATACAGAAAATGAAGAAGATGCAAACGCACTAAAAGAAGTTTTGTTGAGATGGCAAGCAAAAGGATTGCAAAATAAACCTGGTTCGGATCTTATTCAAATAGGAAAGAAATAGAAATTAATAATTAGATAACTTTGAGGTCGTATTGCCTGGCAAGTTTTCTAAAAGTGAAAAGAAAGTTCTTTCTGAACATTTTTCAAATATTGATCGTTCGGTTTTTGCCATAATTACTCCAAGACAAGTAGATCGTGGAGCTCTCATGTCAAGATACAGTAGAACCGATAAAAGTATGCGCCAAGTTTTTCTTGACGAGTTTTTAAAAAATGAGAACAGAGGAGAAGAGTTTTACAATAGAGTTTTGTTAGAATATGGAGATGATTCTGTAGCAGAACTTGGCGAAGCACAAATTGCTATTGAAGGATTATCAAACATTGCAGTAAAAAAAATCGAAGACAGAAGAATTGGTTTATCATATTTAGAGAAGTCATCTCGGTATGTTGTTTGGAACAAAAAAGTAAATGGAAAATATAGGTTTTATCGTGAACCGACAATAATGAAATCTAAATTTGCTGATGCTTATGAAGAAGCTTGCAATTTTGACTTTGATATTTATTCAAAAAACATAGAACCAATGATTGCATATGTAAGAGAAAAATATCCAATTGAAAAATTTTCTTTTAAAGATTCAACTGACAAAAAAGAAAAATTATTTTTAAAGTTAAAAAATGAACGTGACATAAAATCTGCAAATTTTATTTACAAAGGATCGACTAAAGCAAAAGCCCTTGATATTTTACGCGGACTGTTACCTGCCTCTACTTTAACAAATGTCGGAATTACAGGAAATGGAAGAGCGTTTGAATATCTTCTAACCATTCTGTTTAGCTCAAATCTTCAAGAAGAGCGGGATTTAGCCTCAAAAATAAAGCGAGAGCTAGATTCTACTATCAAATCTTTTGTGAGACGCTCAGATGACAAATATGGAAAGGCATTACAAAATTACTTGAAGCAAACAAAAAAATCAGCATCAAAGTTTGCCAAAAAACACATCAAAGGAAAAATTCCAAAGCAAGGAATTACAAAATTAGTAAAATTTGAGATAGAATCTAAAGCAATCAATGACGTGATTGCTGCAATTCTTTATGATCAATCTCCAAGTGTTCCTTATCATACTGTGCTATCAAATGTCAAAAAAATGTCAGTAGTTAAAAAGAATCATATAATTAATGAGTTTGTAAAAAATAGAAAAAATAGACGTCACAGGCCTCCAAGAGCATTCGAAGTGGTCTCATATACCTTTGATTTAATCAACAACTTTGGAATGTTCAGAGACTTTCACAGACATAGAGCACTAACGCTTGGAAGACAATTACTAACAACAGATCATGGATATTCAATTCCAAAAGAGATGAAAATTCTTGGAATTGACAAAGATTTCAAGGATTGTATGAATAATACAAAAGAAGTGTTTAACAAAATTAGAACAAAATATCCTGAACAAGCTCAATATGTTGTTAATTTTGCATATAATTATCCATACTTTATTCATCTAAATTTGAGAGAAGCTTGTCATTTAATTGAGCTTAGAACTGTACCTCAAGGGCATAAGGATTACAGAAAGGTTGCACAAAACATGTTTAAACATATTAACAGAGTTCATCCAAATCTTAGTAAAATAATCAAATTTGCTGATCTTAAAGAATATGAATTAGAAAGATTTGAATCAGAAAAACGAACAGAAGAAAAAAGAAAGAAGGTAAAATAGAAGAATCTTCTAATATTGGATTTTCTTATTAATTATGTGGAAAATAAAATGGCAAAAACAAAAGAGGAGTTGAAAAAGGAGCTAACGCCTGAAGAATATGATGTTTGTATTAATCATGGGACAGAGCCTGCATTTAGTGGAAAATATTATGATTGTAAGGACAAAGGTACATACAACTGTACATGTTGTGGTACAGAATTGTTTAGCTCTGAAACCAAATTTGATTCAGGAACCGGGTGGCCAAGCTTTTGGAAACCTCTTGATGATGAAAACATTAGCTACGTAAAAGACGATAGTTATGGGATGATACGCACAGAAGTAAATTGCAAGAAATGTGGTGCACATTTAGGTCATGTTTTTGATGATGGTCCACAGCCAACCAATTTGCGGTATTGTATTAACTCAGTTTCATTGAAGCTTAAGAAAAACGAATAAAATAATTTGATATATTAATGACATTCAGATCTCTGACATATTGCGGATAATACTTTGTGGTTTTGGCAGTGTTGGTCAAAGCCTAGCAAAATTACTTGATTCAAGAGCAGAAGATCTCTATGCACAGTATGGACTAAAACCAAGAATTGTTGGTGTCTTTGATAGTAAAGGAAGTGCAGTTGAAACTTCTGGATTAGATCTGAGTAAATTAATTTCTGCAAAGAAAAAAAATCGCACAATAAAAAACTATAGCAAGACCAATAACAAAATGTCAGGAGTTGATTTGATACACAATGTAGATGCAGATGTACTAATTGAAACAACTGCAAGTAATTACAAAGATGCAGAACCAGGCATGTCTCACATCACAAATGCAATGAAGAAAGGAATGCATGTTATATCTGTGAACAAAGGTCCGTTGGCTCTTGCATTCCCATCATTAATGGAGCTTGCAACGTACAATCATGTTTTACTTAGATTTAGTGGAACGGTAGGAGGAGGCACTCCAATTTTAGATTATGGTAAAAACAGTTTACGTGGAGAAAGAATTATTTCATTTGCAGGTATTCTGAACGGAACAACCAACTACATTCTAACAAACATGGCAAATGGTATGTCATTTGAAGTAGCATTAAAAGATGCAAAATCAAAAGGATATGTTGAAGCAGATGAATCGTTAGATTTGGACGGTCTTGATGCTGCTGCCAAACTAGTAATCTTAGCTAATTGGGTTATGGACATGAAAGTTACCTTGCCAGACATCAAGCGTACGGGAATTCGCAAAGTTACAAGTACAGATATTCAAAGTGCTACAAAAAACAAGTGTGCTGTAAAGCTAATTGCTTCATGTGACAAGAATTTAGAGGTCAGTCCAAGAGAGATTTCATTAGAGGATCCTCTTTGTGTGAATGGAACGCTTAATGCCATATCATTTACTTCAGAGCATTCTGGAACTCAAACCATAATTGGTCGAGGTGCGGGCGGCATGGAAACAGCAAGTTCTATCCTACGTGATTTACTAGACATAAGAAAAGAGATATCGAAAATTTGAAGTCAAATCTAATTTCAAAAAGTGAAACAAATGAGATGCTAAAAGATATTGCTATTCAATGGAAAATTGATTTGCCTAAGATAAAAAATCTCAGAGTCCATTACATTACAGACGACGCACAGATAATCACAGCAAAAGATATTATGATTTTAAAAACTGGGAATACTCACCTGCCATTTCTTTCACAAGAAGAGCTTTTAGAAAAATTTCCATATGTGATGGTAGACATGGGAGCTGTCAAGTTTATGTGCAATGGTGCAAATGTCATGCGGCCTGGAATTAGAAAATATTCTGAATTTGAAAAGGATCAAATAGTTTGTGTTATTGAAGAATCACAACACAAGTTTCTTGCGGTTGGAAAAGCAATGGTTCCAAGCTCAGAACTTGAAACAATGCAAAAAGGCGAAGTAGTAAAAAATTTACATTATATTTCTGATAAATTTTGGGAAATTGGGAAAACTATTTCAAACTAGTTTTCTTTCTCTGTGAATTCTTTAATTCCTTCATTGTTAATGACTAGAATATCAATTCCGTCACCACTAAAAGAGTCCCTCAATGTTGCTGATTTAACAGCTTTTTTTGCTAAATCAATTGCTTCTTGTTCAGTCATGTTTGCTTTGAATTGTGGATCCAACACTCCAAGTGCCATTTCAGCTCCTGTTCCAACAGCTGCATATTCATCTGGAAGAACTGAACCAAGTGGATCCAATGTATAAATCACTGGCTTGTCAACAACTCCGCCAACAATTACTTGTGTAAGTAATGGAAAGAATCTTCTTTCATACATCATATTTGACATCATCTTTGCAATAGTGTTTGGTGGAATCTCTCTTTTTAGTTCCATTTTTCTAATTTTTGCCAATGCTGCAATCTGCAATGACAGAATTTGCATATCGGCAACTAATCCTGCACAGGTAGCTCCAACCTTAGGGGTTAATGGAAAGGTCTTTTTTGTGGATTTGCTGACTAGAAAGTTGCCATAAGCGATTCTTTTTTCGCTCGCAAAAACTACGCCACCATCATATGTTATACCAACAGCGGTTGCTCCTGGCATGTACATATACGACATGTTTCAAATGGTTTCAGAGTACAATAAAGTCCTTTCTCCAAAATTAGAGGCTATTTTTTGCAAACTTGTCCATAATCAGACAGACACATTTTGTGGTTTTTTTGAGCAGATCGATCCTTGCAAATTCATTTGGAGAGTGTATTCTTGCAAACATGTATGTGCTCCCAATGGAAATGCAAGGTGCCCCAAGAATTTTTACAAAAGAATGCATTGGTCCTGTTCCTGCGTTTGAAACATTAATGATAGATTTTCCATAAGATTCGTCAGCTGCTTGCTTTACATGTTTTACAAACGGATGTGATGGACTAATTCTTGCAGCCGCCTCACCGTGATATACTTTGATTTTCAAATCTCCAAAACCTTTTGTTTTTAGATGTTTTTTTAATCGTTGAATCTGTTTTTTTGGATTCATCTCAGGAACTAGTCTGAAATCTATTTTTACTAATGCCTTGCCAGGCAACACAGTTTTTGCACCTTCGCCAGTGTATCCTGAAACAAAACCTGCAATATTGCATGTTGGACCGGCAACAAGTGCTTTTTTTGCATCCATTCCTTTTTTGTTTCCGACAAATGATTTTATTCCAAACTCTTTTTTAAAATCAGAATCATCAAAAGGTTCTTGTTTAATCATTTCCAAATCATTTTTTGTTAATGGTTTGACTTCTTTGTACCAATCTTTAATCAAAATTTTTCCATTTGAATCCCTCAATGTTTTCACAGCTTCAACTAATCTCCATGCGGGATTTTTAATTAATACTGCAAGACTTGAATGTGCATCTCTAACGGATTCTTTTGCAATTAATTCTACAAACAGCAATCCTTTCATTCCTAATCCTACAATTGGGCGGTTTTTTGCATCAACATATCCAAATTCCCAAATAACACCATCACAGGAAAATTTCTTTTTGAATTTTTTCAGATACCTGTCAATGTTGGGACTTCCTACCTCTTCTTCACCCTCTATCACAAATTTGATGTTACAGGGAACATCACCAGTTATCTTCAGATATGCTTCTACCGCCTTTATCCTAGTGATTAATTCGCCTTTGTCATCAGCAGAACCTCTTCCAAAAATCTTGTTCCCTTTGATTTTAGCACTAAATGGAGGAAAATCCCATAAATCAAATGGCTCAGCAGGTTGGACATCATAATGATTGTAAAATAGCAATGTTTTGTGGGGGTTTTTTTTAGATTTTATTTCACCATAAACTAGAGGTGGAATATTTTTTCCTAATCTTAGAAGTTGGGGCTTGATTCCGGATTTTTGTAGCATATTTTTTACAAGTTTTGCACATTCTTCAATTCCTTCATTTTTTGCTGAAACACTTGGTTGTCGAATTAATGTCTGGAGATCAGACACTAAATTGTTCATGTTAGAATCTACATGAGATAGAATTTTTTTCATTTTATTTTATCAAAGGGTTTCATTACTTGTGGAATTGCATCAATGAGATCCATTGATGTCATGTGTAAGCCTAATTTCTTTTGAACAAATTTTCCTGCCAAGCCATTAATGTATGTGGCAGCAGCTGCCGATTCTAAGGCATTTCTATTTTTTGATAAAATTCCAGCTACCAATCCTGATAAAACATCACCAGTTCCACCTACAGTCATTGAAGGAATTTTTTTTGAGAACAGATATGTGGTTTGGCCATCAGATACAACATCGGTTTGACCTTTAAGGAGAATTGTAACACCGTGTTGTTTTGCAAACTTTTCAACAGTTGAAATTCTTTGCTTTTGGTTTTCTGGGGAAGCAACACCAAATAATCTTTTAAATTCACCTGCATGTGGCGTAACAACAGAGTTTTTGTTTGAAATTATTGGCAAGATATCAGAGATCAACGCGCTTGCATCCAAAGATACTCGGACATCTTTTTTAATTAATGATTTTACAAGAATTTCTAATGCAGTTTTGTCGGCAACTGCAAGACCCATTCCAATTGTGGCAGAATCCAAATTTTTTGGGATTGCTCCAAGCAGTTTTGATACTGCGCCTCTGGTAAGTTTTTGATCAACTAGTGGGAGCACTATAAGATTTGGTGAAACTGATCTTGTTGATTGAGCGTTAATTTTAGGAATTGAGGTATACACAAGGTCAGTTCCTGACCTCAAAGCAGCTAATGATGAAAGTATTGGTGCGCCATGATAGATGTAACTTCCCCCTACAACCAACACTGTGCCATTATCTCCTTTGCGAGAATTTGCTTTTCTAGCAGGAATGAATTTTTTTACAATTGCGGTCTGCAGTGTTTTTGTGACCATGGTTAATGCTTCTATTTCAGATGAATAAATCTTGTTTGCTATGTTTTCTTTGATTTTTTCTTTCTAGTAGATTTTCTATCAAAAAATGCTTTTCTTGCAAAACACAGGTAAGTTGTATGCCCTATTCCTTGAAAGGAGTGTCTAGTTTTTCCTTCTCTAGCATCAATAGTTCTCAGAATATTTTCAGTGCATTCAATGTCGGTAAATTCGTTTTGTACTAGAGAAGAAACTAGTTTTTCTAGCTGATTCATTGTAGGGCATATTGAAACTACACTTCCACTTCCTTTGAGCATTTTTCGTGCTTGTTCCACAACAGTCCAGGGATCACCTAAATCAATAATCACTACATCAACATCTTTAATTGGAATTTTTTTTGCAGTTTTTAAATCAAGTTTTTTCATTGTAATGTGTTTTTCCATTCCAATTTTTTTGATGTTTTTTTCTGCAATTTTCATAAATTCTTTGTCAACATCAAATGTGTAGACGTGTCCTTTTGGTTTCACAATGCTTGCAACAAAGGTTGTTAATGAAGCACTTCCTGTGCCTATCTCTACTATTTTTTGACCACTTTGAATGCCAGTTCTAGCTATGATATATCCTAAATCTTTTGGATATACAATTTGTGTGCCGTGTTGAATTTTTGAAATGTAATCATAAGTAGTTGGTTCTAACAAATAGATGTACTTGTCTTTGTTTGTAATAATTCTTGAGCCAAACTCTTTTCCAATTGCATCAGCATGTCTAATTACACCGATGTGAGTATGAAGTGTTTCATTTTTTGAGATTTTTTGAAGCCATTTTTTTGAACTGTTATAATAGAACAAAACATACGAGTTCGTTTTTATTTTACTCACGGTGGTTGCATAAACTGTTATAGATAAAAGTCTACTTTCAAATCACATGCGTTCTGGTGATGGAATGCCTAAAAGATTCAATGCCTTTTCTAATGTTGATTTGAATGATGAAACTAAACATAATCTAGCATTTGTGAGTGATTTATCTCCAGAATCAATTACTTTAACATGTTCATAAAAGGCATTAAATGACACAGCCAAATTGTAGCAATATTTTGCAATTACTTTGGGTGAAAAATTATTTGCAGAGTCTTGTACCTGAATCCCAAATAATCCAATCGTCTTAACTAATTCAGCCTCAAACTCATTGTTTAGCAGATTAAATGATACATCAAAGTTTGGAGAGACGCTAGCCTTTTCTAAAATTCTAGTAGCTCGCGCACCAGTATATTGAATGTAGGGGGCAGTATCACCTTCAAGGTTTAATGATTTTGTAAGATCAAATGTAATTATTTTATCCAGATCTGGTTTTATCATTTCATATCGTAGTGTTCCAACTGCAACCTGATGAGCTATATTTTGAACTTCGTCATCTTTCATTTCTTGATTTCGTTTTTTTGTTTCGTGGATGGTTTTTGATTTTAGCACATCATATACCGAATCAGCATTTACATACAGTCCTTTTCTGCCAGACATTTGAGCTTGTTTTCCCCCAGTATCCATTCCCAATTGTTTTGCAGTATCGGGACTTAAGGTAACTGATTCGTATGACAAATGAATATACGAATCTTGGTCTGAAGTGAATTTTGACATTATTTCAGTAACAATTTTTTGTAGTCTTGATTGTCTTGAATCAATAACTGTGATAACCTTGTTTGCAGTAAAGTTTTGTTTTGGTTCAGAAGTTTTTTCTAAAGTTGTTTGCCATAAAGTTCTGTTAGGCTGATTATGTTCATATTTTTTATAATTAAATGGATCATCTAACAAACCTAGTTTAAAAGCAGCATATGGAATATCCTTTGCAATATAGGTTGCAGTACCGTTGCTTCTAACTACTACTTTATTTTCTTCTTTTCCCTTACCACGAATTACCCAGCAATCTTGATTTTTCCCTTCAGTTTCAAATTCTAGAAGGTTCATCTCTTTTAGTTTTTCAAAAATTTTTTCCCAAAGCCCAGAATGAATAATTTCAGATTCAAAATTTAGGCAATCATAAGTTACTCCAAGATTCCAACATGTTTCTAATTGACATGCGAGAACCCTTTTTGTAATTGAGTTTGCAAATTTTGAGATTTCCGAAGATGAATTTTCTATTTCTTCAAGAACTTTCTTTCTTGTTTCTTGAAGATTTGGCTCTACTTCATATTTTTCTGAGGTTTTTACATAAACTTCATCTCCACAATAATGGTCGAATTTCTGACCTGGGGGAGGAGTTTCTGAAAATCCTAGATGTTTGAATCCAACAACAATATCTGCAACTTGAAGACCAGAATCATCAACATAATTCAAAATTTTAACGTCAAAATTTGCTTTCTGTAATATTCGCGCAATAGTGTCACCAATTATGATATTTCGAACATGGCCAATATGTATTGCCTTGTTAGGGTTAACACTAGTGTGTTCTACAACAATTCTTGATTTTTGTCCAATGTCAACTGTACCATAATCATCTTCAATGGAATTTTTTATTACTAATTCAGTAAATTTTGTCATATTTACAAAGAAATTCAAATTTCCAGATGGATGTGCTTCTACTTTAGACACCATATCAGTAAGATGTTTTTGATAATTTTCAGAAATTGTTTGTGCAATTTCATATGGTTTTTTCTTTAAAGATTTAGCAAGTAAAAAACAAACATTACACGATACATCACCAAATCCTTTCTTTGAGGGTTCTACTGTAAAAGAAACTAAAGGATAGTCAAGTTCTTTCAAGCATTTGTTTACCTTTGATGTGATTTCATCAAGCAATACTTGAAATGCCAATACTATACCTCAGAGAGTTTTGGAGCAAGTTTGTCTAATGCCTCAATTACACCATCACCGGATTTAGCCGAAACACTGAAGGTTGCTTGTGATTGAACAGATTCAAATGCATTTCCCAAGGCAATACTAGTTTTTGCTATCTTAAATAATGGAACATCTGTTTCGCTATCTCCAATTGCGATCACATCATTTTTAGAAACTGACAACATTTTCATAACTTTCTCAAATCCATGACCCTTGTTTATGCCACTTGAGTTAATATGAAATGCGTATTGACTGTCTGATAATCCAACATTAAGATTATTTTCTGATATAATTTTTTTTGCAACATCAATATCGAAGGTTCTTTCTAAAACAACCTCAGTCAGTCTTGGAAACACAGGTTTTTCTTTGACATTATCTATTTTTGATTTCATAAGTTCAAATGCTGCAATACATTCTTCTTTGTTTCCAAGTAATTTGTGTTCATTTGGCCCTAGTGTAATGCACCCTCCATTTTCCCCAACTGCAATATTTGTAGTACCGCCAAATACTGATAGTAAATATCCTTCAACAGACGAACGACCTGAAACAAAAATAACATTGTGCCCAATGTTTTTCAAATGTCTTAGTGCAGCTAATGCATCTAGATGAATTCTTCCGACGCCGTTTTCAGTAATTGTTCCATCAATATCTACTGCGAATGTTTTTTGTTTCATAATTTAACTATTAAAAACCAGATAATAATTGCTACTAAATCAAAATGAAGAAGGTAGATTAGGGTATGTATCGCATAATTTTTGTGGTAAAAAAAGGAAAGATAGAAGAAATCTTTAGTAAAGCGCAATTCGGCGATAACCCAAATAATTACAGGGTTTTTTTTAGAGATTTTGATAAGATAAGAGAGATAGCACTGCCAGATTTTATTGCTGAATCTAAAAATTTTGAAACAATACCTATTACTAGAATTGAAATGATCAAAAAAGATGATAAGATTCTATTTAAAAAACAAAATACGAGGTGATATAGTTGGGAATTCCAGAAAAAATTAAAGCAATACAAGATGAAATGGCTAGAACCCAGATCAATAAAGCTACTGAACATCATCTAGGTTTACTTAGAGCAAAAATTGCAAAGCTAAAACGAGAACAAGAAGAAGGAAAATCTAAGAAAGGCGCAAAGACAGATGGGTTCGATGTTAAAAGAAGCGGGGATGCAACAGTTGTATTCATCGGTTTTCCAAGCGTGGGAAAATCTACATTACTTAACAAATTAACTGGAGCGAGATCAACTGTTGGTGCATTTCAATTTACAACATTAACAGTTGTTCCAGGCATGATGGAGTATAGAGGTGCAAGAATTCAACTATTGGATCTGCCAGGAATCATCAAGGGAGCATCATCAGGTAAAGGGTTAGGAAAACGAATTTTGTCTGTTGCAAGAAATGCGGATTTGGTGCTTTTGATGCTCGATGTATTTCAGCCCTACCATGAAGATGTACTTGTAAACGAATTGGCAAACATAGGGATTAGACTCAATCAAAAACCCCCAAACATCGTTATTGAAAAAACTACAACAGGTGGAATTGCTGTTGCCCAGCAAGTAAAACTAACAAAAATGAGTGAGAGTTTACTAAAAGATATCCTAAGAGTATATGGAATAAACAATGCCCGGGTTGTGATTAGAGAGGATCTTACAGATGAGCAATTAATTGATTTTATTTCTGGAAACAAAAGCTATGCAGATGCCATTACCATAATTAACAAAATTGATTTGGTCGATAAGAAATTTCTCAAACAACTAAGAACAAAAATAAAATCAGAATTTATCGAAGTGTCTGCTGATTCTGGGATAAATATTGATGAACTCAAAGACAAAATCTATGACAAACTCAAATTCATGAGAGTTTACATGAGACCAAAAGGAGGAGAAACCGATTTTAAAGAACCATTAATTGCAAGAGCAGACTCTACAATAGGAGAAATATGTGACAAGCTACATAGAAGATTAAGAAAAGAGTTTCGATATGCTCTGGTTTGGGGAAAAAGTGTCAAGTTTGGTGGACAAAGGGTTGGCATTAATCATGTTTTACAAGATGAAGATGTCTTGACAATAATAAAATCACGTGGAGTCTAACAAAAATTTTTGACTATGTAAAGGTTGTAAAAACATGGATCAGGATTTTGAATATAGATGGTGCAAATTCTGCATGACAAAAACAAAACAAGAAATTATTTTTCTTCCAAAAATTCCTACATACAAGCGTAGAAGACAATACAAATGCACAATTTGCGGAAATAAAGTTTGGTTGCAAGGAAGAAGACCATCAGCTGAAAGTGTATATTGAAAATTTTCCGATCAAAATTTAAAATTTTTGAAAAAATTCGTTTATAATTTGTTATCACTTTGTATAATTTTTTTCATTGTAACCATAGAAAAATAATGACAATTACGTTTGGGCAATGGCTGCAAGAAGAAAAGCTGCTGGTAAACGAAGAACTGGTGGAAAAAGAAGAAAAGCTGCTGGTAAACGAAGAGGCGGCGCTAAACGCAGAAGACGATAGATTCGTCAAAAAATTTACAATCGTCAACACGATTGGCGATTTGTATTCCTTTTTCTAAATGAATTTTTAGTAATTCAGCTAAACATTTGTCCAGGAGGAGATGAACCCTTTGATTTTACTGATGATTTTTCAACAGAAAAAGTTCTATCTGCAGGAATAATCGAAACTTTTACAGAAGTATTTATTGTGTAACGGGGTGTTCCATCACTATTTTTGAAATTAATTGCTTTGCCAACTCTATCCAAATCTACTTTAACTTTAACAATGGAGCCATCCTCTAATTCAAAAGAAACAAAATCATTTTCTAATCTTTTGTAATCTAGCATTTTAAATTCAATTTTTTCATTTTTTTCGCTCATTATATCACCTAGTATAGATAGCTCATCATTTTAATTTGCTCTTCAGTAGTGATTACATTTTTTTCAACTAACAGTTCTAGTAGTTCTTTTAACAAAACTTTTTGTTGTTCGGATAAAGCTCCACCACCACTTCCACTTTCTCCTGGCGGGCCTGGTGGACCCTTAGGACCCTGTGGACCTACTGGGCCTTGTTGGCCTCTTGGACCAGCTTCTCCTGGTGGACCTTCTGGACCCAATGGACCCCGTTCTCCTTGTGGACCTTGTACACCTTGAGGCCCTTGTGGACCTTTATCACCTGGCGCGCCTTGAGGACCACGTTCTCCTTGTGGACCTTGTGGACCTTGTGATCCTTTATCCCCCGCAGGACCTGGCGGACCGGTTAATCCTTTTTCTCCTTTCTCTCCTGCAGGACCAACTGGGCCTTTTTCTCCTTGTGCTCCCGGAACTCCAGTTAAACCTTTTTCACCCGGAGGTCCTTGTGGACCTTGTGGGCCCTTATCCCCTGGGGGACCTGCAGTACCCTGTGGACCTTTTGAACCAACAGGACCTGGTGGTCCAGCTATTCCTTTTTCACCTGGAAGTCCAGTAGGACCTGTTTCACCTTTTGCTCCAGGCAGTCCACGTTCTCCAGTTAATCCTTTATCACCAGGTGGACCTTTAGGACCTTTTTCTCCTTTATCACCCATAGGGCCAGGAGGACCTTTGTCTCCCTTGTCACCCATTGGGCCAGTGGGACCTTTGTCACCTTTTTCTCCAGGAGGGCCTGTTGGGCCTTTTTCTCCTCTATCTCCTTTATCACCAGTTAATCCTTTATCGCCAGTTGGTCCTTTATCTCCGGGCGGACCTTTATCACCAGTTGGTCCTTGAGGACCTTTGTCACCTTTTGGACCAGGTGGACCACGTTCTCCCCTCTCACCACTTGGACCACGAAATCCTTTTTCACGTTGATAAGTACGAGTTATTTTTTCAGATTTTGGTGTAGGTGAAATTGTTTCGTGAGTTGTTTTTGCAGATGTTTCAATTTTTCTTGTTGGTTTTGATTGTTCAGAAATTTTAATGTCAAAAACAGAATGGAGTGTTGAAAATTGATCCATTACTACAATCCAAACCGTGTTTAAATCAAAAACAGCATCTGGAATTGGATTACTTTCGGTTCCAAGCGATTCAGAAAACTGCCCATCTTTAACTCTTAAATGAAAATTTGAAGACCATAATTTATCAAATGATTTTGAATTGATGCTTGATTCTGAAGGATATTTTTCACAAATAGAAATTTGTACTTCATATACCCCTGATTGTTTGAACGGAGCTGAGCCCTGAACATCTAATTTTCGAGAACTAGCCATTATCGATGATGTATTTATGCAGTATTTCTGTTTTTCAACCTAGCCTCAAACCTGAGGCTAAATTCAAAAATTTAGGAATAGTATTTATCTAGAAAAAAGACCCAAGCTGAACTGATGAAAAAGCCCTTTTCAAGGAAGGTAAAGTCAGAAAAAAATGAATCTAAACCTAGAGTAGAAAAAGAAACTAGCCTAACTGATGCAGATTACAATAGAAAAAAGCTATTCAAAAAAGGCATCAATCTGATGGCAGATGAAAAATTAGAAGAAGCAGCAACGGTTTTTGAGCAGGCCTTAAGAATTGACCCAAACAACGTGGAGACATTGTTGAAGCTTGGCTATGCAAGATTTCATTTAGATGATCATGCTGAAGCGCTCAAAGTTTATGATAAAATTTTTGAAATTGATGTAACAAATGCCGAAGCATGGAATCTAAAAGCATTAGTTCATTATGAACAAAAAAATTATTCCAAAGCATTAGACTGTGTAGAAAAAGCAATAGAATCGGATCCAACATATGGTATGGCGTGGTACAACAAAGCATGTTTTCTTTCGTTGTTAAATCAAATACCAGAATCTATTGAAGCACTAAAGCGTTCAATTGAAATTGATGTTAAAAATGCTAGAAAGGCGGTAAAAGACAGAGACTTTGTAAATGTTAGAGTCGAAGAAGGATTTAGAAGAATTATCGAAGTCGTTGTTTTAGAATCAATCAGGCAAGGTTATCACACACTTGGATCTATTGTTTGGACAACATTCTTGAATAAAGCTGATGCGGAAGATGCTTTACGAAAATTATTAGAAAAAGGTTTGATTGTAAAACATGAAAAAAGAGAAGGTTTTCACATGGTTGCAACATATGATCTTGTACATGAATTAGCTGAAAAAGTTGGTTCAGAAAAGAAAAGTTTGCTTGGAATTAAAAAGAAGAAACTTCCAAGTGCAGTTCAAAATCTAAAACAACTTAGTCATACAATTCAAGCTATAAAATCTTCCATAGAAGAAGAAGATGTTGAAAAAACAATTGAAAACTTTGAACCTTTGATTGATCCTTCAAAATGTGGACCACAAATGATTGAACAGTTTTTCGAAGAACATAGAGAAGTAAGATTGTGGAAAATTAGACTAAAAGACAGGGGATTAGCATACCTTCAAGAAAATAAACAAAAAATGCTTAATGTTTTTGATAATATAGAAGTTACAGTTACAAAACAACTTCGAAATGAAATAACTCCCAGTTAATTACTCTGCAGAAAGATCCCAATAATCTGCATCTTCCTGTTTTGAGGTAGGTTTGTTAAGATTTTTCCATTCTTTAAATGATCTTACGTACAGTTTTACATTTGGAAGATTAACTGATTTTAATGCATAGTAGGCTAAGCCAGATAATGTTCCAACACTTCCACAGTAAGTAATGATTTCAGAGTCAGGTTTTATTCCTCTATTATCTAGCAGTCTTTTCATTTCATCTTTTGGCCGTAAGATTCTATCAGCAGAGGCTAACGTTCGGTATGGAATGTTTATTGCGCCAGGAATATGTTGTTCCAAATAATTTAATCTCTCTCTATTATCAAGAAGTGTGACTCCAGTTTTCTCTTTGGATTGTTCCAAATAATCAGCCGTTGCTAAAATTTGTGGCTGCAATTTTACAGAGTGGGTTTTAGAGCTAACAGAGGGAATTTTATTATCATTTTCTAATCCTAATGATTTCCATTTTCCATATGTAACTTCAAGTAATGAAACATCACTATGGCCCAAATACTCCAAAGTCCATGCAATTCTTGATGCCAAAGCACCAAACGTATCATCATAGACAACTACAGGTGTTTCATCATCAATTCCAAGTGTTGAGAATAGCTTTGCTGCTCTATCTGGGTTATCATCAGATAGCAAATTAGCTAAAGGAAGATTTACAGAATTTGGAATGTGATTTTGTTTGTATTCCTCCTCTTTTCGAACATCTATTACTTTGACACTCTTATCTCTAATTTCTGATCTTAAAGTATCAACATCAGTTGTTGCACGTACAGTTTTTTCTTCACTCAAGCTGCACACTCACCCCTTCCTGTTTTTGTATGGTAGCTTCCATCAGAACCATAATCTGCGTAAAAGTCCTTGTCTTCTTCTTTTGTTGGTGCAACAGTAAGGGGGGATAAAATTTTCTTAAAATCATCCATTGATTTTATTTGAGAATCTTCATTACCTTTTACAATTCTATGAATCCATTCAGATAGTGTATCATTATTTTTCTTATTTTTTTTGAATAACTCTATGATTTTCAAAATTACTGGAATTACTCGTTTTGCTGGAATTCTCATACAGTTGACACCTAGCATTGTGTCACCATCTGATCTTCCACCCAATGACATTTGATAGACTGGATACATGTCTTTACCGAGTCTGCCACCACCGCCGTAGAATCCAATAGTTGCTATTCCATGTTGCCCACAAGAATTTGGA
>DASSAK010000064.1:0-5271 GCA_035685445.1 Nitrosopumilaceae archaeon
AGGCAAAAAACAAAGCTGCAAAGCAAGGTATAGTTTTCACAAATAAGATTTTGAAAGGCGATGTGGGATACAATATTGTAAAAATGGCTCAAAACAAAAACGACGGGTTTGATCTAATTGTTATTGGTTCTCGAGGAAGGGGAACTGTAAAGGAGTTATTTCTTGGAAGCACCTCAAATTACGTGATTCATGCCTCAAAAATCCCAATTTTATTAGTAAAGTAATTTTTAAAAAATTATTTTCAAATTATATCAATTTGTTTTTTTCAAAATAACGCTGATGGTATTCTTCTGCCCGGTAGAATTCTTTTGCAGGAATTATCTGGGTGACAATTTCTCTGCTAAACTTATTAGAGTTTTGTAATTTTTCTTTTGATTGAATAGCAGTTTTTTCTTGTTCTGAATCATGGAAAAATATTGCAGACCGATATTGTGTTCCAACATCTGGACCTTGTCTGTTAAGACTTGTAGGATCATGATTTTCCCAAAAAATTTTTAGCAAGTCATCATATGAAACTTGGTTTGGATCATATTCTACCTGAACTGCTTCTGCATGTCCTGTTTGATCAGAGCAAACATCTTCATAGCTTGGTTTATCCATATGCCCACCAGTATAACCAACTGCAGTAGACGTCACACCTTTAACTTTACTAAATAATTCTTCTACGTGCCAAAAGCATCCTGCTGCAAAAGTTGCCTTCATGTTGTATGTAAACAAAATTGGTAGATTAAAACCATTCCAAAAAAATTAAACTACAATTATACCGGTTTGAATTAGAAATTGAATTGCGTTTAGAAATTCTTCTTCTGAAATTTTATCATGAGCCCACCAGCTTGCAGTGTTTCTAATCCAATCTGGAACATCTTGATTTGGAATTGATTCTGTAGGTTCATGATAAGGGATTACTATAATGTTATTTTGAATCATAAATTCAATTCCATCTAAAAAATCTGCATCACGAATTTTTCCTGTGGACCACCACTCTGCTGTAATTTTAATCCAGTTTGGAACTTGCACAAGTTCTGGAAAACCCAAAACATCATAGATTGATTGTTGTGGAAATTGCGAATCAAACCAAGTTTTGTAATCTGGTTCATTGTTGTATCTATCAATATAATATTGTGGTGACTTGTCAATGGAGGGAAATCCTGGAATGTGAGTTTTTGGTGCTTGATTTGTTTCGTCAGAAATAGTTGGCGTTGTTTTTTCTGGTTGTTCATTTGAAATTATTTCTGATTGTTGTTTAACTGTAGGTTTTTCATTTGATGTGGATTTTTCAGAAGATTTTGCATATTTCAATGTAGTTTCTTTTATTCCACCATAGGAAACTTTTACAGGATATATTCCATCAGAAGGCCATGTTGGCCCTCCTGCATGAAATGTTGTAGAAAAAAAACCATCAGGATTTGGAATTACATTTGCAATTGATGCAAAATTATCCTTTGCGGGCGTCAAAATTTGTATTATTACAGAAGGAATGTCAGGATCAAATTTCACCTTTCCAGAAATTGTTAGTGTCTCCACTGAAATATTCTGACTTGTCTGAGGATACGTTTAGAACATCAGCGTATGCAGGTACAAGAAACAAAACAAGTATTGACAATAATGATAAAAACTGAAATTTTAACAAGGACAATCAAATTCTAGATATATTTCTAATTAAGATATCTCCACTTTCATACTTATTTGACGTCTGTAAAAATATCAACTACTTTGGTAGCCAAATTTTCAATATCTACTGTTGGTTCTGCAGATATTAACAATAGAATTTTGCTGACAGGAAATGGAAAGCTAACTAAAACAGCCTTGTCTCTTCTCGCTGCCAAGTAGTTTATGGGCCCAAGGCTTTGATCATAATCTTTTCTAATTGAAACCTTTGAGACAAATTCCATAAAAGAGTGCAGTTTTGTTTCATCGTCTTCAAGTGGAGTCAAGCCTTTTTTGAACCCACCAGAAATTAGTTCTCCATCCTCATTGATAATGCCTGCAAATCTGATCTCTTTTTCATTCAAAAGATTCTTGCATTTTTCATCATAAATTTGGGAGGTCATGTTACTTGTCAATTAATCATTGGCACGTAGATTCAAGAAAAATAAAAACTTAGCCAAGAAATTATGCTATACTCCAAAGGATGGTTTTCGATCACATTTTGGACATTTTAGACCGTTTGTTTTTTCACCACACCTCTGACAACGTTGCTCAAATTTTACTGCAGAGTGAGATGGAGTTCTAAGCAATTTTGCAATTAGGACCACAATAATTAAAACTCCAATTCCAATTCCAATCCAGACTAAAACCATTACTATAATGTAGTCGTAATCACTTATAATCTACTCGAAGAAAATTATCTTAAATTTAAGGAATCTCAGAATCTTCTGCACAATATTTGTGAACCCAATTTCCTGCATTGTTTTTAGAGATCTCTTTTCCAGGCTTGATTTCTGCGCCACATGAAACACAAGATGTGGTAAATTTTGCTTTCATGTGTTTTTTAAAAACAGATATGATAAAAATTCTAAGAATGATGAACCATTAACTAGTGGTTAACATCATTTCCTGCTTTTTTTTATTGCTTCACTTAATGTCTGATTAACGACTTGAGAGAAACTGACATTTTTGTTTCCTTTTTTGATTAGTTTTGCTTGCTTTTCTCTTAGTTTTTTTTGCAGATCGTCATCAAGCATTATTGTAACTCTTCGTAGCATTTTTACATAAAATACAGATAATTAGAATATAAATCACATTTACACAGAGCCGTATATTACCACTAGTTTCTACGTATGAATGTCGTATCCTGCATGATCGATCAAGATACTTTGTTAAGGAATTAAAAAAATAGTAAAAAATGAATTTTTACTAGACTATCGGAAGGAACGAACCTTTCGAATCAACTTATTGTGATCAAATGAAGCCGTAGTTGATACAAACAATAGATGGTTTCTTCCAGCTGGCATTGTAATGCGTTTTACAGAAGAATATTCTGCAACAACATATTTACACACACCAAGTTTTCGTGACAATTTTTTTCGCATCTTCCAAGCCCTTGCGGCGTTTTTTAGAGATTCTTTGCTTTCTGTACGAGACAAAACATTTCGAACTCTTTTGGAATGGGCACTAAACACTGGTTTTCCATTCATGTCACAAAAAGTCACAACTCGCACTGATGGACTAAGTTTGATTAGTTTCTCAGCTGCTTTTTGAAGTTCCATTACGTACGATCGATCCTAGTATGTGATAAAGGTTTTCACAAAACGAAAATTTTTGAAAACATCCTGTACAAAAAGGCGATCAGAAATTGATCGCAAAACTACACATAGTTACCAATCTATCTGGTTTTTTTCTCCTCTAATTCAATATCGGTTTGGAGCTCCTTGGCCAAACCATCCCACCATTGAGGTACCTCGTCTGTCATTTTCCTCATCTAGACAGATCGAAGGTAGTTAATAGATCTGTCGGTTGATTGCTTAGAACGCAAGATGATTCATCTAATCAATTTTGAAAATCATATTTTTTGCTTAAGTAAGACAATGCCGCATATCACTGTCATGGCATTTGAGAAACTACTTCAAAGAATCATGGATTCGGATGCAAACATCAGACATTCCATCGTAGCTGATTTAGATGGAGAGATAATAGAGGTTAATCATAGAGATGGAGTTACAAACCACCTATCAAAAGAAGAAACTGCAGCATCTCTAAAAAGAGCAGCAGATGCTTGGAAGGCAAGAAAACAACTGGCGCCAAAAATTGGAAAGGGAGTGTATGCGGTTGCAGCATTTGAGAAAATTACAAGAATAACATTTCCGCTAGGGGAGAACAATCTTCTCTTTGTTAGTATGGGTTCTGAAAAAATGAGACAGGACCTCAATGCTGGAGGACAACAACAAATCATACAGCATGTTTTGGGAATTCTAAGTGGGGACCCAACTAAGGCGTGACCACCATCCTATTTTTATCTCAGAGTATTTTAGTAAAATTCTATGAAAAAAATAGAAGCTATTATCCGACATGGAAAATTCAATGATGTAAAAGACGCCTTAACAAAAATTGGTGTGAAGGGAATGACAGCATATCCAGTTCGAGGACGTGGGGACCAGATTGGAAAAGGAGCCGAAGTTGATGTGCCATATGGAGGAAGTTCTCAAGAAGTTTTTGATGATGGTCTTGTTCCCAAAATGAAAATTGAAATTATTTGTATTGAAGAAGAGGTAAACAAAATTGTAAACTCTATTGCAATTAATGCATCAACTGGTGAGCAAGGAGATGGAAAAATCTTTGTTTCTGAAATTTCTGATATCATTAGAATTCGAACAGAAGAACATGGACAAGTAGCTGTTTAAAGAAAAATTATTCTTCGATTTTTAATGCACCAGATGGACACTCTTTGACCACTTTTCTGATTTGTTCCTCAGGTGCACCATCCTGAATAATTACAAATTTTCCATCTTGTTTTGTAAATACTGAAGGAAGGTTTTTGACACATTTACCAGAATGAATACAGATATTTTCATCCCAAGTTACTTTCATGATTTCACCTACCTTTTGAAGGTGAATTAACAATATAAAGAATTAATTTCTAAATCCACAAGAATTGCATTCAATTTTTCGTTTTTTCTTATGGGCTTTTTGCATATGACGCAATGTTCGTCCTGGTTCTGGAAATTCCATTTTGCATTTTGGGCAAATGGTTCCAACTGTAATCTGCTCTTTTTTGCGTCTGAACAATCCCATAAAATGGGATTACAAAGTTGCAATAAAACTATTGCTCTAAATTTTGTATAGTCGTGTATAGCATTCGCTAATTGGATTCAAAAAATGAATCATCGCACATAGTCTCTATGTAAATGGCTGAACCGGTGTGTTGGTCTATTAGTAAAGGCTGGCTCACCACTCGCCGAAGCTTGTGATCTATACCACCTTCCTATCAACGCAGTCTTCTACTGCCGACCTTCATCTAAAGAAAGGATGTCATGTCTCGGGATGGGATTCGTGCTTAGATGCTTTCAGCACTTAGCCCAAACGGCTTAGCTGCCCGGCCTGCCTTATCAGACAACCGGTAAACCAGTGGCCACCCTGCTCTGTTCCTCTCGTACTCGGAGCAAGTTCCCCTCAGACATCCACGCTTCCATTAGGCAGAGACCGACCTGTCTCACGACGGTCTAAACCCAGCTCATGTTCCCTTTTAATAGGCGAGCAGCCTCACCCTTGGCCCCTGCTGCAGGACCAGGATAGGAAAAGCCGACATCGAGGTACCAAACCGCGGGGTCGATA
>DASSAK010000065.1:0-14706 GCA_035685445.1 Nitrosopumilaceae archaeon
ACTGTTACTATCCAAAAAGGTGGAACAGTTACCTGGTCAAATGATGACACAGCAGCTCACACAGTTACAAGTGGCGGTCCAACTGCTGGTCCCTCTGGAATGTTTGACAGCAGCCTAGTAATGGGAGGAAAGACATTTCAATTCACTTTCGACAAAGCAGGCACCTATGATTACTTCTGCATGGTTCATCCGTGGATGACTGGCACAGTCAAAGTGGGATAAAATCACCACAAATTCTTTTTCTTTTTAATTATTGATTTTAGAAATCTTTCTTAGGTTTCTGTTATATGCTACTCCAAAGCGATGTGCCTCATCTCTAGCATGCTGGAGAATCTGTAGAGAGGGCTGATTTTTTGGAATTTGTATGGGCTTGTTTCTTTTAGGAACAAACACCTCTTCATTTTCTTTGGCTAAAGAAGCACAAGGAATATCCAAATTTACCATTTTTAATGAACTCAGCGCTGCATTGAGTTGGCCTTTTCCGCCATCAATTAAAATCAAATTTGGCATATCAGAATTCTCATTTTTTACTCTATGATATCGCCTTTTGATTACTTCACTAATCATGGCATAATCGTCTCTTCCTTTGACGGTTTTAATTTTGAATTTTCTATAACCTGATTTGTTTGGCTTGCCATTAACAAATTGAGACATTGATGCAACTGCATAATCTGCTCCATGATTTGAAATATCAAAGCACTCTATGATGTTTGGAAATTCAGGCAAATCTAATCTTTCTTGAAGTTCAATTATTCCGGGTTCTGCACCTTTGGTCTGAACAAGTTCGATATTTTTAAGAATTAAATCAATCATCTCTTTTCTCTTTCCACGCTTTGGAAGGATAATGTGAACCTGAAAACCGACCTTTTCAGAAAAAAATGATTCTAAAAATTCTTTTTTCTCTGGAATTTCATTTACTATGATAAATTTTGGAATAGCATGCGTGGTGTAATACTGAAAAAGAAAGTTTGAAAATGTATTGTCTGCAATAACATCAAATGAAAATTTATCACTGTCCCTAATAACTCCCTGTGTTTTTCTAAAGGTCATTATTGTAGCAATTTGATTTTTAATCTTTATTCCAAAAAATTCTTCATCAGTACTTTGAATGTATTCCATTTTTTGTTTGGTTTTCAAACTTCCTAGTCTTTGTAGCGTGTCTCTGATTTCTTTTGCACGTTCATAATCAAGTGATTTTGATGCAACATCCATTTCATCTTTGAGTTTTCTTGTAAAAATTTCCATCTGATCTTTTCCCTTGAGTACTTGTTCAAGATCTGATACGTGTTTTGCATATTCTTTTTGTGCAGATGAAATCTCACAAGGGCCATCACAATTTCCCAGGTGATATTCTAGGCAGACTTTTTTTGGCAATGTCTTGCAAATACGTATCTTGAATGTTTTTCGAAGAGAACCAATTGTAAGAAGCTTTGAACTACCGTGAGTAAACGGACCAAAAATTTTTCCCTTTCCTAAAAAATTTCCTTTTCTAGTTCTTCTAGCAACAAGTAGTCTTGGAAATTTTTCATCAGTTAGTCTCAGATATGTATAACGCTGCTGATCCTTTAGCTGTATGTTGTAAATTGGACGATATTTTTTTATCAAATTTGATTCAAGCAAAAATGCTTCACTTTCATTATCTGTTAAAACAAATTCGATATCTGATACCTTATCAACAAGTTTTTGAGTTTTGTAATTTTGATTTTTTAAAAAATAGGACTTTACTCTGTTTTTGAGATTTTTTGCTTTGCCGATATAGATTACATTTCCATCAAAATCTTTCATAATGTAAATTCCTGGATGTGACGGAATGTTGATTTTTGAGATTTGAAGGGTCATTTTTGCATGAATTTTTTTAGATATTTGCCTGTATAGCTGCCTGGAGCCTTTGAGACCTGTTCAGGCGTTCCTGTAGCCACTATTTGGCCTCCTTCATCTCCTCCTTCTGGACCCAAGTCAATTATCCAGTCGGCATTTTTTATGACATCCATATTGTGCTCAATTACAATTACTGTGTTTCCTAAATTTGTCAATCGATTTAATACATCTAATAGTTTTTGAACATCTGCAAAATGCAATCCAGTTGTTGGCTCATCAAGAATGTATACTGTTTTTCCTGTTCCTTTTTTTGATAGCTCTGATGCTAGCTTTACTCTTTGTGCTTCTCCACCTGACAAAGTAGTTGAAGACTGTCCGAGTTTTATATAGCCCAAACCAACATCGTTAATTGTTTTTAGTTTTCGTTTAATTGACGGAATGTTTTCAAAAAACTGTAACGCTTCATAAACTGTCATTTCTAAGACATCTGAAATATTTTTGCCCTTGTACAAAACAGAAAGTGTCTCTGAATTGTATCTTTTTCCTTTGCATTCATCACACTTGACATAGACATCTGAAAGAAATTGCATCTCAATTTGTTTTACTCCATCACCATCACAAGAAAAACATCTACCGTCTGCGACGTTAAAAGAAAACTGCCCTGGTGCATATCCTCTTTCTTTTGATAGTTCTGTATTTGCATACAATTCCCTAATTGGAGTAAATGCTCCAATGTATGTTGCAGGATTTGAGCGAGGAGTTCTACCTATTGGTGATTGATCAATGGCTATGACCTTGTCAATATTTTCAATACCTTCTACACTTTCATGTTTTCCGGGAAGTTTTTTTGTTTTATAAAAATGAGATTCTAGAGATTTTAATAATATGTCATTAATTAGTGTGGATTTACCAGAGCCAGACACTCCTGTAATTGTAATAAAAAGTCCTAAAGGAAATTCAACATCAATATTTTTTAGATTGTTCTCTTTAGCGCCTCTAACAATTAACTTTTCTTGTGGTTTTCTAATTTTGTTTTCTAATTTAATTAATGATTTATTTTTTAGATAATTGCCTGTCACTGATTGATGGCCATTTAAAATTTGATTAATGGTTCCTTCAAAAACAACATTTCCCCCATGTACTCCTGCGCCTGGACCTAAATCAATTATCCAATCTGAATTTCGTATAATTTCTTCGTCATGCTCTACAATAATGACAGTATTTCCCAGATTTCGTAGCTTTGAAAGCGTTTTAATGAGCCGTGAATTATCACGTTGGTGTAGCCCAATTGTTGGCTCATCTAAGACATAAAGAACACCAGTAAGATTGGAGCCTATCTGAGTTGCAAGACGAATTCTTTGTGATTCACCACCTGACAGAGTAGAGCTTAGCCGATTAAGTGTAAGATAGTTCAAGCCTACATTTTTTAAAAATTCTAGCCGTTCTTTAATCTCTTTTAATACATCTCTTGCTATGTACTGTTCAGTCTCTGATAGTTTTAGATTTGAAAAAAAATCATAACATTGATCAATTGACAAATCACAAACATCCATTATTCCTTTTCCGTTTACTTGGACTGCTAATGCTTCTGGTTTTAATTTTCTGCCGTTGCAAATATTGCATGGAGTATCACGCATAAACTGTTTTAGCCATTCTCGTTTTGATTCAGAATCTGTTTCCATAAACACTCGTTGAAGATTCTCAATTACTCCTTCAAATGCATCGGTGTATTGCCAAGACGATTCGCCAGATTTTGATCTGTATTTAAAATCAATCATTTCATCTGTTCCATAAAGAATTACTTTCATGTGTTTTGGTTTGATTTTGTTTAATGGAGTCATCAAATCAAACCCAAATTTTTTTCCAACAGAACGTAGTGCCTGTCTTCTAAATGATGAAAACCTGCCGCTCCATGGAACAATTGCTCCATCAAGAATTGATTTTGTTTTATCTGGTATAACTAAATCAGGATCAAACTCCATCTTTACTCCCAAACCATTGCAAGTTTTACACATTCCAAATGGAGAGTTAAATGAGAATGTTCTTGGTTCTAGCTCCCCAATTGTAACTCCACAAAATGGACAAGCATTATTTTGTGAAAAAATTTTATTTTCTTTTTCAGAAGATATCATAACGCTTCCTTTTGCAGCTTTTAGTGCAGTTTGTATTGCTTCAAATAATCTGGATTTTTCTGACTTTGCAGCAGTGATTCTATCTACTATAATTTCGATATTGTGCCATTTTTGCCTATCAAGAGGTGGAATTTCTTCATCAAGTGATACAATCTCTCCATCCAATCTTATTCTTGCATAGCCTTCTTTTTTGATTTGCTCAAAAAGCTTCTCATACGTTCCTTTTTTCCTTTGAATTATTGGAGATAAAACAAGAATTTTTTTGCCATCAAAGTCTTTTAGTATTGAATCGCAAATGGTCTCAACTGATTGATTTGAAATCCTTCGTCCGCAATTAGTGCAATGCGGAATGCCAATTCTTGCAAATAACAATCTCAAGTAATCATAAATTTCAGTTGTTGTTCCTACAGTGGAACGGGGATTCTTGCTTGTGGTTTTTTGTTGAATTGATATTGCAGGAGACAGCCCTTCAATGGAATCAACATCTGGTTTGTCCATCATTTCAAGAAACTGTCTTGCATATGCTGAAAGTGATTCAACATATCTCCTTTGGCCTTCGGCATAAATTGTATCAAAGGCCAACGTTGATTTTCCAGAGCCAGACAATCCACTGATAACAACTAGATTGTTTTTTGGAATATCCACATCTACATTTTTTAAATTATGATGGCGTGCACCACGAATTTTTAATTTATCTTTTTTCATTTTTTTTCTCGATCTCTTTTTGAATTCTAGCTATTCTATCACGACATTCAATTGCCTTTTCAAAATCCAACTCTTCTGCAAATTTTTTCATCTGAGCATCAAGTTCTATGACATCAGTTGCCAAGTCATGAGTTGATTTGTGTTTTATGTCATCTAGACTTGTCACTTGTTCGGGAATTGACTTTATGATTGTTTTTGGGGTAATGTTATGCATTTTATTATATTGTAGTTGTTTTTTTCTACGCCTTTGGGTCTCATTCATGGAAGACCTCATTGATTTTGTTATTGTGTCTGAATACATGATTACCTGTCCATTGACATTTCTTGCCGCGCGTCCAAATGTTTGAATCAAACTTGTATTGTTTCTCAAAAAGCCTTCCTTATCTGCATCCAAAATGGCAACAAGTGATACTTCTGGGATGTCCAAGCCCTCTCTTAAAAGATTGATTCCAACAAGAACATCAAATTCTCCTAATCTGAGCTGCCTTATCAGCTCTGTTCTCTGAATCCCATCAATTTCAGAATGCATGTATCTTACTTTGACCTGTTTTTTTGAAAGATATTCTGCAAGGTCTTCTGCCATCCTTTTTGTTAGTGTAGTTACCAAAACACGCTCATTTTTTTCTACTTTTTTTGTTATTTCTAAAATCAAGTCATCCATTTGGTTTTTGGTGGATCTAACCTCTACTTGTGGATCAATCAAACCTGTAGGTCTGACTAGTTGTTCAACAACTTGGTATGATCTTTCTTTTTCATAAACTCCTGGTGTTGCAGAAACAAATAATGTGTTTTTAATATATTTTTCAAACTCTTCAAACTTTAGTGGCCGATTGTCATATGCACTTGGTAGTCTAAATCCATATGTTACGAGTTCTTTTTTTCGTGAAAAATCTCCTTTGTACATTCCGTGAAGTTGTGGCAGTGTTACATGTGATTCGTCAATCACTAGTAAGAAATCTTTGCCAAAAAAATCTAAAAGACAAAATGCCTTTTGGCCAGGCTTTCTTCCATCAAAATGCCTAGAATAATTTTCAATCCCCGAACAATATCCTAGCTCCTCAATCATTTCAAGATCATATTTTGTTCTCATTTCCAATCGTTGTTTTTCAAGCTCATTTAATTCTGGCAATCTTTGTTTTAGCTCTGATCTGATTGATTTTACTGCTCGTTTTCTAACATCTTTTGCAACAAGCCAGTGCTTTGCTGGAAAAATCTTTATCTGCGAAATTTTTTTCTTTTCTTTCAAGGATACGTGATCTAGTTGTGTTATTTTTTCAATCTCATCCCCAAACAAAGAGATGCGAATAATATCTTCTGAATAGGCTGGAATAATATCAATTACATCGCCTTTGACTCTGAAATTTCCAGGAGCTAGTTCTAAATCATTTCTTTCATATCGTGCATTTACTAATTTTTTAATAATTGAGTGTCGATTGATTTCCATTTTGTCTTTTAATGTGATTGCCAAATCATCCCAATCTACAGGATTTCCTAGCGAGTAAATACAAGAAACAGTGGCAACAATAATTGTCGGCTCCCCAGAAAGCAGCATTGCTGTTGCCTCTAGTCTCATTTTTTCAATTTTTTCGTTAATTTGGGTGTCTTTTTCTATGTATGTGTCTGTTTGTGGAATATAGCTTTCAGGCTGGTAATAGTCATAATATGAAACAAAATATCCGACATTGTTGTATGGGAAAAATTGTTTTAATTCAGAATAAAGCTGTGCTGCAAGAGTTTTGTTGTGTGAAATTACAAGGGTGTTTTTGCCAGTTCTTGCAATTACATTTGCTACAGTGAAAGTCTTTCCGCTACCTGTGACTCCTAACAATGTTTGAATTTTTCCTTTTTTTACACCTTCTACTAACTTGTTGATGGCCTCTGGCTGATCTCCAGTTGGTGCAAAATCTGACTTTAACTGGAATCCATGAATTTGCTGCAACAGATTAAATCATCTTAAACTGAATTTAAAGCAATGGTGATTTTACAAGTACTAAAACTACCAAGATGGCTCATCTATCATTTTTAGGCCTTCATCTGTAATTTCAAAGCCCATGATTTTTAACGTGTTTTTTGCAGTATCAGAATTTCTTTCAAAAATTTTTTTTGCCAATTCCATCCTTGCTTCTTTTTGTAGGTTTTGTCCAATCTTGTATTTTCCACGCAATGACTCTGGGACAACTTTGATGATTGCAACTTCGTTTAGAACATCCATTTTAGAATTTATTGGCTCGTACTTTCCTTCTGGTTGGTATTTTTTCATCAAGCCATTTAGTGCTAGTGTTTTTTCATCTTTATCATCAACTATAGATGCAATGCCTTTGATTACAACACTGATGTACAGTGTATCTGCAAGTGATGCATCTTTTGGGTCTTCAAAATATGATGGCAAAAATTCTAATTCTCTGTCAACCTCAAAGCCAACTTTTTGATTTTGTTTGATGTTTTCTAATTTTTCACCTTTTGTGTGAGAGTGCATGTATACTGAATCATTGAGAAACACAAAATTCATTGGAATAATTTGTGGAAATCCATCTTTGTCAATTGAAGCAATTCTGCCAACATGTTCTGCATCTAAAAACTCTTGAATTTTTTTTCTTGATTTTATCTCTAATTTGCCTAAAAGTTGCACGTTGGTATTTTTTTTCTTTGAATTATAAATCTAAAACCTAGCTTTCCACTCTAGCCTGAAATTTAGAGAAACCTTTGTTTTCATTTTGAAAAAATTCTTTTCTCCGTTTTGGCACCTTCTTTTGCAAATTCTTCCTAATCGGTCATTGATTTACGCCTAAAATTCCGTGCTGCGTATAGGTGATTTTGCACTAGTATACATAGAGACATGGAAATCACTAGAAATTCAATACTGGTAGGAATTGGAGCCATTTTGGTACTTGGCCTAGTAGGCACACCAATGATTCAGGCAGAAGAGCAAAACAACTCTCTATTTCATGAATTAAAACAAATTGAGATTCAAATTCATGAATTAAAAGAAAACAGCAATGATTTTGATATTGAAAAATTAGGCTCTAATGTCTTTGAGTTAAGAACTATCGGAGACTCTATTTTAGATGTTCAAAAATTAACCTATGTAGAAAATGACATTGCAGTTTCTAAAGTAATAGATTATCTAATTGACGATTACCAGAAATTATACGAGGCATACTTTGAGAAGGTTTCAGATTACAAAAAACACAATCCTGTTTCTAGCTCAGAGCGATTCATTATAAACGAGTTGGTAAAAAATGAATTAAATTTTGTCACACACCATGAGTATCAAAACAATAAAGAACTTGAAAAACAATTTATGAAATCAGAAGTTCAAAGATTACAGCATGAATCAGAATTTCAGAATTTAATTAATAAAATTGGAATAAAATTAGCAGATGAGGCAAATGGAAACAAGATAGAAAAAACTCAGCACAAGATAGCATTAGAAAACATAATCATTTCTGCAGACTGGGAACTAGCTCCTGATGCATTAGATAGAATAATTACACAACTCTCTGATGATGATTTAAAGAATCAGCTAAATCAAAACAAAGAAAAAATCCTTGACTTGATTAAACAACTAGATGAAGCTGAATCACAAAAACCACAACTTTATGCTCTTACAAGCGGATATGCATACGTATTTTTTGGTGATATACTAAACAATGAAAACAAAATTCATACTCCACATATCTTAGCATCGCAAATTAAAAATGAGATTTATTCTTTGGCAGAACAATCTTATTCTATAATTGAAGAAGATGAAAAAAGACAACATGAAACATTTCTTGCACAAATAATTGATTCTCAATCCGCGAAATCTGAAGTAGAACCAGAACCAGAACCTGACACAAAGCCAGAACATACTGGAAATGGAAATGGAAACAACAAGGGAAATGATAACGACAATGGAAGCGACAATGGAAATGGAAACAACAAGGGAAATGATAACGACAAAGGAGATAATGGAGACAACAATGATGAAGGAAACAGTGATGAAAAAGAAAATGGAAAAGGTAACGGAAAAGCTAAAGGTAAAAAGGCCTAAACTTTATCTAAAAAATTTCTATAACCCTGAAAAAAAGGTCTTGCTTGTTTCAGATTTTTCTTTCAAATAAGGCATTACATCGCTTGCAAACTTGTCAATACTTCCAAAGTAGTTTTTGCCCCAGAATCTAATAACAAAATGATTTACACCTGCTTTGATAAATCTCTCAAATACTGGGATCACATCATCAGGCGTTCCAACCGCAGTTGAGGAGCGTGCAATTGGATCAGGAATTTTTGTTGCAGCTTCGCGCATTTTTACAATCCAATCTTGGTTTGACATGGAATACTCTGTAAAGTATTTTCTAAAATCAAAACCTTCAATTTCTTTGAGTTGGTGAACTCGTAATACTTCTGGTTTAAACAAACTCACTTTAACTGCCTCTTTCATTTTAGCCCAAGATGCTTCTGCGTCTTCTGAAAAGTAGACATCAATATCTAATGCAAATTGAAAATTATTTTTTTCTTCTTCTGTTCTACCATTTTCATCCATTGATTTTACAATTTGTGCTTTATGATCTTCAAATAACTCGGGGGTATATCCAATTGGGAGCCAGCCCTCTCCATATTTTCCTGTCATCTTTAATGTGCGTGTACCGCCTGCTGCCATGTATGTAGGTGGATATGGTTTTCTAATTGGTGGTGCTTGCAAACATGCCCCTTCTAACTTGTAATATTTTCCTTCATAATCTACAGTGTTTTCTGGACTTGAACCATACAGTTTTTTGATTACCTGAATCTGTTCTTCCCATTTTGAAACTGGTTTTTCAAATGGAATACAAAACTCTTTGAGATTTTGTGCCTCACCAGCACCAATTCCTAAAATCGCTCGGCCTTTTGAAACTCTATCTAGAGTAATTGACGCTAATGCAATGTTTGATGGATGTCGTCTAATGGCATCTGTGACACATGTTCCTAACTCTACGTTGCGTGTAACGGCGGCAATTGCTGAAAGCATTACCCACGGGTCAAGCACAATTGCTTTTGTCCATTGGGGAACATTTGTGTGGTCCATGTAGAAAATAGAATCATATCCTGTTTTATCAGCAAGCATACATGCAGTAAGAATTTGGTCTTCAGAATATCCTGCACGAGCTACATTAAGACCATTTTGAATTCCAAACTTTATGTTACCCAACTTTATCCCAGTAACAATACGAGATCTTTGGAGTAAATAAGTATAACACGAAGAATTATCTCGTCGTAAATTTAGTGCGAAATTCGTTGTCTCTAAATATAAAAAATATAAAAAAATGGTAGATTTTTTTTACAAATTACCAGCTTTGATGTCTTCTAGACATTTTATGACATCTTCTTTTGTAATGGGAATTGGATTTGGGTCTAGATGTCCTCTGTCTGTCATTACAGTGTCAGCTGCTTCTGAAACATCTGCTTTTAGCTCAAGTTTATCAAATCCTAATTTTTCAACAATCTGCTTGAATTTTTCATAGAAGATTGATTTATTGAACTTGTGCGCAACAGTTGTACATGATGATAGTGAATATCCATGAGGAACACCCTCGTTTGAGAACACATACGAAAGTGCATGACCTAATGTTGTTGAACAGTTACCAAATCCCATTCCAGACAACATTGAACCGTATGGATAATTTTCAGGCTTGTCGTTCATTATTGCATCATAAAGAACATCAAATGCTTGTTTGCAAAGTGTTCTTGTTAGATCATTTCCTAGTTTGCTATCATAACCTTCTGTAGCTTGTGCGCACGCATCGCAAACAGAGTTTTTCACAATCTGTTCTGGCGTTCCTTTCAAAAAATAGGCATCAACTACTGCCATGTCTGCAAGGAATTTGTCTTCACGTAACAGTTTCTTTTTTCCATCAAATTTTAAAACACAATAGGTGGTCATTTCAGCTCCAGTACCAAATGTAGTTGGAATCAAAATTTTCTTTTTTCCCAATTCTGGCGCAGCATATTTTACAACATCCATGGAACTTCCACCGCCGAGTCCAATCAAAGCTGATAGGTCTTTTCCTTTGTATTCTGAAATCACTGCATTGACATCGTCAATTGAGGGCTCTGGGGTGACCTTGTCAAATAACATGTAATCCTGAATTCCCATCTTGTCTAACCACTTTCCAGATAATTCCGGAGGGGCAGTTGTGACAACAAGTGCATTTTTTGGATATTCTGTTTCTCCTAATGCGTTTTCTCCAAAATTGATCACAGAAGGAATTTTTACTGTATGCATGAATGAATCAAAGTTTTTGATTATTATTATATCTTACAAATTTTCCATAGAAATTGAAACATGATAATTCAAAATTCTAAAGAATTAGCAACGAATTTTAGAAAAAAAGCCACCTTGGAAATAATAGAGACTGGACTGAATGCTGCAGATCCAAAAAAATCAATAAGAAAATTCGTAAAACCAAACAAAATCATTCTCGGAAAAAAATCAATACATCTGCCGCCTTCAAAAAACGTCTATGTGGTAGCATTTGGAAAATCAGCAGATTCTATGGCTGGTTCCCTTAATTCAATTTTAAAAATTAAGAATGGAATAATCGTAATTCCAAAGGGCTCTAAAAATCAAATAAAGGCAAAAAAATTTCAAGTCTTTCATTCTGGTCATCCCTTACCAAACAATGTTAGTGTGCAAGCTGCAAAATCTATAATGAAATTTCTTGATAAAAGAAAAAAAGATGATATGGTAATATTTCTTGTTTCAGGTGGAGGCTCATCTTTAGTTTCGCTACCTGATGGAATATCTTTGAATGAAAAAATTGCTGTCAATAACTTATTGCTAAAATCCGGAGCAACCATTCAGGAATTTAACTGTGTACGAAAGCATCTTTCAAAAATTAAAGGTGGGCTGATGGTGAAAAATCTCAAATGTAAAGCAGTTTCACTTGTAATGTCTGATGTAGTAAATGATGATTTATCATCGATATCATCAGGTTGCACTTACTATGATGCCACTACATTTGCAGATGCCAAAAAAATTATTAAAAAATATAATCTCTATAACAAAATTCCGTCTAGTGTCAAAAAGAGAATAGAAGACGGCGTGATTGGAAACATTGATGAAACTCCAAAAAAGCCAAAAATAAAAAACCAAATTATTGCAACAAACAAAAATTGTTTAGACTCGATGGCAAAAAAAGCAAAACAGTTAGGTTATGAGCCTAAAACTCTCACAATTTCTGGAAATGTAATTGCAGCATCAAAAAAAGTTCTTCAACTCTTGCCAAAGAAAAAAAACTCCTGTCTGGTTTTTGGGGGAGAAACTACGGTTAAAGTCACTGGTAAGGGAAAAGGCGGGCGTAACCAGGAGATGGTTTTACGTATTTTAAAAAACTCTCAAAAAATAAGAAATGATCTTGTTATCTGTTCTGTTGGAACTGATGGAATTGATGGAAATACTCTAGCTGCAGGAGCTATGATTGAAAAGTTTTCAATCAAACCAAATCAAATTGATCCTTTTTTGAAAAACAATGATTCAAATTCTTTTTTCAAAAAACATGGTGGTTTGATCAAAACCGGCTACACTCATACAAACCTATTAGATGTTGGAGTAATTCTAAACTAATTCATTTATTTTTAATCAACAAATCATAAAATAATTACAATTTTTGATATAGATCTTTCATGTCAAACACATAATTTAATGACAAGAGGGCATTTGTTGCTTAAAGGTTGTCAATGTTTTTGGACAACCAGTTTTTTACCTCATCAAACGATATTAGCATCATAAACATATTGGGACTGTCGTCAAAATACTGCCGTTTTTGGCCTTAAGTTCCAATATGTTTTTTATAATAATTTTGAGGCAGGATTGTTTTTTGGTTCAATTAGATGATACTTTACATCTAATTTTCTTTGATCAATCAACCTTTTGATAAATTCACTTCGTGTTTGAATAAAAGGATCTGAAATTTCTGAATTATTTGCCAAGTGTTCATACATTGATTTTGAATCTAGCTTTACAGTTACGACATCTTCATTTTTTATGATAAATGTTCCAATGCCCCAAAAAATTCCAACATGAAGTGCAATGTATTTTGCTTGTTCATCATTAACTTTATCCAGATAAATTTCGGCTTGTTTTCTCGTTTGTTCTACTTGGGAGTCTCCTGTATGAATCACCCATGAAATTTTTTTGGTTGTCCCATCTGAGAAGAATTCGTGTTTCAAAAGTCAACCAAAAAATCCTTAATTGTCTATATAATTTGAATACCTCTCTTTTGATCACAGATTGAAAGCAGTGCTTAATGCTTGAGTCGCACGCCTTTTTTACGAAAATGGTCGATGAGCTTGTGGAATTCTCAGAACATGATCCCGAGCTTGCCGATGGAATAAAGTGGCTTGATGACCAAGCTCAAAAAAAAGGAATCTCCTTTTATGATATGGTCTTTGAAGTTTTGTATAAACACGACATTAACTCTAAAGCAAAAGAATGGTTAAACTCGAGAAATTAATCTGATTTTTCTTTAGCTTCTTAGGTCAAGTGGTTTATACTCGCAACCTTGAGGACCACAATATTTTCCAACATAAACTGCTTTTGGCCTGTAAAGTGCAGGCTTTGGTGCAGCCTCTGCAAACTTTTCTTCAATGATGTGAGCTGCCCAACCAGCGACTCGGGAAATTGCAAAGATTGGTGTATTCAAATCCATTGGAATTTTTAACATGTAGTAAATTGATGCACTGTACAAGTCAACATTTGGATAAATGTCTGCACCCTTTCTTTCTTTCATTTCATTAATGGTGGTTTGCTCAACTTTTTCTGTAATGTCAAACCATGGTTGTCCAGTTTTTGCTGCAAGCTTTCTTGACAGTTCTTTTAGAACTTGAGCCCTTGGGTCATATGTTTTGTAGACGGCGTGCCCCATTCCCATGATTCTTTCTCCATTGTCCATTCTTTCTTTAATCCATGGCTCGACATTTTCTATGGCGTTGATGTCTAGGAGCATTTTCATTACCTCATAGTTTGCTCCCCCGTGAAGCTCCCCACTAAGTGCTCCAATTGCAGCGCTTGCTGCTGAAAACATGTGGGCCCTTGTTGATGCTACTTGCCTTGCAGTAAATGTTGAGGCATTAAAAGTATGATCTGCATGCAAAATTAAACAAATATCAAATATTTTCTCAATTTCAGAATCTGGTTTTTCACCAGTTAACATGTAAAGAAAGTTTGCAGCATGACCTAAATCGGGGCTAGGGTGAATGATTTTTTTGTTATTGCGAATTCTGTTCCAGCTTGCAACAATCGTTGGAACTTTGGCTAGAAGATTAATCGCTCTATCATAACTTGCCTCTTTGTCTCTAAACTCTTCATCATAATATCCTGATAATGCAGCAACAAATGCCTGCAGCATGTCCATGGGGTCTGCGTCCTTTCTCCAATTTCCCATATTCTCCTGCATTCTTCGCGGAATGGATCTGGCAGATGTTAACTTGTGCTTGAATTCATCAAACTCTCTTTTTGAGGGAAGATCATCATGGAGAAGAAGATATGAAGTCTCTTCAAAACTGGAATTTTTTGTAAGGTCTAAAATGTCATAGCCACGATAAATCAGCTTTCCTTTTGCTCCATCAATGTGAGAAATTCTAGTATCTGCAACCTCAATGTCTCTGAGGCCTATGTTTTTTGTTTCCATACGCTGGATATTCAAAATTTACTATTATATCTTCATCGGCTGACCTTGAGAAGAAATTTGAAATTTAGTAGTAGGTCTAATCTATCAACTCTAGTGCCTTTAAGCTTATTTTTAATTTAAAACTAAATGTCGCTTGCAGAACGAAAATTCATGAAGGCATTAGATGAAATGATTCTAAACGCCACAGAATCTGAACTACAAAAAATTCAAGAATTAGATGTAAAGACGCAGATGGATGGTTCAAATTTTTATGACGTGTTTTCAAAAAATGAGAAAAAATCAAACTTGACCTCAAAAACCCCTTCCATAAAAAAGAAGTCAAATTAGCGATTTTGATTTAAATGAGGGTCATTTCATGAATCGTCCAGATGGCTTCTAAAAAAACCACAAAGAAAACTAAA
>DASSAK010000066.1:0-3306 GCA_035685445.1 Nitrosopumilaceae archaeon
TTTTAACAAATCAGAAATTCCCATTTGTTGGGTTGGATGAAGGTTTCTTGCTGGTTCATCAAGCAACAAAATAGCTTCCTTTAATTCGGCTCTCTGTGTTTCTGCTGCAAAATTAACAATGAATGAAAAAGTCCACTTGAATCCCTCTGCCCTTCTATTTAGAAGACCAGTATTAGTTATGGTTCCATCTTTGTGTACGTCTGAAATTACTACACTCATGATGTTTCCAGGCTGATATCTCAAATCAACATGAATAGGATCACCCTTCCAGGCTGGATTTAGCCTATTCGTTAATCGATTGCTAGCTGTGTTTAAAAACTTGATTAGTTTTGATGGGCTGTCTCTTAACCGTTCCATTTCATTAATATCTAATTCTGCTAAATAGAACAAATTTCGAACAGTTTCTGCTCTGTCAAACTCTTCAATGTATTCAATTCCTTCTTTACGTTCACCTCTTTCTTCTTTTTGATATTCATTGAGATTTATATTTCCAAAAATCTTCTTGTAGTCTGAAAAATACACAAAACGAGGATGTAACTCACTTTCGATATAGTTTTCAAGTGCAGTTCGATCGGTTGTTCCTTTTAGTAGATTTGAAAATTGATTTTCAGGTTTTGCATAGATTTTTTCCCATTCTTCAACAACACTAGGTTCTTCTGTAGCAACTACATGTACATTGTTGCTAAATTCTGCCATTTCGCTGTCAAAAGTTTCTTGATTTTTTGGTGGCGGACCCTCAAAAAATTTTGTGTTTAATTGTATGCGAATATGATTAGGAATTGTATCCAAAAAATTAAAGATTTTTTCAGTAAAGTTTTCCCATGAATTAATTCCTTTATTTGCCTCTTCACTAATTTTTACATTTCCAAAATCATATTGGGTGTTAGGATTCATGTTCGTTCTAAAAATTCTAATTTTTTTTATTTCAGGAATGTTTGGGAACTTCTCTTTTATTAGGCTGATTTCTTTTGGACTTAACTCAAACTCTCCTTCTACAAGTTTAACTTCGGACTTTAATTCCTCAGACATTTCATCACAAAGATCAAGCTCTGAAACACCTTCGTCCTTGTTTAACAATGTTAATGCTTGAAGAATAGTAGTTTTACCACTCTCATTTCTTCCAACAAAAGCAGCCAGATCTCCAACATTAATCTCTCCAGAATCGTGGATACAACGATAAGCACGCACTCTGAATTTTCTAAGACGCATCTAGCTGGCTATTTGATCGACTTTCATTTAATAGCTTCGTCAAATTTATTCGCACAATTCGGTTTGCTAAATAGATATAAGGGAACAAAAATTGTAAATTCAAAGTGGCTGCTAAAGGGATTGTTTATGTTGTTTTTATTTTTCCAATAATTATCTCAACAATTTTTGGCACTTTTGTTTTGAATGGAATATTAATTGAAGAACCAGATCGCGAGCTAAACATGTGGAGATTTGATTCAACGCTTATTTCAACTCCTGATGTTGAAATTTTAGGATTGGAAAATCAATATTCTACATCAGAACCAATCAAAGTACAAGTTGCAATTTTTGATAAACAATTTGATTGTGGCGATCTTTACATAACAATTTATGGTATTGGTGCTACATCAAAACAAGTGATAGCTCAAAATGGATTTTTTAAACAATGTTTTGCAAAAAACAATGCAGCTTTGCCTGTTGGAGACCAATTCTCAGAAATAATTGATAAACCTGGAAATTATGAAATTGTTATTCAAATGGTAGATGAGGATGGGAAAAACAACATTTCAAGCAGTAAGAAATTTACAGTAAAGTAGGAAAAAAGGCATGTTATATATTGAAACCAAAACAATCAGTACAATAAGATATTCTAAATTGTCGGTGGTATTATGGTAAGTGAAGATGATGCAATTTCAAAAATAGAGGAGCTAAAAGCAGAATTAAAGTCTCTTAAAGATAAAAAAAAGAAACTCGATAAAAAACCAAAAACTACAAAAACCAAAAAGAAATCTGCTAAAAAAGAAAAGAAAAAAACAGAATCTAAAAAGAAAGCAGAAAAAAAAGAAACTAAATCTGCTAAAAAAGAAAAGAAAACCAAAGAGGAAAAAAAGGAGGAAGAAAAAACCCTTGAAGAACAATTAGAAGAACAACTTTCTGATGAAGAAATTGAAAATTTCCAGATTGAAAAAGTCGATATGGAAAAACTTACCCACAAAGTTTGTGATATACTAGCTGAGCGTGAATCAAGTGGGATGATTCAAAGTGAATTATGGAAAAAACTCAAGCTCACCAGTAGGGATGGTTCACGACTTGCATTAAAGCTGGAAAGAATGGGAATAATTACAAGAGAAAAAATTCTAGAAAAAGGACGATGGACTTACAAGCTCATAATAAAGAAAACACCAATCAGTACAACATCCATTGAAAATGCTCCATGCTTAATTTGTCCTGTTGAACAAAAATGTTCGTTAGAAGGTGAAATCAGTCCAAGAACATGTCAATGGATTGAGGAATGGGTTACAACAGATATTAAAAAATCAAAGAAGGAAAAATGAAATTAATCGATGCAAGAAAAGATCATTATAGAAGACTTGCTCATGAACAGGGATATCGTAGTAGAGCTGCATTCAAACTAAAGGAACTCAATAAAGCTTATCGAATTATTGGACCTGGATTTTTAGTTCTTGATTTAGGGTGTGCTCCTGGGGGATGGACACAAGTTGCAGCACAGATTGCAGGTAATCAAGGAAAGGTAATGGGAATCGATACCTCTTTTGTTGAAGATATTCCTGGTGTAGAACTACTTAAAGGAAATATTGAAGATGAATCAATAGTTGATGAAATTTTTGAATACTTTGAAAGAAAAGTGAATGCAGTAATTTGTGATATCTCTCCTAACGTAACTGGAAAATGGTCAGTAGATCATGCAAAACAAATATCTCTAAACTATTCCTGTGCAAAAATTATGGAGCAGGTGTTAGCATATAAGGGAAATGCCTTGTTCAAGGTCTTTGATGGAGAATTTTCAAATGAGTTTCGAGATTTTCTAAAGAAAAAATTTGCTAAAATTATAACAACAAAACCAAAGGCTAGTAGAAAACAAAGTAGCGAGCTTTATTACGTTTGTTTAGGATACAAAGGTTAGCAAGTAAAAATTTCTAAAACTTCATCAATTCTAGCGTTTGTTCTAAATCCGGTTGGATTTAGTGATGTTGGACTAGCACCAAATCCACTTGATTCTAGTTTTGATATTGCATTATCTAATTTTAATGGAGAAACTTTCATTTTTGAAGCAATTTCATCTAAGGTAAAATATGTTGCCGGTTTTTCTGATTCTAG